>WQYG01000163.1 GCA_009781395.1 Candidatus Bathycorpusculum sp. | reverse complement strand
GGGTTTTGTTGGAGGTGTTGATAGGCGGTTGTTTTTGCATTTGTTTTTTGATATTGATCGTGCGGCGGAGGATAAAAAAGCGTTTGATAGGGAGCTTGCTTTGATGCGTGGGGAGCTTTTAAGGGGGAAGCGTAAGGCGGAGCATGTGGAGGGGTATAAAAAGTATTTTAGTGTTAAAGAAGTTCCTGTTGAGGGTGACAGTAGTGGTGGTGGTGGTGGGTTTGTTGTGGTTGTTGATGAGGTGGCTGTTGGGTTGGTGAAGCGTTTTTTTGGGTTTTTTGCGTTGTTGTCTAGTGAGTTTTTGGGTGCTGTTTCTGCGTTGGAGGTGTATCGTAATAGGGATTTGGTTGAGAAGGCGTTTGGGGATGTTAAGGATCGGTTGAGTTTGCGTAGGGCTTTGGTGTCGTCTGAGCAGAGTTTGGATGGGAAATTGTTTGTGTGTTATGTTGGGTTGATTTTTTTGTCGTATGTTAAGGGTTGTATGCAGAGGGCGGGTTTGTTTGAGCATTATACTTTGCAGGGTTTGTTTGATTGTTTGGATGTTATTGAGTGTTTTGAGTATTCTGATGGATCTTTAAGAGTTGGTGAGGTAACTGAGAAACAAAAACAACTCTACAAAACGCTAGGAGTTGACCCACCAACATAGTGGTGTATCAACGGGAATTCAGGATATAGGACACCGCAAACATAAAAATGTGTTGATTTAGATGTTACACAGTAGTAGTGATAAAAAATGTGGTGTCTATGTTTTTCTTTTTTTGATCTTTAACCTAATTATGCCTATTCCAGATATTGTTATAATGGCCACTACAGCAACTAAGATGTTGATGTTTATTTGTGAATTTGCTGAGTTGATGTTTATTTGTGAATTTGCTGAGTTGATGTTTATTTGTGAATTTGCTGTTTTATGTTCTGTGACAGGGGTGTACATTTCATTGACGCTAAGACCTTCTACGCCTGTACCACCAATTACATATAGGTTATCATTCAATACAGCAATGCTAAATCCGAGGCGTTCTGTTGGCATTTGAGTTCCAGTAGACCACTTGTTTGTTACAGGGTCATAAATCTGAACCACATCTAAATCCATACTTATAACATAGAGCCGCTTAGGAGCTGTTTTGTCTGTTGTTGCACCCATCACTGCACTGTGTACTGATGCGGACATGGATGTCCCCTGACTCCACTTATCAGTATCAGTGTCATAAATCAAAAGTGAATTACCACTTTCATATAGAGCACCTTCATATGTTAATATGTATATTTTGTTATCTATAGCAGCAGAAGCATAATCTTTAATCTTTATGGGCGAAGGGGTTTTAGTGCTCCAGACATCGGTTTCTATATCATAAACCCAGTTGTCATTAAGATAAGAATCCCCTCCAGACAGGGTAGGTTGTCGTCCGCCTATTACATAAATTTTCTCACCCACAGCGTTAGCATCCAAACATGCCATAGCTGAAGGTAATGATGCTTTTGTTTCCCAAGCATCAGTTTCTATATCATATACCTCATTTGCCCCTGTTGTGCTCTTTTTGTTGTCTACTGTGCCGCCTATTGCATAAATTTTATTTTGACTTGTGGTGAGACCAAAGTTTTCTCGGGGTGTTGGCATGGACTTTTTTGTGGCCCAAGTGTCTGTGTCAGGGTTATACATTTCATTAACACTAACTATAATGTTAGGATAAGCTATAGACCCCGGTGGAACAAATGGTGACTTTGTTGGTATATCCGATACACCAGTTCCCCCCATTACATAGATCATGCTATTTGTAGCAACTACACTTTGACAATTGAATCGTCCGGTGGGCATTGATGCCTTGACAGCCCATGAATCACCTCTGCCTATAGCAGCAGAAACCAAAAAAATCTGCGACAACAAAACAACTGAAAACATAGCAACAAATATCTTGACTTTATTCATACACTCTCAATCCATACACGTAATACCGTTAATTGATTTTTTGTTCAATAAAAAAGATGATTGTTTGTTTTTAGTATTGTACTATTTTAACGCAGTCAAGGTAGAAGTCGTGGTAGGTGGCTACTCCGCCCATGTATGTGTTACATCCAACAGACATATAGTGATAACCCGTTCCTGCATAACCAATATAGTGGTCATTAGAGGTTGTGGTCGATACTTTAGCATACCCAATTGCGGGCCACTCCGTCATATTGGTCTTACTTCCTGTGAGGCTTCCATACACAATTGCATATTGCCCTGTATTAATTGAACTTCTATAGCCTCTAACATAGACATCTCCAGTAATTGATGCGGACGTGGTAGCAACTACTGTCGCAGCTTGATCTGCATATGGTGTGTAGAAACGCGCAAACAGTTTATCGGGGCTTTTAAGTACATTATATGGGTCTGTTGTGCTTCCACCACCAAAATTTTCTTCCCATTTGTAGGTATGCAGATATGCAGTCATTGCTCGCGTTTGGTCAGATTTTAGGACTGCGCCGTTTGTTTCTTTAATTCGTTCCATCTTTAGGCTAATTTGTTCTGCCCATTGCGCTCG
>WQYG01000162.1 GCA_009781395.1 Candidatus Bathycorpusculum sp. | reverse complement strand
GTACGTTTGTTAACAATCTCGATTACATCCCCAGCACTTATCCCCAACTTTTGCATTGTCCGCTGGTCGATACGTGCAATACCTCTGCCAACATCTCTTTGCCGTGCGTCTCCAACGCGTAATTGAACTTCACTCATCTATAAGGCTCCAAATAACTGTGTCACTTAAAGTGTCTGTTTGAAAAAGAACGCTTAACATATATAAACTTTAAAGCGATGCCGCCAACCAGCTAAACTAGGCGGCTTTAAGGAAAAAATAAACAAAAAAGGGTTAGTCGCGGCTGGTTCGCCGGATATTGAAAGCCTCTGCTTGGCTGACACCTGAAATTTTAGCAAGCGCAACCTCAAATTCTTCAACAAGCCCATCTAAATTCTCAGGAAAGCGCACCTGAACCAAAAGCGCCACCAAACCAAAAGCAATATCCTCAGTACCCCAACCCTCAATAGAGGCAGCCTGAGGCAAAATAGCTTTAACTTTTTCTTTTAGAGGCTCAAAATCTTTGACTATATCTTCAGGGAAAACTTTGTAAACAACAAGAATTGCGCCCATCTAGTTCCCTCTATGGCCCTTGAAAACCGCAATTAGGACACTTAAATAGTCTGCCAAATTTGCGGCATTTACCATCGCGTTTAATTTGAATTTCACCGCAGTTAGGACATAGAAACTTTGTCGATTCGCTTCCCGGCGGGATAGGTTTTCCGCAACTTGTACATGTGACCAGTGATAGTTTTTCCGACATAACTGACACTTCTTTATTTGCGAAATATTTGGCAAGCTCCCTTATATCTGCTATGCTCAAAAAATCCCTTTAAACACCAAACAAACAAACAAATCCACCAAAAACAGAAACCAACCCCAAACAAGCACTTAACAAAATCCTACTCAACAAGTAATAAACTACCAAACAAATACCCAACCTGCAAAAACCAACACTCAAACATTAGTTCAACATAATAAAACGCTCATCAAACCTCATTCAGAGGAGTTATCAACAGTGTGTTTGTGTATCTCATTTGCGTCTTACAGTTCTTCTTTTTTCATACACAAACACAATACTTAACCCTAGTATAACACCTAAAACGATGCCTAAACTAAAAATCAACCAAGTAAGCCCGGCTATTGTCATCTCAGGTTGAGACGGTTGGTCTGAGAAATAAGTTGAACTTGGTGTTGGTTCGTTTTGATTTTGTGTGCTATCACTACTAACACCCATTGTTATGGTCTGTGTTTTGCTCCAATCACTAAACTCACCTGTAAAAACAAGATGGACACTCCCTCGGGGATAGGCTGGGTCAGGAGGCACTTCGATACGAGCGTGGTATCCAATTAATGCTCGAACCTGAAAATCTATTTTTTCACCATCAGAAACATCACCTAACCAAAATCTACCAGCATCTCTGTAGGCACCTGTAGAGTATGTTATCTCTGTATAGGGTGCATTTGGATACAACAAAGAGCCGTCATCTAGTATTTGACTTGAGGCAATTAAATAGTTATTTTGAGAACTGAAATTGAGCGCACTGTATTCGTGCCAGTAATCGTCAAAATGTCCTTTCCAGCGAATATCATACATCAGTGTAATGTGATTGCCTTGTGAATCCATATAACGATTGAAAGACTGGTTTTTTATTTTCACTTCTATTATTTTATTTTCTACGTGGTAACCTTCTTGGGTCATTTCATTTTTTCCTGTAAAGAGGTCTTTTGAAAAAGTTGGAGGTACATCATAAGAATTATCTACAAACTGCAACGTAAAATCGGGTATGGCGGGTTTTTTTAGAGTTGTCTCAGCCTGCACCGCACTTATAGATGCAATACCTGTGAGAGTCAATCCGCTAAATAGCAGTATGGCAGACAGGAAGACACTAAATATCTTTTTCATACCCGAGACCACCGTGTAGATGTGGTTCTGTGCAGATATGTAGTTTACCCCAACACATTAAACAAACATATCTGGCAACGGCTAGTTTCACATATTCGGTTAGCTTTTGAGCAAACATGAACTATCACAACAAGTTATTGAAATTAATTTGATTTAATGCTAAGTGTACTAACAAAGTGTCCAACCATTAGACATCCGTGTCGGAATAGTTTCATAAACGATGAAAGATTAAAAGCTCGAGATCAAAATACACTACAGACCCAACAGAGAGAAGAATTTAAAACAGAAAATATGAGAAAATGACGCATCTCCCCAAACATAAAAACCAGCCAAACCTTATGGGTCCAATAAAAACTTGCTTTAACAGAAACACATTGAGAAACAAAGTTTGAAGAAGCACCACACACTCAGGATTGAATTATTAACAAACGTAACGAACATAACAAATAAGATTGAACCAGTTTATTCAGAGTTAAAACGAAGTAGTGCTTTATATTTTGGTTTTTAGCATACACTGGCAAGAAGCGAATACTCATGTCTGATACTGGTGTAACTGTTAAGAAAAGCCAAGATTTCAGCGAATGGTACGTTGAAACCATTCTAAAAGCTGAATTAGCCGATTATGCGCCTGTGAAAGGTTGTATGATTATTCG
>WQYG01000161.1 GCA_009781395.1 Candidatus Bathycorpusculum sp. | reverse complement strand
GCAGTTTTTCTTATCGCACGAAATCTGGCTCAAAATTATTCTCCCCTAAAACAATGCCTTTAAGAGATATTTATGATTTTGGCGCAGTACTTGTTTTTCTGCTAATTTTTGGTGAATGCATGTTTTACTCAAGAGGTAGTTTATTGAAGATAAAGATAAGCGTTTTTAAGGGTTTGTTGGGGCACTATAGAGACTTGTTGAGTGCTTGTTTTATCAAAAATAGTTGCTATATGACACTTAAAAGTGCCCATAGTGTTGGCACTTTTCCTTTTGGAAATAATAGACTCTGCTTAACTCATGGGTTAGAACTAAACGAGATGTAAACGTTATCTGTTTAAGATTTTTGCTATCACATTTTTTTCTACGAGTTGATCGTAAAATTCTTTCACAGTCTTCTTCAAGTCCTCTTCATCAGCTACTCCTGAGCAGATCATCTTACCCGTGAGAAAGACAAGAAACGTTGCTTTAGATTCACCCATTTTGTAGACGGCTGCTGGGAATTTTTCTGGTTCATATATGGTGTCAAATTCACTGTTAAACTGCTCCAAAGACACCGAAGCACCCGCCATATTTATCGAAACTACAAGATTTTTTACCCCACACTCAAAACTACACTGACTTGAAACCAAACCTTCCGCTTTAAGCAACCCAAGAAAAGCTGTAATGGCTTGTTCTGCTTTGGTTTTAGTTTTTGTGCCTGTGCAGACAAACTTGCCGTTCCCAAAAAGCAAAAACGTAGCCAAAGGCGACCTCAACTTGAAAGATAACCCCGGAAACTTTTTCCAACTACACTTAGAACCCACCAACTTTAAACACGCAACACCCAAATCCACACCCTCACTAAACCAACCCGTCATAACAACATTCTCAACAGTAATCACAAAGTCAAACAAGACAATCACACCAATACAAAACGTGACCCTTTAAAAAGAAACAAAATGTTGCCCATCCACAATTATAGCTTAACTGATACGTTACAGTTTACGTTATTTCGTTCTAACCGCTTCAGTAGATTATGTTGATAGGTTATTAGGAGTATTTCTGCTTTTTGTCATTTTTTATTCTCCGTCGACCTTTTTTAATAAGACATATAAACTGCATCTAAAGTATACTAAATTTAAAGATACAACACTAAGAGGTCACGCCATGCCTAAAGTTAATTTTCGTTATCTCCATAGCAAGGCATTTTTTGTTTCCCTACTGTTTGTTGCCGTGTTGATTTCTTCTTGCTTTAGCCCTATATTTGATAGTGGTGTTTCTCCTTTTGCGTCTGGGGCATCTGATAAAGTAGTTAGTACTGAAACGGAACTTAGAAACGCCATTAACAATTCGGCAGGATCTACAATCATTACACTTAACAAAGACATCACTTTAACAGAAACAACCCTCACCATTCCAGCAGGCAAAGATATCACCTTAACAAGCAACAAAGCCTCTGGATACTACAAGCTAATAGGTGTAGTTAATAGACACACTATTACTGTTGACAGCGGTGGAGCACTAACACTCGATGGCATTATGGTAACTCATAAAACAGGCGAAATCGGTGGAGGCGTAGCTACTAGCAAAGACAGCACACTAATCATGCTTAACGGCGAAATCACAGGCAACATGGGTGGCTACTATTATAATCCCGATGATCATGCGCACATGAATGAAATCATTGCAGACGGTTGTGGAGTAGCTAACAGTGGTACTTTTAAGATGTTAGGCGGCAGAATTTCCAATAACACTAGATTTTTACATGGCGACGGCGGTGGGGTAACAAACTTTGGTACTTTTATTATGTCTGGAGGTGAAATCACAGGCAACACAGCCAGCTGGGGTGGAGGAGTAGCCAACAGTTGGCCGAGCGTTTTTGAGATGACTGGAGGCAAGATATCTAACAATAAAGCTACAGCAAGTGTCGCGTCTGGTGGTGGCGGTGGTGTGTCTATTGGCGGTAGTTATACTGAGAAATGTGTTTTTGTTATGTCAGGGGGCGAAATTACAGGTAACACAGCTCCTGATGGCAAGGGTGGAGGTGTACACAATCATGGTGGTAAATTTACGATGACTGGGGGCAAAATTTCTGGTAACACCGCTTACACTGGCGGTGGCGTGTATGGATATGCTCACATTTTTGAATGGATTGGTGGCGAGATTTCAGGTAACACTTTCACCGGTCTTTATGGTGAGGGTGATAATGTATACCCTGAAAACAGTACTGGACCATCTGGTGGTGATAGTGAATCATCTAACGGTAATAACGGTTCATCGGATGGTAATAATGGTGGCGAGTCGTCTGGTGATGGGACATCTAACGGTGATAGTTTTAGTTTGAGGGAGGTTGTGATTATTTGTATAGGGGTGGTAGGTGTAACTTTAGCTGTTGTTATGGCCGTTTTACTATTTACGTCTAAAACAAAGTGGTCAGCAGAGGTGAAAATGTAGAGGGATCATATGAGTGTGAATGTTAAATCTAAGGTTAATTTACGTCATATTTGCCGTAGATGGGGTTTGTTGTTTGTTTCTTTACTATTTGTGGCGCTTTTTGTTTCTTCTGGGTGTGTTTCACTGTTTAGT
>WQYG01000160.1 GCA_009781395.1 Candidatus Bathycorpusculum sp. | reverse complement strand
TTTCTCCAGAAATAGTTTATAAGTCTCAAAGACAATATCCATAATTGTATGGTACAAAAGTCCGTGTCCCCAGCGGGTTGCGGGGTCTCCAGAAGAGGCAACGTCCGTGCTATAACGGCACACGGCACCTACACTTTTTCATCAAACCAAAAATAAGCTTTCGGCATAGCATTAAAAGACTTATTTGAGAGTGTTTACTTATAGATAGCTGTAGCGGTATTATGGTCTCTGTGAGTTGATAAGGCACAGAAATCATGGCAAAACGTGAGATTTGTTCATCAGAAAGAGGGGTTAAACGCAACAAAACTACGAAAAATCATGCCATGTATCTATAGGTGCACACTCTCTAAAAAAGTTCGTGGGCTCAACGGGGTATGGGGTCTCCAGAGGGGGCAACATCCGTGTTATAACCGCTCACAACACCGCCTCTTTAGACACTTGACCTCTAAGCCTTCGACATTTCTCTACAATGGCATGCGTTAGAGGTGCAGGTGCAGTTTGGATTATAGCCGCTTGCACATTGGTCGCTACAGGTACATTCGTCAATCATTAGAGTCCATTTAAGACCAAATTTGTCTTCAAGTTCAGCATAACATTTATTCCAAAATGTTTCCTGCGCTTCACAGAACACTTTTCCCCCCTCTTTTAGGATTTCAAATGCTGCTTTGACATTTTCTGCTGTTTGAAGCTCTACACATGCAAAAGAGCCATTGCCAAAAGTGACCGGTTGATTAGGCGTTGTATCACAAAGATAAATTGTGCCATTACCAATTGGGAGTATGCAGTGCATAATTAATTCTTCTGTACCCAATTGTACTGGATAATCCGCCGATGGCGGAACATCTTTGTATTGACAATAATTAGCCTTTGTGTTAAACGCTCTCTCATAGAGCTTAATTGCCTCCACACAATTTCCGTTGAAAATTAAATAAGGTGATACTTTCATTTGTTTACTACCCTTCCAAGGATTTTTTTATCTAAAATATATACTGCACATACTAGTATTATAATAATGATGGTGTGTATCTCGCACTATAAATGAAACCTTGTTTTGACAAATATTTTAGCGTGTGGATTGTAGTGGGTGATTTAAAAAAATGTTGGGCGGTGGGGTGTGTCCTGTGTGTTTAGCATATTGATACATCGTGTAGCTGAAGCCAAATAATGTTAATGTTGTGTTCTTTGCCTGTGTTATCTGTCCATTTTGTCACGTCGTAACTACCTGGAGCTGTAATTGTTAATTGTCTGTATTCATTGCTTGATTTAACAACAATGCGCAAATCAAAGTATGCCATGAAGAATTTTTCAGAAACCACTAACACACCTTCGTCTTTTTGTTTTTGATCCCAACGAAATTCAACACCTGCCCCCACATCATGAGTTTGTGCATTACTTGAGACCTTGATTCCGTATCCATCCCCTTTGTCAGCTTTCATCTACTGTGACTCAGTATATTCAACTCTATACGTGAGAATCTGCCCTGCACTGTCATTTTTCTCCCCATCATCAATATAGTATCCAATTTTAACCCTTAACTCCGCAAAATAGGGAATATATTTTCATGTGTGTCTGTTTTTCTGTCTCTTTTACGCTTATGAGGTGTTTAAAACCGTTAGGGTATGAATGGTATATTCCCTATAGGGAATTTTTGGTATGTGCTCTATAATGGCTTGAAAGACCTTTACAGTCATGAAAAACGCTGTAAATCAAGCATAAACAAGAAACATATTCCCTATTTGACGGAGTTGAGGTTTAACTATTGTTGCATCATTGTAACGTGTTGGATAATTGTTGCCTGTAGCAGTAAAACTAAATTGTTTTGTCTCTCCAACATCAAGCATAAAATTTGCCTCAGCTGTTATGCTAACCGTTACGTCAGGATCTGTAAGAAAGTAACTTGTAATGTTTTAGAAGCAAAATAGGTCGTTAACGGTTGTAAAAGGTGTTTTTAATGGTGACATGAACTGCATCAGCCAACCAAATAGTACAAGTTATTCTATTACAGTTCCTCAGTAGATTTGGCATCATCGCTTTCATAGGTGATTGATTCTATTTTTTGCTTCACAAAACTGTTCAACCAGAGTCTTCTGGTGTTATTACTGCTTTGTTAAGTCCCTCCAAAAGTTGCACTCTGTTACGTCATAAATACTCAGTAACTCCCAACGCATCAACTAGATTTTTAAGGGTGTGATTGAGACTAAACTTTACACTTAATAGGCAATGGAGCTGGTTGAAGCATGGATAATGTTTGTCTATGTTGTCATCGCAGATATTTGTCTGTAAAAGTTATTTCCCAAGAGTCCTTAAGTATTAAAAAACACTATTAAAAGCAATGATGATTGTGGTGCATGGAATTGAGCTAAAACTCGGGTATTTAATCCAATAAACATTCAGAAATAATGAGAATATTTTATGTCTACGCTACTTTTTGAGAAAATTTGGGGTATGTGCTGGTTTGAACATTTGTAACTGTGACGAAAATGCTGAATGAATCGTATGTATTCAGCTCTTTGTCCAGTTGTTGATGAGGCAGGTTTTCATTTGTTCAAACGTATCTAAGCCTTGTTTGTCCCACGTAGTGATTAGTGACATCATTGTCTCATAGATGGCAGTACC
>WQYG01000159.1 GCA_009781395.1 Candidatus Bathycorpusculum sp. | reverse complement strand
CTGAAGTCCTAAGGTTAAGTTTCACTTCATTCTCAATTGTGAGAATTTGAGCGATAGTTTTGCGTAATTGTCTTACGCGAGTTGAATTTTCTACGGCGCCGCCTGCACGGATCATGGTTTTCATGCGTGTAAGTTCAGCGCGTAATTCTAATAGTTTTTTTGTCCTATCTTCGCTAGACATGTTAATGATTTCTTGTAGTCTCAATATAGCCATTATTCTTTGGCCTCCTCAGTCTTTTCTTCAACAACAGCTTCGGCTGTGTTAACCTCTGGTGTTGAAGGGGCGTCGTCGATTACTTCTTCAGCTATGACGGTTTCATCAGATATAGGTTCTGGTGTTGGCTCGGGTGTGGGTATTGGTTCTGGTGCTTTGATTTCAACTGGTGGTGTTGTGATTATTTCTGGTTCGTCGTCCATTATAGGTAGGTCTTTGGCTATTTTGATTTTGTCTGGAAATTGTGCGTCTGGTGGCATTATTTTGACGCGAACGCCGAGCATGCCTGGTTTAAGTTGGACATGTGCTTCGGCTTTTTTTGTGAATTGTAGTGCTGGTTCTCCGCATCTTGGGAAGTATCCTGCGCGGAATTTTTCGAATCTTGCGCGTTCTGTGCGGAGTTTGCCGCTGATTATGATTTCGCAGCCTAATGCGCCTGCTTCCATGACTTGGTTAAGTGCCCAGAAGCCTGCGCGTCTAAAGTGGACACCTCTCTGTAAAGCAGATGCGACACGGTTTGCGACGACTAGTGCGTTGTATTCTGGAATTTCAATTTCGGAAACGCTAATTTGTGGGTTTGAAAGTTTAAAGTTTTCTTCTAATGAAGCTGCGAGTTCTTTTATGGTTTCTCCACCTCTACCTATAACTAATCCTGGTCTCATAACGTATATTACAACGTGTGTTCCCAGGGGGGTTTTGGAGATGTTGACTCCGCCGTATCCGGCGCGTTCAAGCTTTTTTTGTAAGAACTCGTCTATTTCGTTTCTTTTCATTGATTCTGTTATAAAACGTTTAACTATGGACATGCCTATTCTCCCGGTTTCTCGTCTAAGACAATTTCAACGTGTGTTGTAGTATTGTATTTTGGTGATGCTCTACCTTGTGCTCGTGGAGTGAAACGTTTAATTTTCATACCTGGATATGCAGCAGCGTGAATAATTCTTAGTCGATCAATGTCTAAACCTTTATTTTCAGCGTTTGATTCTGCCGCTTCGATAACACGAAGGATTTGTTCAGATGTTTTTATTGGATATCTTCCTGCAAAAGTACGAACTAAACCACGTCTGTGGCCGAGTTTCTTCTTGTATCTTGCATAGGGGACAGCTTTCTTCATATCTATGACGTCGCGCAGATATTCTTTTGCTGTGCTGAGCATCATACCTCTAACGGCGCGGCAGACTTCTCTTGCCGCTTTATGAGATACTTTGAGTTCTCTTCCGCTGGCTTTCGCTGTTTTTTCTGGATCCAAAGTTTCTTGAATAATGGAGTATCCCCATTTTGGCATTTTCTATATCTCCGATGCGCAAACAAACACGTAGAAGCGATTTATATGGCTTTCCGTATTACAACTAAGATTTTAGTTTTTACAGACCTATGTATCCCTGCGAGGGGATCAATTCGAACGCGTGAGGTGTGTCAACTCTTTTGAGTGCAACTAATCATATAAGTTTTTCCAAATCCAACCCAACACGAGCAGAAAAAAGAACAAAAAACCAGACACTATGCATGTGCTGTTGTGTAAAGACGTTTTCTTTATAAATAAGGACAGTTTGAGGGTTAATTATATTAATTTATTTATATATCAGTTATAACCATATTAGAGAGGATATTACGGCATGGCTTTATTTGATGACCCCACCATAAGCATCACAATAATAATTATTTTAGTTGTAACGCTGGCTGTAACTATATCCATGTTAATGTTTTTTGGCATGCGGCTTAAAGGTAAAAAAAAGCCACGTGTTCCAGATGAAAAAAATAAAGGTAGAGATACTAAAAGCGCATTAGAGCTAGAAAAAGTTAATTTGCCTTTTATGATGTCAAAAAGCGTGCAGACATCTACAGCGTCAAATGCTAAGGATGAATTGCGTATTTTAGATTTAGAGAGGGAAATTTTAGGGGATTCTATAAGGCGGCTTTATGAGGCACAGGCAGAGGGTAAAATTACAGAGTCTGAGCGAGATAAGCTAGCGGTGACTTATAAAAATCGTATGAATGTTATCAAAGAGTCCATAGCTAAAGATGAAACCATAGTTGCGTTACATGAATTAGAGGGTATGCAAGAGGATTTAATGCAGCTTTTTAGTGAGCGCTTCGGGGAGTTAACAAGTAAAGTTGAAGAGTTACGTGGAAGAATAGACATTAAACCTATAAGAGAAATCCCGGTTAAAATGCCAACACACATACCAACACAAATGGAACAAACCGAAGAAGAAGATGACGAAGAGGAGGAAACAACTACAGCGGCAACAAACAGAAGCAACAACAACGGTGGCAGTAGTGGTGGTGGGGATGAGAGGGTTAAAAAGAAGCGTAAGCCGCCGGTAGAAAAGTCGAATGCTAAAAGTGAGGCTGAAAAGCGTATAGACTCTATTACAAGTGAAGTTGCAAAGGTTTTAGATAAATTGGAG
>WQYG01000158.1 GCA_009781395.1 Candidatus Bathycorpusculum sp. | reverse complement strand
TTGTCTTCGATGCCTAGGTGGGGTTTTTTTAGATCTCCGGGTACGGCTATGATTTTGGTTTGGAAGTTTTCTTCCCAGCATTGGAAGAATTGCATATTTTTAATGATACGTTCCATGGCGTTTTGTTGGTTTTCTGCTCGGACATGGCAAAAAAGAGTGATATTTCCATTGGTTTGTTTAATTAAAGATCGAATTAAATAGGCGCCCAAAAAGCCTGTGCTTCCGGTGAGAAAGATATTGTGACATTGGTCGGGTTGTATGGTATAGTTTTGTTGGGGCCAGATATCGTCTGGTAGAATGCATTCGGCATCTAAGTTGAGTGAGTTATGTTTTTCGCCTCGCAGGGAGAGTTGAATATGGAGTGAGAGGTCATTTACGTTCAATGCACTGGTAATTTGTCTAATATCGATCTCTATACCTGATTGGCGTTCGAGTTTACTTAGCATCTCAACAACTGTAAGAGAGTTCGTGCCTAGATCCGTAAAGAGGGTAGTATCATCAAACTCTATAGGTGCAACGAATTTTTTAAATACTGATCTTACGCAGGCTTTTATCTCGTCTATGGAAGCCTTTGCTGATAAGGTGATTGTTAACTCATCTGAGATATTGGTAGCATCATTGATAGGGGAGTTTTTTGTGCTGTATAGCACATCTAGTTTGTTTTGTTCATAGAGTTGTTTGATGGCTTTTATTTTGATTTTTCTGTTATCGGTACGGGGGAAGGTGTTTTTTCGGACAAACACAATGTTACTAAAGGAAAAGTTGTAGGACTGTGCCACTGTTCGATTAATATCGCGTACCAGAGGAGCAAAGGCGCATTCGTCGCTTTCTAGGCAGAGTATGGGTTCTTCTTTATTCTCGGTTTGGATAGAGAAAATGCTTATGGTGTCTTTTTGTAGGGTGGGGCATTGTTGTTGTAGAAGAAGGGACACATCGCTTGGGAAAATGTTTTTGCCATTAACAATAATCATCTCGGTTAAGCGGCCTGTGAGGTAGAGGTCGCCCTCAAAGATTAGGCCCATATCGCCTGTACGGTAAAAGTATCCCTCAACTCCGTTAATGGTTGCTTGAAAGCGTTTTGTTTCAGAGGGATTTTTCCAATAACCTTGGCAAACGTTGTTGCCTTGAATGTAGATTTCTCCGATTTCATTTTCTGCACAAAGAGATCCATTGTCTTTTACGGTTAAAACTTTTAAATTGTTTAATGGTTGACCTAGACTGACGACTAATTTGTGATTTTTGTTCTCCGTTGTAATGAATCGCCCGGCTAGATATTGATCAACGTCGATTTTTTGGCATTTATAGCAAAGAGGTGAGAGGGTAGCGACACAAACGCATTCAGATAAGCCATATCCAGCTGCGAATGATTTTTGCTGGATATCAAATAGGTCGCAGAATTTTTCTATGGTTTGTGAGTACACAAATTCTGATCCATTAATTAGAAGGGTTACATGGGATAGATCATATTGTTTGGCGTCTTGTTTGCTGATGAGTTTGGTGCAGGCCTCATATGCAGAGTTGGGTGCTACGGTTGCATTAACTTTGAAATCAGATAGGGTTTTTATCCAGATTGTTGGTTTTTGCAGGAATTGAAGGGTAGGTATTAAATATGCGGTACCTGTTTTGACGACAAGGGGAATAAATATAGCGGCCATCAAGCCAATATTGTGATAAAATGGAACCCATGATACAAGATTGTAACCATCTGTGAAATCTATGATTTCTCTACAATCGTCAATACAACTCATTAGGTTTTCATTTGTTACCATAACGCCTTTAGGTTCAGATGTGGAACCTGAGGTATATTGTAGATATACCAGATCATCTTTGTGATAGTTTCTATGAGGAGTATAGTGCTCATGTTTAGCTAACTTGTCAGTGTATATGCGCTTGAGAGTTATAACACGCAGAAACGCTTTTTTGAGCAGGGTCTTGGTTATGTTTCTTTTTGATTCTTGCTCTAGGGCATAATTGGATATGAGAAATTTTGGTTTGCAGGAGTTAAGTGCAGAAATAAACCGTGACAATTTAGCCTCATCAATAGGTGGTGGAATAACAGTAAAGATAACCCCCTCCATCATACAGCCAAAAATTGCATAGATGGTACCGGCATCCTGCATAGAAAATATTATGGCCCGGTCACCCTTTTTTGCACCTTTCTTTTTTAATGTCCCGGCCATATCGCGTGATTTATCATAGAGTTGTTTCACACTAATTTTCTGCATACCAAAAGGTTCGCGACTGCAATCCAAAAAATTAAACACACAACGAGCAGGATCGTTCTCTACACACAAATCCAAGTATTCGAGAATGCTGTTCATATTATTACCACCTCAACAAGAAAAGGTTTGGGCGACACACAAAAAGGGCAACAATCTCAAGGGATAATGAACTGTGATACGCTTCTTTGCGAACCTGAATTTTTTTAGCGGACCAATCACTTCTTTCCCAAAAGCCAAAGACATATTTTGTCTCTTGTTAGTAAACAATGTTATCAAATGGCCTACCCAAACAACAATTTACTTCGGGCTTGCACAAACATCATTTATTAAAGTTCCTCATCAAAGCAACATTTGCTTTCTACGAAATCAATTGTTCATCATAAGTCTATAGCGAACATATAAATTTTAAAGTCTATTTTGGGAGGCATACTGTCAATAAAAAAGAAAGGAGAGGGAGTTTGGTTGTTTATTATTTT
>WQYG01000157.1 GCA_009781395.1 Candidatus Bathycorpusculum sp. | reverse complement strand
TACCGTACGTGACTTTATTGCAGTATGCTCCTGGGTAAGGTTGCATAATAAGCCCCCTCTGCAACAGCTTTGCACACAAAACCCGTACTGTAGAGCGTTGACCATCAGTAGGTTTATTAGGTGTATAGATTTTTTGGGCTATTTCTACGGGTTTTAGCTCTATTTCGGCCTCATCTATCACGTGGTAGATCAAGTTTTCAATTGAATGTCCGCTACGTTTCCCATCTGACTGATAGTAACTGTTATAACACCTGTTACCTTTAGGGTTTATTACGTCATCAGATGCCGAGGGGTTACTCAAAAATTATGCAATCTCCGTTGTACTTTTACTTTTGGTGCCCGATAATTTTACACGCCCTACATAGGGCTCAGGGCTTGGAGCAGTGATTTGCCAATAAAAGAAGCCGTCTGCATATTTTTTAGTCACTTTTTCACTTAACGCCAAAAACCCGTCAGACGGTTGACCTTTAGTTGTTAAGTTTTGGTGTAAGAAACATTTTTGGCAAGGCTTACCCTCAGACGTAACTGTATCAACCCAACAAACCTCACCTGTTGGCAAACTTTCCACAGGCTTGGCAGTTTGCAGAGGTTGAACATTCGAACCAACAGGTGCAGGTGAACTTGTAACACTGGGAGCAGGCAACATTGGTCTATAAGTACGTAAACTTACGGCAACATGCTTAAGCACCTCAGCTAAATCAGACAACACAGGAATAAGACGACCAAGCAACACACCCAACTCCTCATCATCACCCGTAACCAAAGCCCCAGACTCCGAAGAAACCCCAACATTACCCGCAGGGAAAAACCACATCATCCGATCATAAGCCTCATTCCTACACGTATAACCGCCAAACTCAGAGGCCAAATCAGCCAAAAACACATCATCCGAACTATCCAACGTACACGAAAACCCAAGCCAAACCCCCTCCCCATCAGCAAACAACGTAGCAAACGCACTTAAAGACTCAGGCAACCGCCCACGCAACACCCCCAATAAAAGCTGATCATCCCAAACAACAGTATTAACCAATTAAGCACCCTCCCCATCACCACTTATGTCCTTCACAATCTTCCAATGATACTGCAAAGTAGAAACAGAAATTGTATACATGGCCACTAAAGCAAGCGATGTAGTTGTGTAAGTGTTATAGCACTCAATAACATTAACAGCTCCACACTCACCACATGTAAAACGTGACGTCCAATCACTCTCTAAACCAAACGTGATGGAAGTCTTTTTTTTACAACAAGCACACTTAACACTACAAACTTTCTCCAACATCTTAGCAAGAACCCTCCACCTTCTCAGCCTCACGTTTTTGTCTTCTCAAAACTTCACACTTAGCTTCAGCATAACTATCCTTCACACAAATACCGATAAAAATACTCAACCCTAACACACAAAATATCAAAAAAACAACATTTTTTTCTGCGGACTTTCCCCTATCCACAACAGACTCCCACCAATCCACAAGAAAACCATACCATACAAAAACACACACCATGGAACACAAGGTAGCCAAAACACAACTAAACAAAAAAGCAACAGCCCAATGAGAAACATAGGGTAAAAACAAAAAGAAAAACACACCCACAAACAACGCAAACACTATAAGATACCTAACCGCAAAACTAACAAACTCAGACGAATGAAAACGCTTAATATCTGCAAGAATAACTTTCAAAATATTTACCCTACTCATTTACATTAAATCCTCCCAATCTTTAGCCGTCAAACTACGGCGCTCCATGTACGCTATAAAACCCGCATACTCCTCAGATACCCACTTATCCTCAACATAACCCAACGCGAAAAGATAACGCCCAAAATTAAAAACTGGCACACAACACAGCACTTTACCCTCAATCAACGCCTTAAAAAACAAAGCCTCACGCCATTTTTTCATCATTGGTTCACCTCAAAAAATGCTTTAGCAAACCCTTCAGGAGTAATACTACGCCTCACTTGCCGGACATCTAAACCACAAGCAGGATCATACACATACCCCATAGGCAAACAAGGTAAATCACGCGCATTAATATGGTCAAACTTTGTTTTAACATAATCAACCACAACCTGTTTAGGTGTGTTGAAATAACCCCAAAGATGCGTAGACTTCATATATCCATCTCCATAGTGCCAAGGATGAAAAGCCAAAGCAGGCTTACCCAAAAAGAACTGCAAAAATCCCCTTGGATTCTCTAAAGCCCAAAACCTCAAACCTGTCCGCATAGCCGTAGGCTTATACAAAGTATACTGACACTGCCAAATAATTTCTAAACAACGCCGGACAAGCTTCATAGCATCCTCAAGATCCCGAGGAGTCTTAGCACGAGTCCTTGCAAAACTAAAATGAGTGCAAGTGGGCGCGGCTAAAATCCCATAAACATCAATGGGAGGCACATAATCAAACACGTCAACTTTTGGCAGAGTGATTACACGCACATCATAACCTGCGTCCCTGTAGGGTTTACTCCAGCTTCCTGTACCCCCACAAAGATCCAAAATAATCTTGCAAGAATTATCAACCGTTTTGCTGCTCACGCCGGAACCTCCAAGCGTTTTTTCTCAGATGCACAATAGAATTTTTTGGATTGTTCAAAATAGAATAAGGCCTGAGCGCCCTCATCACTGATGACAAACATGTCCACAACCTTCCCTTTGAACGAACCATCAAGGCGTTTCTTACCAAACAGAAAACAAGTAAGTAGACCC
>WQYG01000156.1 GCA_009781395.1 Candidatus Bathycorpusculum sp. | reverse complement strand
GATTTGGAGAAGGGGCTAGTTGTGTTAAGTAATTCTGTTACAAAGTTGGTTGAGGTTTTAGCTGGAAACCAACCTAATGATAAATCAAAAGTTTCAAAACATGATGGTGAGGCTGACGGTTTTGAGTATGTTCGATAAGTAAAAGAAAAAGGCAAGAAAGAAATAACAAGAGAGACAATAAATAATCTACTGAAAGGTGTGTCTTTATGATTATTAAGGCAATTAGAGATAGAAAGTCCATCCGTAACTATGTGCCTAAAGCGGATGTATCTGAGGCACAAATTAAAGAACTCTTAGAAGCAGCAATGTTGGCACCATCCGCCTGCAACAGCCGTCCATGGGAATTTATTGTGGTGCAAAATCGAGAAAAACTTGAGGCAATCACCAAAATTCATCCCTATACACAAATGCTCACAACAGCAAGTTATGCGATAGTTGTGTGTGCAGATTTGAAGTTGCAAAGCGGCGTATCAGAGGGCTTTTTTCCCCAAGACTGTGGTGCAGCAACACAAAACATCCTTTTACAAGCTGCTGAATTAGGTTTGGGCACTTGCTGGTGCGGCATATATCCTAAAGAGGATAAGGTGAGGGCGTTTCGCAGTTTGTTTGCCTTATCGAGCAATGTTGTTCCTTTTTGTGTTATTGCTGTGGGTGTTCCTGCTGAGGAAAAGGGCAGTCGGGGATTTTACGAAGAGAGCAAAGTTAAATGGATAACATAAGTTACTTGACAAAAAATTAAGGAGTGCGTATAATTTTAACAAGGTCTATAATAATGGAAAAAACAAGTGATTGCCAAACAAGTCTAATCTATTAGGAGAAAACCCTGTGTTGAAAAAAGCTTTAGTGGTAATTGATATTCAAAATGATATAACAAAGAATTACAAGGAAATAATTGATAATATAAACAAATCAATAGATTGGGCCGTTAATAACGGTATTTATGTTGTTTACATAAGGCATGAAAATTTGTCAGGTGACACAAGGACTTTTAAACCTAATACGCGTGGGTCTGAATTAGCTTCAGATTTGAGAATAGTGTCAAAAAATGTTTTTACAAAATACAAATTAAACGCATTAAGCAGTGAGGAGTTCACAGACTTTGTAAATAAAAATGAAATATGTGATTTCTACCTGACAGGAGCAGATGCTATTGCTTGTGTTAAATCGACCTGTTATAATTTACTTAAGGCAAATTATAACGTTACTGTCCTATCAGATTGTATTACAAGTTATGATAAAAAGAAAATTAACGAAATGCTGCAGTACTACGAAAGCAAAGGCAGCAAACTAACTAGCTTAAATGATCTGTTAAGTTCTAATAATGAGCTTTAAAAAGTAAAACCCAAAGTAATTTCCAAACAAGTCTATTAAACTAACAGGGTTGTTAGAGCAGTTTTTGTTTCCGCAAGCATGACCTCTAAAGACGGTAAAGGTTCAGAACTTAATCTAGTAAGTCCCACCTCTAAATGTGGCTCAAGAAGCTCAACTAGATCTTTGGGAAAAAGTTGCTCAACACTAACAAATCCAACATTTTTTGCCTCACACTTACGCAGAAACATTTCTCTAACTTTAGCGGGATCACATAGGTTAGTCTTCAAAAGCCGCCAAGCATCATAATAATCTTTAATTTTACCCCGTTCAACTAACGCCCGTATTTTCTCTGCCAAAATAGTCTCAAGAGAATACACCCTTGCCACATAAGGAGGATAATCAAACATTTGTGAAACCCCCTGCTCCACAACCTCTCCTAGAAATTTTTCGGTGGTGATTTCAATTTTGACAGTGTTTTTACAAACTGGACCATTGTACTGAAAACGGCTCTGAAGATAAGTTGAACTCAAAAAAGGGGGCTTACTAAGAACTACAGAGATATCGCTCTCTTTGGCTATAAGGTCTGGAACCTCCTTGGATAGAATTGGTGCAAGGTTTTCTAAGGTGTTTTCTCCAAGTAGGGTGAAGTCTAGGTCTTCAGAGAGTCGCCATTGTCCAGGAAAATAAACTTTGGAGAGAGCTGTGCCTCCTTTGAAGGCTAAACACTCAGAAAGCCTACTAGAACAGATGCCATAGAGTAGCCAGCCCAAGACATAGTCTTTCTCAACTAGGTCAAGGGGGAGTTTCTTTTCTCGCGCTATTTTTCGTAGTTCTTGGGGCGTTATCATGTTATCCACTTGGAAGGTTCAATTGTCACATTTATAACTAGTTTCCACTTTTCTACTATGGGACCTCTTTTTTTGAGGGAACAATCAAGCAGGGAATAACCTGCTGAAAGGGGAAGCTTTGAGATTATCTGAAATATTTTTTCCATGTCTAAGGTTTCTGCGAGGTAGCCTAATCGTTTTAGGACAGTTTTGTTTCTGATTTTTTGAGCAAAATCAACCAGTTTGGTTTGGTCCAAGTCGTTTTTGGCAAAATATAGGGCTTTGGCTACTTCTTCTATACCGCCACAATGTTCAGGGTGGTCTAAGCAGTCAATTAGGGTTTTTTCTTTGGAGGCGATGTTGATTTTTCTATTTTCAATTTCAGTTTCTTCTGTTCCAAACATTTTGTGTGGGGGAATGGTAACAAATCGGATTTTAGTGTTGAGTATGGTTTTGGAGTTGCGGGGTTTGGTTGTTGCCACATAGGTTGCCGACGGGGTTTGATCGGTAAGACCATGATAGTTAAGGGCGCTTGCGTAGGCTATGTAGTAGGGTTCAACAAGTACAGAAGCTAAAATAAAGCTGTGCAGTGTATAGTTGTCTGTGCCGTTTGTGCCTGCGTTTAGGGGTGCTAT
>WQYG01000155.1 GCA_009781395.1 Candidatus Bathycorpusculum sp. | reverse complement strand
TTAGGGTGGGTAGTACTGTTTGTATGCGGGTTTGCAGCGCAAGTTTGGCTTTTCTGTCCATACATACCTAGATTATGAGCTTATATTTAAACTATAAAAATTATTTAATTACAATCCCTTAGTGTTGGTGTTTTTTCTTGGAATGTTTCTAGGAGTTTTTTGTAGTGGGTTTGTATGAAGGTGTTTAGTAGGTATGTGTCGCCGAAGTCTAGGATTTGTTTTTCTTTTTGTTGGTTGGTTGGTTTTTTTTGGTAGATTTGTTTTTCTTTGTTTATGATTTGGCCTAGGTATTGGGTTTTTTGTTTTGGTTTTTTTGTTTTTGGGTCCCAGTAGGCGGTTATTTGGTAGGCGTATTCTTTTTGGCCGATTTTTTTGTAGCGTATGAATGGCATAATGCCTAATTAGGCATTATGTTGTATAAATAGTTGTGGGCACGGGTTTTTGTCCATGGAAAATTGTGTTTTTGTTGCTTTTTTTCTTAACTTTTGACCTAGTGCCTAATTTTCCGGGAATTTAGGAAATTGAACATGCGTAAAAAAAAGAAAATATATAGAAAATGTTCAGTTCAATAAAAAAGTGTATAGATCATGGATGACCCAACACCAAGCACCCATGATCACTATCGTTCAAACAACGAACTATTGAGAGTTTCCGTTACCTTTGCTGTTGCTGGTTTTTGTGCTAGTGCCGGCACTTGTGCCGCCGTTGCCGCCAGTACCTTGTGGGTTGTTGCCGCCGCCATAACCATTACCGTTACCGCCATTAGGATCCCATATGTTGTTATCCCCATCTTCATTTACACCCAAACGCACATAATAGAAGTTAATCACATTACCCTCTACATCTATGTTGATGGATACACTTATAGGATCTATTTTACCGTAACCAGTAATGTCAATAGCTGTCTCAGTCACTGAAGTTCCGAATGTTTGATCGCCCACTACCTTTTGTGGAGCCAACACCTTGTTAGTACCCTGTTCTAAATAGTTCACAACATACTCCAAATCTGTTCGTGGTGTCCACTTAGCATACAACGTGTGAGCATCAGCATTCTTTACAATAGTCGTAACCGTAACCTCTGTAACACAAGTAGCCTCAGTAAACCAGCCAGCAAACTCATAACCAGTACGACTTATAGCAGCCAAAGCACCATACGCCCTATCAAAAGTCACAGACCTCGTTGACGGAGTCGGACCTGTAACAGTATCAGCAGTATTAGCATCAAAAGTCACCACAATGCCCGACTTCGGAATCCACACAGCATACAAATCCAGTTCCGTCTTCGCTAGATCGGTAGCAGAAATCTCGTCTCCAGCAGCATAATCTACGGTTCCGCCTACTTGTGTAGTCCAACCATAGAATGTATATCCAGGATGTGAGATACGTCTTAGTCGCTCGCTAAGGATGTCTAATATGGTTATGGTTGTTGTTTTATCGAGGGGTACACTCTCAGTCCCAATAGGGTCATCGTTGAGTTTGTAGAAAGGTATGCCGTCATAATATGTTATAGTTATCATAGTGAAGAAGGTTTTTAGTTGTCCGTCTATAGTTTGGCCAGTTGCACCACCATTGCTGTTGCCCATTCTGACATATAGTCTTGCGTTACCATCAAGCCAAACATCTTTAAATTGAATGAGCGAGTAAGTTGGCAGGTTACCTTTCTGTTCAAAAGTATCCTGTATAATGCCCGGTTTTCCGTCGAATGTCGCTTCAGTAGCTTTTTTTCCAGTGTTATCACTTTCAACCAGCAACCATATTTCTCCAGTTGGTGGCTCTCCAGGATAATAAAACCACCATATTGTATATGGTCGGTTTAGGCCATTACCTGATTCAACATCAGCATTAAACGTCATTGTTGGATTAGAAGGAACACGTTTCTCTAACTCAAGCAAAGACGAGGCGGCACTAGCTGTAGGGGTGAACACTGTCACAAAACAACCGGCAACAAGCGCGAGCACAAGCATTATAGATATCATTCTTTTTTGTATTTGATTTCTCATTTTTTTCACCTGATATGCTCAATTTAGGCATATCTTGTAAGCAACTGATTTTACGTTAAGAATATATTAGTCTTGTCATATCTCTTTTGGAAAAAAATGGATATTTTACGGATTTTTGAGTTAATGCCGTCGTGTCTTGCTTTTAGTTACGCGCATTGCTTTGAACAGACAATTTTGCCCAAATCAGATTCAATATGAATTCAATAATGATTCGTGAGTGATTTTAGCATATCCTTTCCGTTTCTATAATTTGGCGGAGCGTGATTTGCATCATTGTAAGACTAAGCAAAAGGTTTCGGGTTGTTTTCGTAGCTGGAGGGGGCTTGAGTGTTATGTGCGTATTCGCAGTTTTCTTTCTACAGAAACTAAACGCAATCATCAACCGCTACCAGCAGTAAAAACCCTATTCACCAAAACACCTACACTCTGCTGAGCAGTCAATGCTGTCAACCTAAAAGTGATTACTGATTAAAAGTCAAACTGCACCTCATTTTGAAAACGTATAGTAACTATTCAGTCAATGCTGTCAACCTAAAAGTGATTACTGATTAAAAGTCAAACTGCACCTCATTTTGAAAACGTATAACTTACAAAAAATTCATTAATACAAACTAAAACCAAATAAACCATCGAAAGAAAATGATCAATGCAGTAGAACAAAGACCAACAAACGTATTATCCAACCTAAAAAACCGCGAATACCAAAAAAAATTCCTAACCAAAAACACCGCATTCTCACGACCAACAAAACAAAAAATGAACTACAAAGAAATGGCACTATTCTTCCT
>WQYG01000154.1 GCA_009781395.1 Candidatus Bathycorpusculum sp. | reverse complement strand
TTATATTGTGTGTAATTATAACTATGCTGTAGTTAATACAAAAACGTGATTTCACCGCGCAATCGTCGTTTCAACGAATATTCGCCCTCTATTACTCAGACATAGTTATACTTTCCAGGATTTTAGGTTTTTAATGGTGTTTTGCGTGAGTGTTTGGTTAGAGAGTGAGTGAGTGTTTTTTTAGGATGGTTGGGTTGTTTGGGTTTTATTGGAATTTTGTTAATGAGTTTAAGTGTGGTTTTTTTCCTGCTAAGCTTGAGGGTTTAACTGATCATTGTGGTTTGGTGTGAATTCTTTTACTATCGATCGTTATCAAATCTTATAGCAAGTCAAAATGACATTGGCGTGTGTATTTTCATTTATACTGTTTGAATCTGTTCATTTTACATGCTTTTTCCATTACTGATCTTGTTGCCACGGGAAAAATACGCCAATATATACTTATCTTGCTATATTGATGGGGTCTATGGTGACGTGTAAAAAATGCGATTTAAAAAGAGTGATGATTAAGAGTGGTGTGGTAGGATATAGCGGCTAATAGTTTGGATGGTAAACTTGTGAATAGTAGAATAGTGTGAGAGTGAAATAATTTTGAGAGGCTGCAATTCCTTTAAACCAAAAGAGATTTTAAACTTAATTGGGTTATGACGAGTGAGCTGTATCGTATGGCTACAAAAGACAAATATGTGCACGACAAAAACGCAGTTATAATTATTTTAGCAACTGCCGCTTTGGTCTTGATGTTATTTATGTCGCCTCGTATGTCTTTGCGCAATATGTTTTGGATAAAAAGAATGTTGATTGGTTTAATTGTAGTCAGTGGCGGTATCTGGTTAATGTCACATGGCTCGCTTCGACGACCTGCTAAACATGTGCTGGTTGTTGTGGCAATTTTTGCGATAAGTTTCTCATCAGTCGAAGGATATATTGCTTTGACCACATTATAAATAAGTGTTAATTGTGTATGTTAGCACAGTGTTTAATTATGAACAAAAAATACAGTGTTAACTTGACCAAAGATGAACGTTGGCTAATTTTTGAAACCATTAACGCAAAAGACACACCAAAAACCCTCAGAACACGCTGCAACATACTATTACTTGCCGACAACTCTGTTGGCAAAGCACTAACTCAAGAAGAAATCACCAAACGATGCAACGTCTCAGACGTCTGCGTATACAAAACAATCAAAAACTATCACCAACACAACCTCGAATACACCCTGCGACGCAGAAAACACCAAACCCCACCAAGAAAACCCATAGTCAACGGCGAAGAAGAAGCAAGAATCATCACCATAGCCTGCAGCAAACCCCCAGAGGGCTTTGCACGCTGGACCCTGCGAATGCTCACAAAAACATAATCGAACAACAAATCATACCATCCATAGGAAGAGAAACCGTACGTAAAACTTTAAAAAAACACGGCTTAAACCTCACCTAAAGAAATGCTGGTGCATACCCCAAGACTACACCGGCGAATTTGTAGCCCATATGGAGGATATTTTGGAAACTTATGCACTGCCCTATGATTCACAAATTCCTTTGGTTTGTATGGATGAGCAGCCTTGTCGGCTTTTGGGTGATGTGGTGGAACCGCTACCTATGGAGCCTGGAAAGGTGCAGAAGGTGGATTATCAGTATAGTCGGGGTGGACCTTGTAGTGTTTTTGTGTTTGTGGAACCTCTTGGGGGTTGGCGTCATGTGGAGGCGTTGAAGAGGCGAACCAAGCTTGATTGGGTGCATCAGGTTGAGCGGCTGCTTTTAGAGTTTTATCCGAAGGCGGAGAAGGTGCGACTTGTTTTGGATAATTTGAATACTCATGTTTTGAGTTCTTTGTATTTGGCTTTTCCTGCTGAGAAGGCGCGTAGTTTGGCTAGACGGTTAGAGTTTCATTATACGCCTAAGCATGGGAGTTGGTTTAATGTTGCAGAGCTTGAGTTAAGTGCGTTGACTCGTCAATGTTTGGATAGGAGGATACCTGATATTGAGGCTCTTAACAAGCAGTTGTCGATTTGGGAAGCAGATCGAAATGGTTCTGGTAAACAGATAGATTGGCACTTTACTACAAAACAGGCAAGAGGTAAACTAAAATATTTGTATCATAATTTATAATCTGGTCAAAGCAATATCATTGTGCTTGCTTTGCCGATGCAAGGTTGGCCAGCAGAGTTTTATTCATTCTATCTTACTGTATTGGTTTGTAAATATTCTTAGTTTTATTGTGTTAATGATTATTTTGCGTATTTTACCTTTTAATAAACTTGTGAGAAAGAAAGATCTTAGCAACAATTTGGTGTGATTCTTTGATTCAAGTTTTCATCTTTAAAGATATGTTTTGTTGTTGATTCTTTTGTTTCTGTTTTTTGTAGAGTTGTTAAAATGTTTTATTTTACCCAGATAAACAAATATGTTCTATTAAAAAATATGTTTTGGGGGCTTCTTAGCGGCTGTAGTCTCTGTCTTGTAGTTTTGTGTTTGGCGGTTTTGTGTTTGCTTCTGGGATTTGTGGTAACGGTATGGGTGGTGGGATGTTTAGTGTTCGTGAGATGGATACTGATTCGACGAAGACGACGTTTGATATTGATTGGATGATCATTTGGGTTGGTGGTTTTTTCTGTTCGTAGTCTTTGATGATTTTGTCAATTTCATCTTTTTCGCCGTTTACATAGGCGTTGCCTTTGATGGTTATTTGTGCAATGGATGGGTTATATGCTATTGAGAGTATATATGGGACTTCAAGTGTTTCGTCTTGTTTTTTTTCCATGCCAATAACATTGATGTTGGTGTTA
>WQYG01000153.1 GCA_009781395.1 Candidatus Bathycorpusculum sp. | reverse complement strand
GACTAAGCAAAAGGTTTCGGGTTGTTTTCGCAGCTGGAGGGGGCTTGAGTGTTATGTGCGTATTCGTAGTTTTCTTTCTACAGAAACTAAACGCAATCATCAACTGCTACCAGCAGTAAAAACCCTATTCACCAAAACACCTACACCCTGCTGAGCAGTAACTTAATTACTTGTTTATTGTTTGTTTGGGCGTCGCATTATGCCGCCTGATATTCTTTTGTATTTGTATCCTTCGTGTTCAATCCATTCTGTAAATGATACTTCTCGGGTTATGCGTAAAATGTCTGATGGTAGCTCGGAGTAGTTAGGGTATGCACAGTATTCGTATGGTGTTGGTATGTCTCCTTTGTGTTTAGGTTTTGGTGTGCGTGTTTCCCAAACTCCGCCCTCTTTATTTGGTGTTGTTGATTGTTGAGAAGAGTTTTCTTCTTCTTCTGTTGTTATGGGTGTTGTTGCTACTACGTAGCCTTCTTGTGGGCTGTATGCTTTGCCTTCCATTAGCAGTTTTCGTAACATTTTTTGGTCTTCAACATCGCTGACTTTGGTTAGTGTAGATATTTTTTTTAAAACGGCTAATTCGGGGTCGTTCATAGATTTCACAACAAACTTTCTGTATTGTTGTTATTGTTATTTAAGTGGCTTGCAAAGGTTTGTGTTTTTATCGGAAGATTAGTCGTCTAAAATAGACAAGTACGCCTATGGTGACTCCTGTAATTATGCTTATTGCGATGATTAGTATTGAGGTTTCTTTGCTAAGTATTGTTTTTGGGGGGCCTTCTGTTGTTGGAGGGGGTATTTCCTGTGAAGGTTGAGGGATGTTTGCGTTGGTGGATATGAATGGTTTCATTAAGGGGTAATGGTCGGTCATGTTTTCAAAAATTCTATAGGGGGTATCGCCTATGCCGTCTCCATTTGTATCTATGCCTGTGTAGGTGTCCCAGTAGTTGCCTGTTTGGCCATTATCCCATGTGTTACCTATGGCGTAGGTTTCTTTGTCAGAGAGTAGGGTTTGTTGATGGGTTTCAACGCATTGTAGTTGGTTGTTTATAAAATTGTTATGGTGGAAGGTGTTGTTGCTTGATTCTGCATATATGCTTATGCCGTATTTGCAGGAAGTTATGTTGTTTTCTGTTACTGTATTGTAGTGTGATCTGCCGAGTTGGATTCCTGCGTTGCAGTCTTTAATAATGTTTGCTGTTAAGGTGTTATTTGAGCTTAAAAAGAATTCAAATCCGCAATCATGGTTGATTATCATGTTGTCGTGTATGTCATTGTTGAAGGATCCGCCTAATTGTCTATCGCCTAGCTGAATTGCTGCGGTGTTAAATCCTTCTTTACGTACTCTCTCGGCGTCTTTTGAGTAGATTGTATCTAAAAATAGGTTGCCATAAATTTTGTTAAAACTTGACCCACCATATAATTTTATACACACACTAAAGCCTGTGATTTTGTTAGCAAACATTTTATTGTGTGAACTGGCATCGAGTGATATTGAATTTAACTGGTTATCATGAATGCTATTATAGTTTGAATTCCCTAAAAATACGTGTCCGCTGCTGTTTGATATTTCACTGTTAATGGTGTCAATTAACTGTATTGTAACCGCGTAAACGTATAGGGGGCTAATGTTTTTTACAACAATATTGCTGCAATTGAAAAGATAAACAAGTCCTGCATTTTCAATAATTTGATTAGATTTACTATCAAGATAAACCAAAGGCTTGCCATCAATAGTATTCCCATAAACAGCCCTAGTTTGATTGGAACCTAAACTGTAAACCCCTCCGCCTGCAAAATTGTTATCTATTAAACTGGTCTCTTTGGTTGAATTACCTAAATAGACTCCCCCTTGTGGATTATGACCCGTAAAATTGTTATCAACAATTACTGTTTGAATAGCATCACTAAGATAAACTCCCCATCCGGCATTCCTTGTTTGATTACTCTCATTTATGTTGTTGCTAACTTCAATTTTGTTGTTACGTATTTTATTGTTAAATGCTGATGGATAACTTAAATAATTTGAATCTGAAGGCCAATTTTCAACAACTCCAAAATCTATGCCTCTGCTAAAACCTTGTATGATAAAATTCTCAACGGTAACATTTTGACTTCTTAGCATGTAAATCGCTGAACCCCCTCCAGTACCTTGAACAGTATATCCTGCACCATTAAGCGTTATATCACTTTTTTCTATGAAAATAAACGCCTCATTCTGACCAACAGAGGCATACAAATCACCTGTCAAAGTGTACACTAAACCATACTGCCTTATTTTATCCGTTCCCGTTACTGTACCATCGGCTTTAATTCGGATAACACCCGAACTCTGAGCACTAACCGGCTCTGAAACCACAACAAACACCGATGACAGCAACAAAAGAACAACCAAAGCAACCGCTGCCTTATTCATGTAAACCACATAACAATACTATTAACTCACCCCTCTTATGGCTTACGGAAAAACCCTAAATAACACCTAACACTAAACACAAACCTCTCCACCTATCAACCAACCAATTAACAGGTAACCTAAATTTTTTGTTCATAACACCTACTTTTATAGACCTGCAATGAAAAACACGATTTATAGAAAACAAGGTTACCAAAAATTAACGCTGAAAAATTTTATGATGTTTTAAACACATGCTTGTTAGTGTCTGTTTACTATTTAACTGATACTTTGCGTTTTTCCATTAAACTGTGTCAAAACTTATTTTCACCATAAAACATAGTCACTTGTATGTTCAAATTTTTAACCGGCATACCCAGAAGACTCAAAAACATACTCT
>WQYG01000152.1 GCA_009781395.1 Candidatus Bathycorpusculum sp. | reverse complement strand
TTATTAACAATATTTTGATGTTGGTAAGGTTGAGAGTTAATGATATAAATAGAATGTTATTCTTTGCTGTTTATGCCGTGTCGTACTTTAACGGCGACGCCGGTTTTGAATTTGCGTATTTCTGGTGCGGAGAGGGCTGCACGTCCTACGGCTAAGAGTTGTCGGTTTTGGTCGATTATGATGACTTCGTCTTTTGCGCGTATATCATCGTCTGCTTGAATAACGTGGACTGCAAATACGTCGCCGCCTTCTGCAATGTATTTTGATACATCATTTTGTAGTATGATAAAGCCTTTGGCTTGGGGAATGTTTTCAACTAAGTGTTTGGCTGCTTTTATGCTTAGGGAAAATAGGCTATCAGTTGGTCTGAGGGTGGCTAAGCGTTCTCCGTTGAGGTTTATGAAACGTATTCGGCCGGTGCGTTTTGAAAGTTCAAATGTTACGTTTTCGGGGAAGAGTTTTTCTCCTACGTTTTTTCCGAATTGGTAGTCTGCTATGCTGCGGATTTTGTCAAGTTGGTTTTCCACTGTATACTTCACCGTGTTTGGGAGTTTTATTTTCGATAAGTATAAACTTATCATAGTAAATATTTAATTTAAAGGTGAAGTATCGTGAGATGCGAAGTTTGTGGACGCAAAATACATGGCGACCCCATTCGGGCAAATATTGAAGGCGCAAAATTGACTGTTTGTGCTGAATGTGCTAAACACGGCAAAATTATTTATCCAGACGAAGAAAAACAAGCACCCAAATCACCCTTTCTAATTATTACGCCGGGATCAGGTTCTACTTCAACTGCAATAAAGACAGGAGGAGCAGTTAAACCTAGAAGACCCACTCAAAAGGCGGCGCCAAAGAAGTTGAACCTTACGGTGAAAGTGGAAATTACTCAAGAGTTAATTGCAGACTATGCAGCGTTAATTCGTGTTGCAAGAGAAAAAATGGGTTTCTCTCATGAAGACCTGGGCTTAAAAATTAACGAACGCGCCTCTGTATTAAGACATATTGAATTAGGTAAAATGGAACCAAACAATTTGCTTGCCAACAAACTTGAGCGCCTCTTAAAGATAAAACTTCTTGTGCCCATAGAAGAGGAAGAAAAACCAACTTCAACCGCGGCATCAGGCAAAAATCAAGAGATAACTTTGGGTGATATCGTTGAAATTGACAGCAAAAACTCGGAGGAACCCAAAGGACGAAAGCTATCATAGCTCAAAGACGCTTAAATAGGGAAGCATCAAGTCTTGAAGAACTAAAAGATTTGGCTCAATCAGCAGGATATACCATAGTTGGTACTCTTGAACAAACTCGACCTCCAGACGCAAGATACCAAATTGGTGCAGGAAAAGTCGAAGAACTCGCCAATTTAGTAAAAGAAACAGGAGCAAATAAAGTAATTTTTGACAATGCTCTACGTATGATACAAAACTATAATTTAGCCAAAGCCACTAAAGTAGAAGTTATTGACCGTTTTCAACTTATTTTAGAAATTTTTGCTCGTCGTGCCACAACCACAGAAGCTCAACTGCAAATTCAGTTGGCAACATTACGAAATGAGCTTAAACATGCCAGAGAAAAAGTTCGTCTATGCAGAGGCAGTGAACAACCAGGCTTCATGGGTTTAGGTGTATATGAAGCAGACGTTTACCGAGACGCTATAAAACTACAAGTCCAAACAATCCTCAAAAAAATCGCAGCCATCCGCACAAAACGTGTCCTACAAAGAAAAAGGCGCATAGAACTAGGTTTCCTATCCATCTCATTAGCAGGATACACAAGCGCAGGCAAAAGCACTCTCTTTAACGCTTTAACCGAAGCAGACACCATGGTTGACCGCACCTTATTCACTACACTCTCAACCACAACACGAATAATAGAGTTTTCTAACCGCAAATTCCTATTAACCGACACCGTAGGCTTTATCGACCGCTTACCAATCTCACTAATAGAAGCCTTCCACTCCACACTTGAAGAAACAATATACTCGGACTTAATCATTTTAGTCGTAGATTTAAAAGAACCAAACGAATTAATTGAAAAGAAAATCAATATCTGCCAAGATACAATCAACAAATTGGGCGCTGGCAGTATTCCCCAAATAACTGTACTAAACAAAATTGACCACCTAAGTCCCGAAGAAATACAACAAAAATTTGACATATTAAAGAGTAAAATCCAAAATCCCATTTTAATTTCAGCAAAAAAACACACAAACCTTGACGTGTTAAAGTCATACATTATTAGGATTTTAGAAAATTATGTGCAAGGCAGCTTTTCAATACCATTAACAGGAGAAGTAATGCCATTTATGTCATGGGTTCATGAAAAGGCTGAAGTTAAAAAAGAAGAATTCTTAGGGGACCATGTAGAGGTTAATTTTGAAGCTAATCCGCAGATTGCTGAACAAATAAGAAGAAAAGTGGAAAAATTCAATGGAAAATACACCCAACCAATTAATGGATAGTAAACAGAAAATTGTTGTTCTACGATGGGGTCATCGTATCCATAGGGATTCACGTTTAACTACGCATTGTGCTTTAACGTCACGTGCTATGTGTGCGTCAGGTTTTATTCTTGCAGATATTGAGGATAAATCTATAGAGAAGACTGTAAAGGCCATTACGAAGCATTGGGGGGGCAATTTTACCTTTGAAATGGGAGCTAATTGGCGTAATGTTGTTCGTGACTGGAAAGCTAAAGGGGGTATTGTAGTTCATTTAACAGCGTATGGTGAGAATATTCAGTCAAGTAATGTTATGGAACGTATACGGGATACGAGTAAAAATATTCTTCTTTTGGTTGGTAGTCAAAAAGTTCCTGGAGAGTTCTACAGTACAGAAGTTTCA
>WQYG01000151.1 GCA_009781395.1 Candidatus Bathycorpusculum sp. | reverse complement strand
GGCCTTTAAATTCAACTTGGTAGTATAGATTGAACTCTTGGCCGTTTGGACCATATCGTCCAGTTAGGTCGCTTGGAACAGTGTAGGGTGTGAAGGGTTGGTTTTTTATTGTAATTTCTATGGATTTTTGGTTTACACGGTAACTTGGTGTGGTGGTTGTGGTTTCTTTTCCAGTATATTGGTCAACTGTAGTTGTACTAGATGGTGGTACATCGTATGAGGTGTCAACAAGTTTTATACTGCTAATTTGTGGTACAGACGGTTTGTATCCTGCTTGCGCAGATACAGGCATAATGGCGTGCACAATAAGACCTGATACCGCCAAACAGGTAACTAACAATAAAGCAATACACTTACGCATACAAACCCTTTACTCCTGATATTTGATGTGGCAAATTGTTGGTGTAAGTTGGTGTTTTTATGTGTCGTCTAAGAAACACCATTACCACAGCTGCAACAACAACACCTAAGAGAACACCAACCACCAACATAAAGAGTGGATTAGAGAATATACTATGGAGTGGTTGCGTCTGATCTGGGAAGTGCGGTTGATCGTTGTCATCAGAGTTTAGCGGTGGCCAAGTTGCTGTCTGCGAAGGCGGAGACAACAATGCCCCGTCTGGCATCACAAATGTTTTAACGCTACTCCACTCACTGTACTCAATAGGCGCTACAGTCCAAACTGGATCCCAAAACCAAATAGAAGGCGAAGCATCATACTTATGCCCAATGCATGCCCTGACTCTGAAATCCAGCCGAGACCCAGCAGCACAATCTATAACATTAACTTGACTAGTACCTTGACCAACAACGGCACTCGACACAACAGTATGCCCAGAATTTGACTGAACAACAAAAGATTCACCAAATTGTTGCCAATACTCACCAAAATGCCCCTTAACCTCAACTGTATAGTATAGATTAAACGTTTTTTCAATTCCATCGTCACCACTATAGGGCGGTTTACCAGTGTATGGTGTAAAGGGCTGATTTTTTATCGTAATTTCTATGGATTTTTGGTTTACGTGATAGCCTGGTTTGGTGTTGGTTGTTTCTTTTCCTGTGTATTGATCAACCGTCTTTGTACTAGAAGGTGGTACATCGTAGGAGCTGTCAACAATCTTTACACTGCTAATTTGTGGTACAGAGGGTTTGTATCCTGCTTGCGCAGATACAGATGAAACAGCAAGTACACTAAAACTTGACACCACCAAACAGACAACCAACAACAATACAGTACAGTTACGCATACAAACCCTTTACCAGTGGTAGATTAAAAAGGTTATTCCAAACAAGCCCAACCCACCAAAAATAGACACCACATCAGATGCAACCTTGTAGTTTAAAGTTTACAAAAATGATCAGGACAATAGAGATAGCGCAATGTATATACCCTGTTATAGAAAAATTTTCGAGAGTGTTCACGTTTAGAGAGATAGTTCCATTTTTCATAATTTTGCTGATTTCAACAAATCTCTATGATGAACATTCCACATATTTTACCCGATTTTTACCAATTCACGGTATTGTGGGAGCCATCCACCCGTATTTCTCTCTATAAGTGAAAACTCTCCTATTTTTTCAGCTCAGTTTTCTTTTGTCCCTGTCTTCTCAGGTTGGGCGTGTCCTTATGGCTCTGCAGGTCGTTATCGATTGAAAATATCCAAAACACCCGTTCTTAATGCATACCGACCGTACTAAAAAGTAGATTTAAAAGAAATGGCTCCAATCACTTATTGATGAAAAAATTGGGCGTACATGATAAAAAAATCTTTCCAATAATGTTGCTTTCCATTGTTCTCATCATTGTAGTCTGCATAATAGTTGTTATGGGTTCAACCATTGGTAACAGTCAAGAATCAAACATACAATCAAATGATCCTGTTTCTGCAGAAAAAAAGGTCATTGAAATTGCCTTACCCCTTGCCCAAGAATATATCCAAAGACCCGATCAGCATAAAGACTATAGCATAGTAACAACAAAAGCAACTTTGGAAGAGACAGATAGACCTTACTGGTTTGTAGAGATTACATTTAAAGTTGAACGTGACGAGTGTCGTTGTGCTCCAGCTAAGGGTTATGAGGTTGTTGTGTGGGCTGATACTGGCGAAATCTATCATCATGGCCCAATATATGCAACGGGACACGTTTGAAATTTCTGTGGGTAGAGCAATTGAACATAGTTACTTCTTGCTAAGCATATGTTCAAGAAAATAGTATGTTATAACAACCCTGACCAGTAGTTGCCATGTAGATAATCGACCATAGTGGGATGTCGTTGTGCAGTTTGAAGTTATGGCAAAAAAGAATGGGGAATCGCTTGGTGATCAAAAGGGAGTTGGTGGTTATTATGTTAGTGTTTGAGCAGATACGGGAGATATACGGCGGCACAACGTACTAAACACAGTAGGTTTTTGATGACTGGAAACTGACCCAGTTAAGTAAGTCCCACTGTCTACTCTACAGTGTGCATATGTGGTCTGTTGTTTTATCGTTTTTATGTTTGAGTACGGTTTTGGCAGTTGGGTGGAAGCTAAAAAGTGCATAGACTATATGTTAGTTAAAGCAAGATTAGTGACTGATACTTCATTACAAACAGAAAAGAATATACACGTACACACCTATGACTGCTTATGTCATCAGATTTTAAGTCTTGGCGTAAAATCTTTAAGGATGAAACAAATAAGAAAGCACTTGTTTTATTAAATGAGAAAGGCGCTTTAACTTCTGAAGAGCTCATGGATGCCCTTAATGTGACAGCTAGTTTGTTAGGTTATCATCTAAAGGTGTTAAACAATTTTTTGATGAAAACTATTGATGATAAGTATGTGCTCTCTGAAAAGGGTAAACAAGCCTATCAAATGTTAGATCAGTTATCTGAGAATACAAAGTTGTCTCGTAGATGGAAAATATCATGGTACCTAACAATAGTTATTTCAGTTGTAATGGCTTTCTCTGCATGGTACATT
>WQYG01000150.1 GCA_009781395.1 Candidatus Bathycorpusculum sp. | reverse complement strand
GAGATGTTTCGTTTACAATGGCAAAAATATGGTCAACCAGGAAGTCAAGTAAACTTAAACTCAGACTTGGTTAAAGCTCAAAAAGTACTACTACCGACAACGAAAGAACAAACCACTATAGGCAATTTCTTTCATATCCTCGACAACACTATACTCCTCCATAAAACGTAAGCATGAAATGTTAAAAAAGCTAAAAAAAGGGTATTTGCAACAGATGTTTCCACAGGAAGGGGAATGTGTGCCGAAGGTTAGGTTTAAAGGGTTTACGAAGGATTGGGAGGCGAGAAAGTTAGATGATATTGCGATTTTTAGAAGAGGTTCTTTTCCTCAACCATATGGAAATCCAGAATGGTACGACAAAGATCAGGGAATGCCTTTTGTCCAGGTAGTTGATGTTAACGATGATTTGCATTTAGTTAATGACACAAAACAAAAAATCTCAAAAAAAGCACAACCAAAAAGTGTTTTTGTACCAGTTGGAAAAGTAATTGTTACATTGCAGGGTAGTATTGGGCGAGTAGCTATAACTCAATACCCTGCCTATGTTGATAGAACAATTTTGATTTTTGAAGAATATCAAATGAAAATAAATGTTATTTATTGGGCATATATTATTCAAGAAAAATTTAACATTGAAAAGCGAACAGCACCAGGCGGAACGATTAAGACAATTACAAAAGAAGTGCTTTCTGATTTTGAGGTAGTATTACCTTCATTCGAAGAACAAACCGCCATTAGTAATTTCTTACGCAATATTGATGAACAAATAACTACACAGAAAGTAAAGTTAGAAAACTTAAAATTACTAAAAACTGCCTACTTGCAAAAGATATTTGTGTAACTTCAAGTCTCCTGCATAATGAAGATAGCGATTCTAACGCTAAAATCATTTTTAGGAGATCTTTCAATGACTGTAGACAAAACAACATCCCTTTATTTTCATGAGTATTTCGCTGAATGGATTGAGATTTACAAACAAGGAGCTGTTCGTCCTGTTACATACCAAAAATATTTATTAACATTAAGACGGCTTACCGAACTTGAACCATGCTTAAGTTTTCATGAACTTGATAAGCGAAGATATCAAATACTTCTTAACGATTATGCTCAAACGCATGAAAGAGAAACAACAATGAACTTTCATCATCAGCTTAAAAGTGTAATTTTAGACGCTATTGATGAAGGGTTACTACAATCAGACCCTACACGAAAAGTTATAATAAAAGGTAAGGCAGCTAGCGATAAAAAACCAAAATTTTTAAGTCAATTTGAACTTCAAATGTTATTGAAAAACCTCAATTTAAAAAATAAACCAAATTGGGATTGGTTTATCTTGCTTGTGGCTAAAACTGGATTGCGATTTGCTGAAGCTTTGGCTCTAACTCCTAGTGATTTTGATTTTATGCAACAGAAAATAAAAATCACAAAAACTTGGAATTATAGGAAAATTAATGGTATTTATGGTGGTTTTGGTGAAACTAAGAATTATTCTTCTAAACGAACTCTCCAGATAGACACACAATTAAACGAACAATTTTCCAACCTAACTTTTGGACTAGCAAATGATAAACCTATTTTTATAAGTAGCAGAGTTTTCAATTCAACAGTCAATGGTCGGCTTAGGACTTTATGCAAAAAAGCAGGAGTGCCAGTAATTGCACTACATGCCCTTCGTCATACTCATGCTTCGATTTTGATTTTTGCTGGTGTATCAATTGCTAGTATAGCAAAGAGGTTGGGGCATTCAAGTATGATTACAACGCAAGAAACATATTTGCATATTATTAGGGAGCTTGAAAATCAAGACAATGATAAAATTTTACAACATTTATCTTTGCTTACATAATCGAGGAAAAATGCTTCAAATGAACATTTTCTGCAAGTATGCAGATTTTAACTGTTTCAATTTATCAAGTTTGATTTGTTGGGTAGTAATTTGTTCATCAAGATCACGGAAGAATTTGCCAATTGCTTTTTGCTCAGAAATAGATGGTATAAGAATATCGAAGTCTGTATATTTACTTATCCAATGACGTTCGTGACTTGATGGAACATAACTTATACAGCACATTGCATAGTACACAAAAGAAAAATCCTCTGTTTTATTCTTTATTGTTAATAGTTTCATTGCGGATGATTTAATCTTGAAATTAAAATCAACCCAGTGGAACGACGTAGTAAAATCATCGAATATAATGACAGGGGTTTCTTTATTAGCTTGGTACACCCCTTGTTGTTCGTTTGTGTAACCAAGAATGAAAGTTTGCCCTGCGGTTAATACAGGAATTTTATAGTTGTCGCAATATTCTGTACTATCAACAATATATTTTTGAGGTTGTTCGTAATCTAAAACATCTCCTAGCTTTTTTTCAACCCAATCCTTCGTAAACCCTTTAAACCTAACCTTCGGCACACATTCCCCTTCCTGCGGAAACATCTGTTGCAGATACCCTTTTTTCAGCTTTTTTAACATTTCATGCTTACGTTTTATGGAGGAGTATAGTGTTGTCGAGGATATGAAAGAAATTGCCTATAGTGGTTTGTTCTTTCATTGTCGGTAGTAGTACTTTTTGAGCTTTAACCAAGTCTGAGTTTAAGTTTACTTGACTTCCTGGTTGACCATATTTTTGCCATTGTAAACGAAACATCTCAAACCATTGGAACATAAACTCTTGCTCGAAATTTGGATTTAAGAAAATTAAAAAACCATCATGAACGCCAGTATTAACAAAGTTTATTACAGGTTTTCCTACCGTTGCAGCAATACTAAGTAGCAGATGTGGTTTAACAAGCACACGCGTTTTTTCCTGTCCTGCTTTGGAAATTTTTTGCTCAAGGTGATAAATTCGTCCATTTTGGCTTGTTACATCTGAAATACGAAGCCAACCAACGTCAGAGTTTTCATCAAACCATTTTGGATCTTCAATAGGTCTTGGTGAGGCTCCTCGAACAATATCCGCAACCTCCCCCAACTTACGTTGTTCCCAAGCGTCAGT
>WQYG01000149.1 GCA_009781395.1 Candidatus Bathycorpusculum sp. | reverse complement strand
TATGGGTTGGTTTGTGAATGTGGGGGAAAAGTTTACTATTATGTCATCGCCGTTGTTGTTTGTTTGTACTTGGCCTTTTTCTATTCTTGAGGTGACATTTACAGCGTTTTGCCATAGTAGTCCCGAGTTTGTGTTTGTGAGTACTTGTCCATTGGCACCCAAGTTATCGTTGGAATCGAGTAAACCTTTACAGCGGATAGGAATAAAATCGCGGGTGTCAAAGCGACGAAACTCAACAACATTAAATCCAGATTGCCAAGGAAAATCGCCACCACTAAAAATTGTTGGTCGTGTTGTTGGTTGATCTATTAATGTACCACCCCAGCGACGATATTTGCCTGCATGCAATACAATTGCACCTTCAACACAGTTTAGCATACCGTTAAGAACAAGATCTTTTCGCACAACAAAATGGCGACTACAGGCTATGCCTGCGTTTGGACTGGTAGCACCAAAATTAACTAGAGACAGATAAACTGAAAATTTTTGATTAGGGTCATCTTGTGGAGGGTTTGGTAGTGTGGTGTATGCAAGGCTAGTAAATTTTAATGCAGCACTTTTTGGATCATTCCAGTCGTGACCGATTTGCGCCCATAATGTACTACGTAAATAAGCTACAATACTGCCCTCTTGTCCACTATCAAATGCTTTGAATTCGTAGGGGGTGTTGTAAATTTCGATAACTTGGTTAGGGTCTGGTGGAGACGTTGCCGCATCAAGAACCATGTTGCCTTTTAAGTGTATAAAGGGAACATTATTCCAATCACAAGAACATCCACCGCCACCACTTCCACTAGTGTAAACAATAAAGTTGGTTACGTCATCATGGAGTACCCAGTTTGAAACTTCCATGCGTGCAAGAGTATAACCACTAGCACTACCAGTGTTTAATTCTATTATTGGATTGCCTGTGGGTCGGGCTATGGCGGCATAATATTTAGTGCCATTAACAGGTGTAAAGGTGCCGTCAAAAACAAATTCCATCCAAGTCAAAGTACCACTTGGAATCATTGAACTCAATATAGGTGTGGATGTGGCTAGTAAGGTTGCAGGCAAATTTGAAGCAACACTATATATTTCCGCTTGTACATTAGCGGCTGTACCAGCAGTATATAGTTTTAGTTTAAAACTTACTTTTGTTATAGGGTTGCCGTTTCCTGTAAAGGTTACAGCAAAACGAGGACGCGTACCGTTAATATGTGCTACGCCTGATGCACTAGTCCATTGATCTGCAATTACTGTTGACATTGTATTGTTTTTTCCTTTCTTGTTTTTTTGCAAGGTGGGGCATAACTGGTTGAGTTATGTTTTAAAAATTCTGTAAAGGCTAAAATGTAGGACATATTTCATCTTCTCCTATTTACAAAGTAGTAGCATATCTAATTATTTAAAAGTATGTGTTTACATGCATTAAGTTTTAAGTACATACGTATAAAACAATTACATAGATTCATATGACCTTTAAGTAAACATCAATATAATCTAAACGTCAAAAAAGTTAAATAAACACCCCGTTTAGTATGTTTATATGGTTACTATAACAGGGCTATTTCGAACACTATCAATAGTTAGAAACCCATTTACCATTATAAACCTAACCTTGAGAAAAAAATCCTCCAAAATCACTTTCCCAAACGGCGACACATTTCAAGTAACCTGGTCACAATTCAGATCATTTAGAGACTGCTACACAACTATAAAAAACTGCCACATACAACAAATAAACGGTAACACTTTCAAAATCACTACAGACAATTATCAACTGATTGGCTGTCGCGTACTAATAGATGTTATAACTGAAATGGAGCAGGGGTGTTATGAGTATGATTATCGAGGCAAAGTTGTTTTGGATGTGGGGGGTTTTGAGGGTGAATCAGCAGTTTTTTTCCATTCAAAGGGTGCTAAAAAAATTGTAATATATGAGCCGGTGGTTGAACACCACTCGGTTATTTGTGAGAATGTTTGTTTGAATAATGTGGACGCTGAAGTTCACTGTGAGGGCATAGCTGAGGGGGATGGTGAGAGAGTTGTTGTTTATGATAATGTTGGGTTGGGGTTTGGTTTTGAGGAAGGTGAGGGTTTGAATAGGTTGAGTGTTAAGGTTAGGGATGTTTCTAGGGTTATTGTTACAAGTGGGGCTGATGTTGCAAAGTTTGATTGTGAGGGTGCCGAGTTATCGTTGCTTAGTGTATCAAAAGAGACTCTGCGGTTGCTTGAGTATGTTATTGTTGAGGTTCATACGCTTCAAATTAGGCAGCAGATTCTTGAAAAATTTAAAAATTCAGACTTTATTGTGAATAAAGATATTGATAGAGGTAACAATGATGGCATATCGGTCCTTCATTTCAAAAGAAAATAGAGTTGATTAATAAGTTTTCACATGGGGCTAATACTGTTTTTTCCATACGTCCATAACCCATAGACAGTTGCTGGGTTAGATTTTTTCAGTAGATTTTTATGCTTACTGTAGTCTTGAAAATTTGAAAAACTCAAAAACTATGTATGTGCTTAGCACTATGGAAAATCATGAACAGCATTGTAGCAATGCCGTGTATTGACTGTAAATTTTGATGTGCACTAAACATTCGTTCACTGAGTATTGGGGTTGTGGCTAAACATTATATTTGGTGTTATCTTTAGTGTTAGGTATGTGTCAGTTGGAGCTTGAAGATGCGGTGGTGGCGATGTTTGAGCAGCGTGGGCGAGCTGTTATGACGCGGGCTATGCAGGAAATTTTGAACACTGCGTGTGATGGTGGGGGTGTGCTTGATTCTGCTTTGAGGCATTATGCTAGGGTTAATTTGCCTCTAGTTGTGCCTGTTTTTCCTGCTTTGATGTCGATTTCTTATGAGGCTGTTATGGGTATTCAACGTAGTGAGATGATAGAGTCCGTGGGAGTGGCTATGGCGCTTATTGCTTTTTCGGCGGATGTTCATGATGATGTTGTTGATTGTTCAGATGTTAAGTATGGTAAGCGGACGGTGTGTGGTAGGTTTGGGTCGGAGGTTGCGCTTCTTGTGGGGGATGTTTTAT
>WQYG01000148.1 GCA_009781395.1 Candidatus Bathycorpusculum sp. | reverse complement strand
ATCTTGTGGGTGTGTCTAGGTCTGATGGTGAGGGTGGTCTGATTTATTATGATTGGGGTGGTAATGCTGATGATGATTGTTGGTAGCGGTTAATTAATTTGCGCCGAAGGCGCTTTGTTCTGTGTAAGTATTTGTTTCTTATGTAACAACTGTATCATTAATTTTTACTTGTGAGGTATAGTACAATTATGTTATACAACAAAAATGTGAGTTGTAAAAAATAATGTTGACTGTGCAACATATTTTAATTGAAATTCTGTCTGCGAATATAAATTGAACTTAATACAAATGGTTGTATAGTACAAAAACACGCAGAATTCAGGTTTAACTATAGTGTTTTTAACCATCACAATACTACGTAATCCAGCCCAAGAATCCCTGCCTAACAGCCCGCGCAAATTTGTGCTTTGCCAATACTCCCTTGTCTCCAAAGCACCATGGGCCCTTTGAGTGGTTTTACAATATTGACATTTGGCTAAAAATTTTGAATCCTCAAAACATAGACTAACCTCTAAATGCAGACTTTTTTGATTAGCTTTTAGCGCTAAGACATAATCGGCGTGTTTTTCACAAATTTTTTTGGCAATATTGTGCTGTGTACCCATAGCATCAAGGGTGACTATGTGATCTTTAATATTTAAAATGTCTAAAAGTTTGGGAATAGCTGTTATTTCGTTTGTTTTATCCTCTACCTGTTTTTGGCCTATGGAAAACCCGTGCTCATCAATAGCACTCACAATATGATTAGGTTTTTGGGTTTTGGTTCTGTTGCCGCACTGGGTTTTACCATCAATGCTCAATAGTTTTTTGATTTTTTCTCCCTCGCCTGTGTTTAGCATGGTGGTGAAGTGTTGCTGGAGGCTTTGGAAGACTTCAGGGTCTATCATCATAAATGCGCGACGTATTGTATCATGAGACGCCATACCGTGTTTTAGGGGAAAATATGCTCTTAGTTGGGTTAGGTAGGCTTCTCCGAAGTGTTGTATGTCTACGCAGTCCTCAGCGTTTGCTATCATGGCAAATAGGGCAACACCTGCTATGTCACTTAAACGGTGTTTTACTTTTCTTTTTTGACGTAAATCTTGAACCTCTATTTGCTTTAAACGCTCAAACAAAGTAAGATTATCTTGACTCTCAAACATTACATACAAACAATAACACAGCTAGTTATGAACACATCGCAGTCGTGACCAGCTAGAAACTAGATTTCAAAACATACATAAACCTAAAACACGTTTAAAGAACCAATTAAAACCAGTTCAAACACTAATTCTAAAACCACTTAAACAACACTCATGCAATCGACGTGCGTAATTTGTATCTACCTGTAAACACAAACGCCTAACAACAATGATGTAATTTTTAGAAAACATGTGTGACCTATTTTTGGCAATACATGCTCTTTTGGTACACGTATTAACAAAATTAGGGTATGTGTTTGGCTCAAGGGGTTTTGACAGGCTTTATGCCAAAGTACTGCACATAATCGTGTATATGTAATAATGTTTGTCAAGCAAAAACAACATGAAAGGCTAAATTCTAAAGAAACAACTACTTGGTAAAAACAGCTTTTTACTGAGAGCTAAACACATACAAATTAGGTCATACACACTATTGCGCACAACCTGTAGTTTACCATAAAGCCATGGTTTTGGGCTAAAACGAGATAGTCAGTGTCTCGTTTTGACAAAAACTAGGGATTATTGTCTGTAGCTGCTATGTGTTGCTTTTTTGTGAAGGTGTGTATTTTGTTTGAACATTAGAATTTGTTTTTTTGATGTGTTTGCTTGTTTGTTGTAGGAGCAAGCGGGTGGTGGGCGGTGCGCGGATGGTGATGTAGTGTGTTTTTAGTGAGGGGTTTGTTTTTTGTTATGGGTTTATTGTTCGTAATAGTTGGTGAGTGTTTTCAACCATTTCCGTATGTGTTTAGTGTATTGAAAGTTCTATGGACAAAACACATTATCGTTGCAATATTTGCCATAAATCTAACATAGCACTAAACACATACCCATTTCCCGTATGTGTTTAGCTTTCGTTAGTTTCTTTGTTTTGTCCATGCTTCAACTAGTTTTTGCGTCATGGTGTTGTGTAGATCGAGTTTTTGTTGCTTCCAAGTAGTCGTCAAAGTGAGCAAGGTTTCATAGATACGGGTACCTTTTTCATTGCGCAAAGTACCAAAGATTTTACGCTGCACCACCCCCTCACGCAACGCACACTCAGCCACATTATTAGTAGCCCCCAAACCCTCCACCACCACAAAACTAAACCAATGCCCAAACCCCCGCCAAACCTTAGCTACAAACCGCCTAGCCTTCTTACGCCTAACCTTACAACCCTTAAGCAACACACATAACCGCTTCTCAGCCTCCTCACGCACACCCAAACCCATCCAAACCGGCAAACCCTCCCCCACACAACGATCAATATCAAAAAAGAGCTCACGCAACCCCAAATAGAACTCCTCCACCTCTACATAATCTTTGGCCAAAGCCTCCGCCTCACGCAATAAATGAGCCCAACAACGCTGCAACCGATCTGAAAAACTACCATACGCCTTATGTCCATCACACCCAATAAACCCCCCAAAACCAGAGCCCAACACCTCCACCAACACCTTTTTACCCCTACTTTTACGGATAACAAACAACGTACAAAAAGACGACACAAATACCCAGAGCCAATAATTCACCCCATCCACCTTAACACTTGTTTCATCTACATTAACTACTGGTGATGCGCGAATTTGCTCTACCACACCTTGATACTCTTCTTTTAAGTCGTCGCTGACTCTGTTGGTGACTTCAAAGGCTGTGGCTGGAGACATTGGTAAACCGTGCTGCTGTTGCATTTGTTCTGCGATTTTATCAAAGGGCAGACGCATATCAAATTTCATAATGACCGTTTGGGCCTGGGCGTTTTTTCCAAAGATGCCCTGTGGGGGACAGTCTGGGTGGATATGGGTCTCTTTGTGGTTGCAGTTGGTGCATTGTGTGTGGATTTTTAGGTAGTCGATTATTTGGCGGTGTTGACGATTGGGTAGTTCTTCTATTAGGCAATGGTCTACGTGGGTTTCTTGTATGTTGTTTGAGTGGCAGT
>WQYG01000147.1 GCA_009781395.1 Candidatus Bathycorpusculum sp. | reverse complement strand
CTTTGTTTAGCTGCTATTATGTCTGCTCGTTTGTCATCTGAAACCGGTCTAACCACTAAACATACCTTCTCAACAATAAAACACCACAAACATATACGACAATGTATATTTAAGTTGCTATATTATCTCACCACCAACAGCAACAGCTCGATTTTCAACATACGTTATTAAAGACGTATATATGTGGCCTTCTGGCAAAATTAATGAACGTAAATCTGCGTTTGAAACGTCTTCTTCGGGTATTTCTTTCTTACATTTTGTTGGGGATTTACATGGTTTTTCACATACACATTTTTTGCTTATAACACTCTTTATTATCAAAGGCCCCGTTCCCTTGTTAGCAATTTTCACAAGTATGTTTCTTCCGTCATTAACAAGAATTTCACAAAGTGGTCTGACACTATTTTTATTATGTTTCATTTGCTGTCTGTTCGAAAGCACGGTAATAATTATTGAAATAATGCTTACAATTATTGCAAATACCGCTGTTATTACTAATGGTTCCGTCATTATATTCCCCAATTTCACCGTTTATAACACTTAAATGTGTTATCACTCAAAAATAAAAATGCCATTTTCTTTTGGTTCTAAAAACCAATATATAGAGGCTTACACTCTACAAGATTGATATCCTTACACAAGAAAAGAAAGGACAGAAGGAAAAGATGGCTGAACAATTACCGCATAACGGTAAATTTAAGGTAATAGGTGTTAAAGAGGCAGACCCTACAAAACTTGAAACTAGGCAAGAAATCATTAGCTTAGTGGATTCGGCAAAACACTCTATTTATGCAACTACACGGTTAGCGACAAGATTCTTTAACAACCTTGATGTCGAAGAAGTTTACACACGAGCAGCAGCAAAACCAGTTAAGATTAATTTTTTACTTGAACCAGGTATAGATTGGAACGAAAAACAACAAGAAATAGGTTGGCTGGGAACTTTGATCAACAATGACCGGCAAGATGTTTTTAAAATACGTCAGAGCACCGAAAAACTTCCACATTGGATTATTGTAGATGGCACCCATATTAGGCTTGAAGAAGAACATGATGAAAAAGCGGCTTTGGTAAGTAATTCAATAATATATAATACAAAAACACAAAAAGATGTAGCGATTAAACTTTTTGCTGAAACAGTTTTAGAAACTTTTGCTTTATGGTGGAAAGACAGTACACGTGTTCATGGATAACTTCTTTTTTCCTATTGAGTCTTTCAACCAATTTGCAGTGTCTATTGTATCTATGTCAACTGTTGGGTTTGTGATTCTTTTAGCTTTGCCAGTTATTGTGCAGGCTACATGGTCTGATATGGAAAGTATAATGGCTTATAGTAGAAAGATTTCTTTTAGAACAAAGTTTGTTTTTTTATTAGGCAGCCCTATTATGATTGGTTTTTTGTGTATTGCGTCAGTTATGTATTTGTTGTCTGGTTTGTTAGCACAATTTTATGCTCTTACTTCTTCAGGTGTGCTTCTTAGTGTTGCTCTGTTTATTAATATAGCCGTTACAAGTGCAGCATTAGGTACAATTGGTTCAACATTTGTTCGCTCTATTAGAGTAACTTCCCTATTTGTACGGTCAAAATATGCAGAAGACTACGTGGTAAAAATTGAGGACAAAGTGGTAAAAAATGGGGATAAAGAGAAAGTCAGTCGTAAAACGGTTATTGCAAGGAATATAAAAAATGTTAATAGAAGGCTAAAACGTAAAAAAACAAATATCAATTTTTTTACAGAAGACTCTATTATGCTATTGATTCATAAAAACCGTATATATAATCGTACACACGAACATTCTCATACAGATTCAACGAATGTATTTGACACAATAAAAAATATCGTAAACAACATGACAACGTCAATTAACGTCCACAAAATTGATGAGGAACTAAATACAGGCGATTCAACTGTAGAAAAAAATGAAGCAGGGACTCAAACAAAAAAAGTAGAGGCATAACAAAAAACCCAAAAAGCTTTGATTAAACGGCTTTACGATTAAACCAAGCTAGCAGTTGGTTATAGCTCTTAAAACTTCACCTTTTTAGGGTTATTATCGGAATTAACTTGCTACACCGTAAAAAATAGAAAAATTAAGTGTTTCAAGTTTTCTTTTCTTTTTCCATGACAATGTGACTATTATCAGCCCACATTGCTACAGTATCACCTTTTTTCAAATCGAGATGTTCCACTAACTCTTTTGGTATGGTGACTTTAAGACTTGAACCAACCAGTACCACACTAATTTTGAATTTAACAGTCATTTTTTCCAACCTATAAATCTTTAATATACTCTAAAGATATATTTAAATATTAGTGTACTCTGTTAATACTTTATGGATATCTTTCAACAATCCAAAAGATGTCCAAAATATACTCAACTTTAAATGAGGAGAAGAATGATGGAAGAAATAAACAAAATTGAATATGTGACCATAAAACTTGACGTGTTAGCAGACAACTATGACATTGTCAAAAAGGTAGCGGTTAACCTTCTTGGATGCAAACCAGAAACAGTTTACCAAAGGTTCGCCCAAAAAGTACTAACACAAAACACAATCAAACAAGCCATAAGATCCGCAATATACACCGCATAAGAGGGAAAAACAATGGAAGCAATAATGAATACAACAATGATAGACCAAACAATAGAACCAACAAACAACAAAACATACGTCACTGTAGAAATCCAAGTTCCAGCAAACCATTTTGCAGTAGTAGGAAAAGTATCCGACCTATTTGGATGCAAACCAGACGCAGTCTTTCAAAAAGCACTAAACCACGCTCTAAAAACTGGCGTACTTGGACACGTACTTGAAGCAATGCTTAACGAAAAATACCGACACGTGTTTAACTGTCCACAAAACACCCACGACCTAACACTATAACAGGCGAAAAACGATGATGTTTAACAAGCCACTCTCAAACATTAGATCTGCTGATCTTAATTTGTTACTGAAAGCAACTGTTAAACAATCTATTTACAGCCTGACCCAGTGCCTTGTTTTCCCTTTTTTTAACATTAACAAACTTTCAACTTTAGAAAGAAAACAAACAACAACAAATGGAGCAAACATGAAAAGTTTGAAGAAAGTGATAGATAGGTAAGTATGTATCTATCTAAAAAATAGATATTAAATAATTAAAATTTAATAAAAATATAGTGTTAGCTATATTATATTAAATATTAATATTAAGATACGTATCTATCT
>WQYG01000146.1 GCA_009781395.1 Candidatus Bathycorpusculum sp. | reverse complement strand
TGCGGTCTGTTGTTATGACTAAAAATACCATAACAAAAGATGATGGGGTGTCGTCTGTGCAGACACGGTTTTTTATTAGTAGTTTGGGTTTGGATGTTAAAGAAGTTGCTAGGGCGGTTCGTGGTCATTGGATGGTTGAGAGTGTGCATTGGCATTTGGATGTTACTTTTTGTGAGGATATGGATCGTACGTTGGATGTGTTTGTGGCTTTTAATTTGAATATTTTGCGAAAGTTGGCGTTGAATTTTCTTAGACTTGTTGATGTGGGTAAAAAAGGTGTGAGTTTGCGTAAGAAGCGTTACATAATTAGTTTTAATCTGACAAAGTATCTTCAGCAACTTTTAGTAGTCTAAAAAATAGCAAATTTTTTCTCAAGTATCTCTGCTAAAAGCACTTACAAAAATTTTTCATGCGTTTGTCGTGGTTTGCTAACGAGTTTAAAGAAAAAATGTGTTAAATAATTATGGTTAGTTATTGAAGAATGGTGGCGTTAAAAGTGGAATTTGCCTTTTTTGTTGGATATGTCTGATCCGAACTCTTTTGCTAACTGTTCAATGAGTTCTTTTTGTTGGTTTGTAAGTTTTTCAGGTACCACTATGCCAATTCTAACTATTAAGTCCCCTTTGCCATAACCACGCATTTTTGGCATACCATGCCCTTTTACACGGACAACTTCTCCTGGTTGTGTTCCAGCATGAATTTTAACCATAGCTGGGCCTTCCAAAGTTGGCACTGAAATCTCCGCTCCTAACGCTGCTTGTGGGAATGTTACCATTTCTATACGATACAAATCATCCCCATCACGAACAAACAATTGATGCGGTAACACTTGAACTATAACATAAAGATCACCCGCTTCCCCACCATTAACAGCCATTTCACCCTCACCACGAAGACGCAAACGAGAACCATCTTCAATACCTATGGGAATTTTAACACTAATATTCCGCTTCCTACGAACAAGCCCTGACCCACTACAACTATTACATGGTGTCTCAACATGTTTTCCTCTACCTCTACATTGAGGACAATCTTGAATAAGAAAAACAAACGTATGCCTATTTTGAACTTTACCCGACCCATTACATCTATGACATATTGTCACATTTGTACCAGGCCTAGCACCTGAACCACCACAGGTATCACACCTTTCAGTCCTTGGAACTTGAATTTCTTTTTCAACACCCTTGGCCGCCTCATCTAAGGTGATCTCTATAGTGCAACCTATATCCTGACCATGATTACCCCTATCATAACCGCCACCAAACCCTGAACCGCCAAAAAACGTGCGAAATATGTCGCCAAAACCCGTATCACGGAATATAGAGTCAAAATCTGCTCCTCGGAAAATATCTTCCCTACTATATTGCCGATCAAAACCTGCATGACCCAGCTGATCATATTGCACCCGCTTCTGCGGGTCACTAAGTACTGCATAGGCTTCGCTGATTTCTTTAAATTTGTCCTCTGCCCCTGCCTCTTTGTTACGATCTGGATGATACTGCATTGCCAATTTACGATAGGAACCCTTGATCTGATCGTTTGTTGCGCCTTTATCAACGCCTAAAACTTCATAGTAATCTCTTTTCTGAGCCATCTTTGATCTTTCCGTTAAACGATTATTTTAAACTCTCACTGTAGCACAGGGCTCAAATTTATACCATTTCCCTGTGTCAATTGTTTTCTAAACAAGTCCAAGATTCTGGTTAACTCCCAATTTTTCCCTGAAACTCGTCTATTTTTTACTTCAACCATTATTATAATCCCTCTTCTCACTTGAAAAAAAGAAAAAGGTGTGGTTACTTTACTTTGTAGTCTTCTGCATCTACAACAGTTGGTTCATCACTGTTAGAGTTTGAACCTGCCTCACCTGTTGGAGGTGGTGTTGGTTCTGCTTGTCCTTGAGCGCCTGCTGCTTGTTGTTGTTTTGCTGCTTCTGCTGCTGCTTGTTGGTAGACTTTAGTTCCAACTTCTTGTAATATTTTTTGTAGGTCATTTGTTTTTGCTTTAATCTGTGCTATGTCGTTACTTGCAAGTGCGTTTTTAAGTTCTGTTACAGCTGCGTCGATTTTGGTGGTTTCCTCACTGGATAGTTTGTCTGCTAAGTCTTGTTTTGTGCGTTCTGCGGTGTATACTAGGCTATCGGCGTTGTTGCGTGTTTCTGCTTCTTCTTTCTTTTTTAGGTCTGCTTCTGCAAATTGTTCTGCTTCTTTGATTAAACGATCTTTTTCTTCTTGGCTTAGTTTTGTTGAGGCCGTGATTGTGATTTTTGATTCTTTTCCAGTTCCTCTGTCTTTTGCGGTTACATTTAGTATGCCGTTTGCGTCAATGTCAAAGGTTACCTCTATTTGTGGTACTCCTCTTGGTGCGGGTGGTAAGTCTACGAGGTTAAACATTCCCAGTGATACGTTATCTTGAGCCATGGGACGTTCGCCTTGTAGCACGTGTATGGTTACTGCTGTTTGGAAGTCTGCTGCTGTGGTGAAGACTTGGCTGTGTTTTGTTGGGATGGTTGTGTTTTTGTCAATGACTTTAGTCATGACGCTGCCCATGGTTTCAAGACCTAAGCTTAGGGGGGTAACGTCTAGTAATAGTAAGTCTTTTACTTCGCCTGTGACTACTCCGCCTTGTATGGCTGCGCCTATGGCCACACTTTCCATGGGGTCAATTCCGCGTTCCGGTGATTTGCCTAAGATTTGTTCTACAAAGCGTTGAACAAGGGGCATTCTGGTCATGCCGCCTATGAGGATAATTTTATCTACCTGCTGCGGAGTTAGTTTAGCATCTTCTAGAGCCTTTAGCAGAGTTGGTTTTGTCTTCTCAATAATAGGTTGTGCTAATGCTTCTATTTTGGTTCTTGTTAAAGACATGTGAAGGTGTTTTGGACCTGTTGCGTCTGCGGTAAGGAAGGGTAAATCAATGTCTGTGCTCATTAATGTGGAGAGTTCAATTTTGGCTTTTTCTGCAGCTTCTTTTAGTCTTGACATTGCCATTTTATCGTTGCTAACGTCTACGCCTGTTTGGCGTTTGAACTCTTCTAAAATGTATGTCATTATTGCTTTGTCAACATCTGTTCCACCTAACTGCGTATCACCACTGGTGCTTAAAACCTCAAAGACTCCTTTACCGAAGTCCATTAAGGTAACATCATGAGTTCCTCCACCGAAACTGAAGACTAAAATCTTCATCTCCTGATGTAATTTATCAATACCAAATGCAAGACATGCAGCAGTTGGCTCATTTACAATACGCATA
>WQYG01000145.1 GCA_009781395.1 Candidatus Bathycorpusculum sp. | reverse complement strand
GAGCTTGCGAGTGCGGGTTGGTGGTTTAGAATTAAAATGTCAAGGGGTAAACCGTATCTTTGTGCTCGAAAAGGATCCAAAGAACGCTGTCTCGGCCAATTTAATAAAGAAACGCAAAAAGTTATGGAAGAAAACAACATCATAGTTAGAGGTTACAGTAATCGCACAAAGGCAGAATCACTGTAAAACAACACTTGCTGGTGACCTTGCATAACTTTAAGAATGCATTGAATTATTTGCATATGTTGTAGCAGGTCTAAAATGTTAGGCCGTTGTTTATTATTTTTTTAGCGGCCAACTCTATGTCTTCGACTTTAATGGTTTTTCGTCCAGCATGTAATGCATAGTCTAAGGCGTCTTTAGCAATTCTTAAACCGATTTTTCAAGGGTTGCCGCCAACTCTTTTGATGCGATTTCACTTACACGGTCAGCACCTGATTTTAAACATATGCGGTGCATTGCAGATACAGATACGTTCGGTTCATTCATAAATAACACCATAATAGCGGCTGTTTTCTTTTTAAAACCATATTTAATCTTTATTACTGTGAAACTCTTTAAAACATGTGTAACTTGCCAAAATAATAGCGCAATTAACATGTAAGTGAAATAGGCAATGAACAACAACAATAAAAAGAAAAACATCACCAGCAAAGAAAATAATAGTAGTAACTTGTTTACGTTTGTTCGCGCCTCAGACCTACCGTTAAAACAGAAAAAAGAACACCTAATAAAAGACTTATCCGAAGAACAACCCTCAACTCCTACAACGTTGCAGACAATGACAGAACCTTGTTTAACTTATGTGTTGTGAGTTTGTTTTAGCTCCCGTGTATCAAGGAGCATCAGGCCGCACATGCAGTTTGGATAAAAGCATTTGCCCCAAACGTCTCTATGCCGACAAAGATTTGTTTTTAAACTGCTTTTTGCGAAAACGCGAATCAAATTATCAAAAAAAGAAAAACCGCGAAAACAAAAGTTTTTGAAGCCACATAATTAATTATCAGAATTGTTTGGGTCTATGTTTAGTTGTCCTGATAATTCTTTGACCATAAACGATAGCATGTTTTCAAGTAGGTGGTCAACTGTTGGTACGCCTTTGCCTTCAACTATTTCTACTCCGATTTTTTGACAAAAGTCTGCAAGATAGCAGCCCACATGTTCATTTCGAACATGTATAGACAGCGGTCTGCCAAATTGCACTATGTAATAGCTAAGCATTTCAAGTATACTCCTTTCAACGTCACCATCCTCGGTCATGTGTTGATCAATGGCCCCGCCTCCTATTTTATCAGCCAATAAAAGAAAACAAGGCAGACGGGGGCGGTCTTTTTCATTTTCTTGAACAGGTATGGGCATATACATTAATTCGAATTCAAGCTTTGCATTATTACACTCTTTCTTTTTTAGATTTGTAAATAATTTTTCATCATCCACAATTAACCGATGTTTAACTTCAGGTATGGGTGGCATTTTCACAGCGGTATTTACCCAAAGTTTCTTCTCAGGCGAATAATAACGTAGAAGTGTTTCGTCATCGTCAAAATTTACCTCAAGATCCTTTAGGTGAGTGCAGGCTGCAAAAAAGTTTTGCAACGCCTGTATTAACAAATCCGCCTGCTCAAAATTTAGGTACCAAGGAAAATAGCCTGGCTCCATTGATCGGAAATAAATCCATTCATTACGTCCACGAAAACGTAAATTCAACGCTTTAAGCACTTCACGATCTTTTGGAGATAACTCATCACTATCTCCATAGTAACACATCAAACAAGTCTGTTCAAACCCTAACATATCATTAAATTTATCCTCAGGTGTATCAAGCATACGATAAAAACTGTTAATAGATTCATACCCCGGATATATCCCAACACCAAAACATTCCCCACCTCCACCAATCACGGAGCAGTAAACAGGTTCTTTCTGCCAAGGCAACATGATTGTAATTAAATCTGTTTCCCTCAAAAACGTCCATGGTGCTAAAAGTTTGATGTTTTTGGCAACCTCATAGAGTTGACCCCATTGATCATGTGTTGGTTCATGTTTATCTTTTGAAAGTGTGGCTTTGGATTGACTTGGTTTTTCAGCCATAGTTACATTTAGGGTTTTATGTAAACAGCATTTTTTGTATTTTTCGCCACTACCACAGGGGCAGGGGTCGTTACGACTTGGTTGTTTAGAACGCAAGAAGTGTTCTGTATCAATATGCATCAAAGCTTCCAGTGCATCTTGGATTTCTTTTGCGCCCTCATAAGTCTCATTTGAAGCGGTTTTTGGTTTAGACTTATTATTAGTTTTTTGTGTTTGTTTGTTTTTGGTGTTGTGGTTTTGTTTTTCATAGCGTTGGAACATTTCAACTGCAGATTTTTTTAATTGGTTATCAAGGGCTTGTGCTCTATCAGAGTTGATTACGTTGATGCTTTGCAAATATTTGATAAATACTGATAGAGCGGGTTCCACCGCTTTATAGTAGGAGGCTTGCACCAATAGTTTATACGGATAAATTTCTGTTAATATGTTGTTGAGGGCTGTTTCTGTCCATTGTTCAGGGGATTGGTTATGAAAACTATACATTAACTCAGTAAAGAAACTGGCTATATTGTATAGGTTCTTTTTAGCGTCACGTGAAAGATTTTTGTACTCAGAATGTTTTTGGCAGTCTTGTGTCCAAACTTTAACGTTTGTAAGTATTTGTGCACATTTTTCATCAGAATATTTGCTCTCTCTCATTTGCTTCCCCACCTATTATTGATATGTTATACACTATTTATCAGCTTTGGCACATAAGAGTTAATCTTTGAATACTGTTACCCCACTTTTGCTGTTAACCCTTTGTCTATTTGCTTTTTATGGGCACACTGTTTTTGCTTTTTAAAGTTTGGTACATTAGAGGGGTGCTTCCTATTTGGAACTTTGTCTGTTAGACAGCTTGTCGGCTTTAAGACCTTCCCAATGCGGGAAACAAGACGGGAAACACCTTTTCACATCATTAGTACACACTCTATTTCTTATCAAAAACTAAGACGGGAAACACGGGAAACAGCGCGGGAAACACACAATTAAACACGGGAAACACGCAATTAAACACGGGAAACACGCAATTAAACACGGGAAACACGCAATTAAACACGGGAAACACACAATTAAACACGGGAAACACACAATTAAACACGGGAAACACACAACCAGACCATTTGCCAAGTTTACACGAGCAATTCACCAATATCATTATTGCTAATTCTCAAAAGTGCCAACACTGT
>WQYG01000144.1 GCA_009781395.1 Candidatus Bathycorpusculum sp. | reverse complement strand
GAATCTGACTGACTATAATATTGAGGATACGTACCAATCCAGTCCCCCTCGGAATAGTGTGGCTTGTAAGAGCACTCATAACGCAGAGTTACCGGTATGCCGTACTGATTTTTGTATGGTGTAAAAGGCTGATTCTTAATTACAATGTATATTGTTTTGTTCCCTACAGTATATCCTGGGTAGGTAATTGTTGTTTCTTCACCAGTGAATGGATCAACAATAGTAGTAGTGGTAGGTGGTACATCGTAGGGTTGAGAGATTTCTTTCAAAGTAAAGGAGGGCACAGCAGGCTTAACATCAGCAGCAACACAAAACCCAACAAACAACAAGAACAACATACTTAAAAGTATCAAAACAGAAAACAGCCCTACAAATTTTTTACTCAAACACCACATCACAGTTTATTCATCACCTACATCAAATATTAATACTTGACACTTAATATTAAGTACTCTCCGCTTTTAAGGTTTGCTGTAATTGCACACCATCAAGTTTAGCCTGCAACACCACACTCTCCTCAACCAACACATCAATAACAACGTTAATTTGCTCCACCAAATCCACCAAACGCACATTAAGCTTACCTAACGCTTGCTGCACCACAGCAGAAACCTCAACACTATGCCCTTGCTTTTCAGTCACTTATTTTCACCTCACAACCATTTATAAATTGAGCAGAAGAGTTGTTTGGGCAGGGTTTGTTTTTTCTTTGACCATAGTGATATGCAAAAATTGCTACGGGTATTGTGATGAGACATACTGTTGCTATGGCTATGAGTAGGTATGTTGCCCAAGGGGTTTGTTGAGGGGGCGGTGAGAAGAAATTATCAGATGTCGATGGCTCAGGTGTTAATGTTGGCGGATCAATTGGTGATGTATTTGTTGGCGGCAACGTTATTGCCTCCCCAGGAGCAGGCACAGTAAACGTAACAACACCACTCCAACCACTAGAAACAACATCCAAAACCGTATAAAAAATAATAGAATTATATTCATAATAAACATTACTAACAGGACCAAGCATCGGTTCATCATCACCAAACCAACGACCAACTATTGCCTCAACCCTAAAATCCATTTGAGATCCAGCATCAGGTACATATTTTTGTCCACTATAAACGGTAGTGTATTCAGAGTTTGATTGAAAAGTAGGGCGAAAATTTTGCCATTTGTCACCAAAATGACCCTTAAATTGAACCTTATAATATAGGCTGTATTTTTGTCCGTTTGTGTCGGTGTAGGGTGTAAGGGGTTGGTTTTTTATGGATATTTCTATTTCTCGTTCGTCTTGGTAGTAGCCTTTTGTAGTGGTTGTTGTTTCTTTTCCGGTGTATGGGTCAACATTAGTTGTAGTAGTTGGTGGTATGTAGTAGTAGTCTCCGACAACTCTAACACTGAACTGTGGAACAGACGGTTTAGATACGCTCTCCTGTCCAAAGACTGCTATGGGAACAACTGAAAGCAACATTAAACTTGACAGTACCAAAAATGCAAGTATTAAGGCTAAAAACCTACTAATCGGTGTCATAAGTAATACTATACACGACATTAAATAAAAAGGTTTAGATCACCACCAACCACAAACCAAACCCAAAAAAACACAAACAAACAAATCTCATAAAGTAAACTTTCATTGAAGTGCAATGGAAAAGCCGGTTTGCCCTACTAACTAACTAACTAACATTTTTACTTTTCATTCTACTAATTTCTAATTAAGGTGACTGAAAAGAAACACCGAGGTGTTTCTGGGGCAACAAGACCCCGTCAAACAAAGTGGTGAGTGCTTTTAAGCGAATAAGAAGGCAAGAGCCCAAGAGCTCGTATAGAAAAAAGCACCAAACACACGATAAGCATCTTTTCAGTCACCAAAAAAGAAGGTGAAAGTATGGAACAAAAATGTTGTGGTATAGATGTTCATAGAGACACCTTAGTCGCAACCATAATAGATAACACAAACCAAAAACAAACCCAAACCTTCACCAACAGCATCATCGACATGGAACAACTAAAAAACTGGCTACGGCACAACAACTGCATAGACGTAGTCATGGAATCAACCGGCTCCTACTGGACAACCCTCTACATGGTTTTAGAAGACACAAATTTCAAACCCGTACTAGCTAACGCTCATCAAGTAAAAGCAATACCAGGACGCAAAACAGATCAAAGAGACTCAGAATGGCTAGCCTACCTACTACGAAGCGACCTAATACGACCAAGCTACGTCCCAACAAAACCCATACGCGAACTACGCGAACTAGCACGCACAAGAGTAAGATACGTAGAAAGCAGAACACAGTACAAAAACCGATGCCAAAAACTTCTTAGCAAAAATAACATGCGTCTAAGCTCTGTTTTAAGTGACGTATTTGGCAAAGCAGGTAAAGAAATCCTAGATGGCCTTATGGCAGGTAAAACTGTTGAAGATATTCTGAAAACTACCCAAAACAAGCATCTACAAAAGCAAAAACAAGAGATAATTGATGCAGCAAAAGGTTCACTTAGCAAGACCGACATTTTTCTTCTAAAGCAGATGTCACGTACTATTGAGTCGTTGACGGTTCAGATTAAAGAATTGGAGGCGTGTATGGCAGTGCTTGTTGATGAACGTGCTTTGGAGGTTATTTGCTCGGTTCCTGGTGTGGGCAGGTTGTCTGGTGCTACGATTTTAGCTGAGCTTGGAGATCCCTCTAGGTTTGGTAATGGGCGGCAGGTGGCTTCTTGGTGTGGTTTTGCTCCTTTTGTGTCTCAATCAGCAGGGGTAACTCGACTGGGGAGTATTACTAAGCGTGGTTCGCGTTGGCTTAGGCGTGTTATGGTTGAGGTGGCTCATGTTGCTGTTCGGATGGATTGTCGGTTTAAGGATATGTTTTGGCGTATTGCTTCTAAGAGGTGTAAGAATGTTGCGTATGTTGCTGTTGCTCGTAAGTTGTTGACTGTTATTTGGCATTTGCTGCTTAATGATGAGGTGTTTGTGGAGGAGGGTTTTTCTAAAAAGTCTCCTGTTGCTGTGGTGAAGTCTAAGATTAGTGATGATAGTAGTAAGGGTTTGTCTTTGGATGATGTTTCTGGTGTTTTGGGTTGTGCTGTGAAGCTGGTTTCTGTTGATGATGGTTAATTAGTGAACTGGTGTTGCTGGTTTGGTTTGCGTTACGCTTGGTGTTTGGTTAGGTGACGGTGTTGTTTTTGTTTTGTTTTTGTCTGTTTGTGTGGTTGTTTTGGTTTTTGGTTGGTGTTTTTTGTGCTGTGGACAGGTTTTGTTGTAGGTGTTAAGTGGTTTTTATGTAAAATATCGGTTTT
>WQYG01000143.1 GCA_009781395.1 Candidatus Bathycorpusculum sp. | reverse complement strand
CCTAATAGAAGAACTACCCACAAGACAACACCGACAAATAATCGACTATTTACACATCACAACAAAATGCACCTCTTGCAACCACCAAGAGACACATGTTCACCCCGACTGCCCACCCAACGGCATTTTTGGAAAAAACGCCCAAGTACAAACTGTACTTATGAAGTTTGATATGCGTCTACCCTTTGACAAAATCTCAGAACAAATGGATCAACAGCATGGTTTGCCCATGTCTTCTGCTACTGCTTTTGAGATCACCCACCGCGTAAGTGAAGACCTAAAAGAAGAATATGAAAATGTGATAGGTCAGATTCGTGCCTCACCGGTGGTTAATGTGGATGAAACGAGTCTTAAGGTGGATGGGGTGAATTATTGGCTTTGGGTGTTTGTGACGTCTGTTTGCACATTGTTTGTTATTCGTAAAAGTCGTGGCAAAAAGGTCCTTGTGGAGGTGTTAGGCTCTGGTTTTGGGGGGTTTATTGGGTGTGATGGGCTTGGGGCGTATGGTAGTTTTAGCGATAGGTTGCAGCGTTGTTGGGCGCATTTGCTACGTGAGGCGGAGGCTTTGTCGAAGGATTATGTGGAGACTAAAGAGTTCTATTTGGGGCTACGTGAGCTCTTTTACGATATTAATCGTTGTGTGGGGGAGGGTTTGCCTGTTTGGATGGGTTTGGGTGTGCGTGAGGAGGCTGAGAAGCGGTTAGCTTTGTTGCTTAAGAATTGTAAGGTTAGGCGTAAGAAGGCTAAAGGGTTTGTTTCGAAGGTGCGTCGTGGTTTTCCTTATTGGTTTAGTTTTGTGGTGGTGGAGGGGTTAGATGCTACGAATAATGTGGCTGAGAATGCACTACGTGAGGGGGTGGTGCAGCGTAAAATCTTTGGTACTTTACGTAACGAAAAAGGTACTTGTATCTATGAAACTTTGTTCACTTTGATGACTACTTGGAAGCAACAAAAACTTGACCTGCACAACACTATGACGCAAAAACTAGTCGCAGCATGGACAAAACAAAGAAACTAACAAAAGCTAAACACATACTGTTTAGCACCTATTTGTTAACAGGAAGTGTATTATATTAACGTTCCTGTGGTGGAGTATTTGTGGTTTAAGAATAAAAATGATGTGGGAAGTTAAATGTCAGTGTTTTTATGATCAAAATAACAATAGCAATAGGTTTTAAGTATCTATATTGTGAGAAGGGTGGTGGTTGCACAAGTTACGTTTTTACAGGTGGGTTTTGTTGTTAAAGTTTTTTGATATGGTGAAAAAGGGGTTTAAAGTGTGTCGGAAATGGGTGTCCCCCTTGTAGTGAGGGGAGTTAAAGGAAGTTGTGGTGTCTAAGGGAGTGTGTTAAGGATGTAAGTATTGTTGTCTTAAATGTATGTAAATTGTGTTTTAGAGGGTTAGATTATTTGTGGAACAGTTTTTTATCAGGTTTAACGTCTCACAGAAGGGTATCTCTTATCCCATGTTGTTGTACTTCTTTTTTACATCTATAGTGTGTTTTGATTTTTAATTTTTTTAAATGTTTATATTGTTGAAATGTGTGTTTTTTGGTTAGTTTTATTTTAATTTATTTAAAAAAATGGGGAAAATGTTGTTTTTTGGTGCAAAAAACGGTATGAAAGTGTTAGTAAGATGGTGGGGCTGCCCGGATTTGAACCGGGGTCTATAGCGCCCGAGGCTACAAGCCTGGACCAAACTAGCCGACAGCCCCAAAATAGTATTTTGCTTTGTTATTGTTTTTAATCCATATGTTATTTTAGCCTTTAAACTTACCCTTTTGTAAGGTAAAAGAAGTTTGTTTGTCAGGTGGGTTGTTTGTGTTTTTGTTGTTTATTGTTTGTGTGTTTTTTTGTGGTATATTCTTGCGATTATGCATAGTATGGCGGCTGTTAGGGCTAGGTATAGGGGCCATTGGAAGGCTGCTGTTGCTATTACGCTTATGTTTACGCCTTCGGTGAATTCTGAGGGTAAGTTGATTATTGAAGTGCCTATTAATGGTATGTGCATTTTGAATATGGCTCGGGCTACTAGAACTATTAGGGATAGGCATAGTGTGCTGGTTATGACGGAGTATAGGGGTTTTTTCCATGAGAAGTCTAAGAGGTCTTTTGCGTATGATTTGGTTGGTGCTAGGGAGTATATGAGCATGATTATGCCGCTGCATAGAAATGTTAGGATGCTTCCTATGTTTAGGGCGTAGATTAGGGGGATTGTGAAGTGTGTGCCTAGTAAGCCAAAGTTAGTGTTCATGGGGGAGACATTGATTTTTACGGTGTCTTTGCCTATGATTAAATGCCACCAGGGGTAATATATGGAGGCTATTATAACGATAAGGGTTAGGATGCCGCCTGCAACGCCGAACCAGTTAATTTGAGATAGGTGTTTAGTTAAATTGTCAAAGTTCATGTGTTAGTCACCTAAATATGAGGAGGGGGTTGAGGGTAAGGCTTGTTAGGGGGATTTGTATGGTGCCTAGTTTTCGGTGGGGCATTGTGATTTTTATATCAATTAGGTCTACGCTGAAATTTTCAAACTCGGTTTTTATGCTTGTTTGTCCTTTATGTTGTGTTTTAATGTGCTCTATAGCTTGAGGTGTTAAAATGCAGGTGACATTTAGGTCAATTGTTTGACCTGCTTCTACAGTTGCGGGTTCAATAAAAACGTCGCCTAATTTGAATTTGTGTTCAGTACAAATTAGTTCTGCATCCATACTGTTTATGGTAATTTCTCCATCTAAGGGGTTAGTAAAATTATATGTTAATTCAACAGTGTTATCCTTAGATAATACAGGGTTATCTGTTAGAATGGGAAGAGGAAAAGACATACCTGCAAAGTCTACAGCATCAGCGTTAACAAGATCATCTGTACCGCCTTGAAGTATTTCAGATATAGAAGGAGGCAAAATTAAATCAACAGGGTTATCACGGTAACGTATTACTTGTGTTGTCATAGGTACAACAGCTATTAACAGGGCAATTACGGTGAGAAAAAGCTTGACCTTGTTCATTTACTCTATTTGCTTCCTTTCTTTTAAAGTAGTCTTGTTAGTGTTCTTAAAGCTTATTATAATTTACGCACAATGCCTAAGAGGTTTCCTCAGATTTACAACAGCAAGAATCTTTTTCTTCGTCGTTACTCTGAACAGATTCTACATATGGCGTGGATATGACCTCTTTTACTTTATTTGTAATAACTGGACCTAAACCGTTAACAGATTTAGACCACTGCTCCACATTCATTAACGCATTAACAGGCGTCTTATAAACATCCAATAACGCAGTAGCCTTTTCTCGCCCAATACTTGGAAGACTTGCTAT
>WQYG01000142.1 GCA_009781395.1 Candidatus Bathycorpusculum sp. | reverse complement strand
CCTTAGGCTCATACATCATAATAAGGCCTTTTTCAAAGTTGCAGTCTAAAGGTCTAACACCTAAAATACTACTAATACGCCCACCAGACTTAACACCCAACTCCTCAATAACCAACAAAAAATGAAGGTTTGTTGCTTTGATTAAACTTGTAAGATGTTTATCTTCGAGATGCCAAGACTTACGACTTTTAGGACGCTTCAAACCCTTCGTAGAAAACTCTTCTAACTGTAGCAGATCATGTTTACCTGTAGCTTTCATCCAAAGACGTAACGCAAAAACTATGGTGTCACGAGTTCTTTTGGTTACTGAATCAATGAACTGTTCATATGTACAAAGCTTACGATAGTCATCAATAGTCCAACATAGAGGGTCTTTTTTGTTTAAAAGTAGATAGCATTTAAGGCCTAAACGGTAGCATTTCTTCCATGTTTTTATACGGTTTCGGTTTTTAGATAAAAACTGCTTTGAGCCTTCAGTATTGTTGAAGTCTTTAACGTATTGGGGTGTGGTGCGTTTGGGTTGTTTAGGATACTTTTGTAAAATAGCATAGACTGTTGGACGTGATAAACCACTTACCTTTGAAGCAACAGTTATGCCTTGTTTATCAGCGATCTCATAACCCTTAGCATCAACGAACTGCTCAAGGGTCTCTCTACGAATCTTTACAGACATTAAAACTCCCCCTCTGGCGGTTCACATTTGTCTTCAAAATCAAGCATTTCATGATCAATCGGTTCAAACTCTTTCGCTAACACTAAATCCTCATCATCAGCACCTTGTTGATAACCCTCAACCATTTTCTGCTTTAACTGCGAACGTTTCTCATCATAACAAGCTTTGTGTGCATATTTATTCCAAGTAAACTCATCCCGAACATGATCATCAGCAGCATCCTTCCCACAAAAAACACAAACAATCTGCTCATAACCATTAAACTCCACCTTAGAATAAACTTGTGTACCCTTTTCTTTTTTGCCTTCAGTTTGTTCAGTAACTTCAGTAACTTCAGTTTTGTATGGTAAAATGTTGGTTTTTGTGGTTTTTTCGTTAGAATTAACTTCAGTGTTAACTTCAGTAACTTCAGTACAATAACCCATTAACCCTTGCTTTTCCACACTTACCGAAGTCTCAGAGCTTTCTAAAGTTGACTGCAAACCATCAGGGAAATACCTAGCTTTCAAACGATTAATTATTTTTATATCATAGAAAAACCCAGACCGCCCTTGAACACCAACTCTACATTTTTCAAAACCTAACGCAACAATCCTATGACCAATAAAACGACTTTTACTTTGCTCTTTCTCACTTCGCCCTTCATTAAACGTATCAGTTATCTCTTGTGTACTAATCTTTCCCCCGCTAACCTTGCCCTCACTTTTAAGAAGAGCCTCAAAAATTTGCGCATCTACACCTGCTTGCTCAGCATTTAACCTACTCTGAGTTATCTGCTTCATAAGCTCGCAAAGTTTTTGTTTAACTTCTATTGTCGGCGCTACTTGTAACAGACTTACAAAAAGCTCAATAACACGCCCGTTACGAAAACTAGGATTCTCCTGTAGAAAAAGCGGTATCATATTACTGTCAGCCGTGCCTAAAGTACGGAACCGGTATGTCAACAGTTTATTTCTAAGCGACTGCGCTTTTACTTCATCTACAAATATGTTAACCTGTCGAGTCGCTTTACTCATTGCTGTCACAATACATCTACTTTGAAGCGTTTCTGCTAATTCTTGGGTTCCAGCTAAGGTTTTAAAACCAAAAACGTCAAACGCTGCAATCTGAGGGTTTCCTTGTTCCATACCTTTAACTCTTAACGCTCTTTGTCCTTTTTTATAACCGCTGTTTAGCAATGAAATAACTTCAACCATGTCTTTTGTGTTGTAAATTTCAGTTTCATCCAGCAATAAGGTAGGATGCCAAGCTTCAAGGGCTCTGAAAAGCGAAGCGGCACTTATTGAGGCTGCCATTATTGAGCGGTAACATAGATAATTAAAACATTCTAAACCTCGGGTTTTGCCGCTTGCCATAGGACCAATAAAGAAAATGTATGGTACGGTTGTGAAATCTTCGGTTCGCCATGTTGCAAGTATAAAACAGGTATAAACATCGTAGTAAAATTCGTTTGGAACATCGAGATGTTCTACGATAAAAGACCGTATGTCTGTGTATAATTCTTCAACACATTCATAGTCACTATACATAGTTACTGTCGGCCATGCAAGTTGCTCTATTGGCGTATAGTTTATTCCTTTGATGTTGTATGAATAGCATGGTTCATCAGGTTCTATGATTTTTTGTTCTTTGCGATCCCAAACAATGTAATAATTACCGTTTCTCTCATCAAAAGCTTGTTCAAAAATGCACTCTTTGGTTGCAAATCCTGCACTTAGAACGGGTTTGTTCTCTTCTTTGTTTTTGGTGTATCTTTCTCTCTTTTTATCTTCAGTTATGCCTATGGGACAAGGTGATAGACAATAACCATATTCTTTTATAGATTCACATTTTGCTGTTTTTTCAGAGTCGATACTTTCAATTTGACTATTACAAGTATTAATGTCATAGTCTGGTTGGTTATGGAATAATTCGATTATTTGTTTATGGGCGTAGCCGAGTCGTTTGTATTCTGCAGCTATGGCTATTCTCATTCGGTGTCCATTTGTGCCTGTTAATTGTTTTTTTAGAGCTTCAATAATACAAGGACGAGGTTCATTAAATATTGAGGTTTTATTGGGGTTTTGTTGGTTTGGTGTTTGGTATGTTGGTTCTTTTAAGAATCCGTGTTTTTTCATTACTAAGAGGAAGGTTTGTTCTATGTTTTCTATTTCTGTTGGAGTATTATCGTTAAGTTTAGTGTAACCATAACTTGGTGTCATTAGGCAGAGTTTCTTTTCGCCTAAAAGCTCCAAACTCGCTGTATCATGGTATGTTCCTATGGTTTTAGGTTTAGTTCGTGACAAGTAGAGTAAATGTGTGCCGTTGTTAACGGTTTGTTCCATAGCGGTTATTGGAAATTCTTTAAGCAAAACTCGTCCTTTTTCTTTAACATCTTCTGAGACAGCTACTCCTTTGCAATCATAGTCAACAACTGAAAGATATAGTCCATTGTTTGTTTTTGTTCCACATATTACTGCAAAAGCGTTAGCATCCTTCCAGTTAAGATTTAGAAATTCTTCATCAGTCTGTAGTTGGTTTTCCCATTGTCTCCAGCTAGGTGCAAGGATAATTTTTTCGTGTTCTTCTCCCTTTTTTATAAGTTTGAAGGGTATTATGCTTAAGCCTAAGGTGTGGTAGCTTCCAGCAACGGTTTTTAGGTTGTCTAAAAATTGGTTATCTGTTTG
>WQYG01000141.1 GCA_009781395.1 Candidatus Bathycorpusculum sp. | reverse complement strand
TTTCCAATTCCACCCATACCCGTAACGTAAACCCACCTCTTATTCTGAAAATTTTCATAAATCTCCGCCAACTCGTCAATACGCCCCGTAAAATAATCATTTTTTTGATAAGGCAAATGAATTGTACGAACACTATTTACACCATTATTTGTAGGTGTCTCATAGTCAGTAGTCAGTTTTTGAGGCGCATCAAATGGCAAAGGAACAACTATAACCTGGTTATCAATAGAATCAGGTTTTTTTGGTCTACGATAAACATTAATAATAACCCCAATAATCGTAACGATAGAAGCAAGAACAGCAAGAATCGGAATAATCGCATCAAGACTAACTGCCACCATAGCATTTTTCCCTCTTGTAAAAGAAGTTATACGCGTTAAGTCTGATTAGTCTTTCGTTACAGCTAAAGTGCCCATAATACTACAACATGTTTTTCAAAAATGCACACATCCCTCTGTCACAAAATATGTTATGACTTGAGGGTTTGTTTGTTTTTTAAGAGTCTTTGGGCTATTGATAGTCGCCAAACTGTTAAGTCGGAAAGCCAGGATAAGTCTTCTACGTTGAGAAATTTGTTGGCAGATTCGTCAAAGAGTACTTTTGCTGAAGGGGGTAATGCTTCTTCTTCGTCTGCTGTCCAGAGAATAAAAGTTAAGGGTATACCTGGCAGGGCTTCAATTTCAATTGAACAATCCCCATGCTCAAGTACCTTACCGTTTAATAATTCAGAAGCTGTAACTAAATTTAGAGGGCAGTTACCAAAAAGTTTTGCAATAGGCTCAACTACGCGACGGGTAAATGCGTTTTCATATGCGTATCCGCCGGAAAAATCTTTAAAATTAACCAATTTGTTAACTCTGTCATGTTTGTCTGTGGAAGCGTATTTTATTAATACTTCTGTTAGTTGGGTGTGCATGGTTGGATCTTTGAGTTCGGGTGAAGCAAGGTTTTGTTGCAGGATATCTTGTAAGTTGCCTGTTTGTAAGTTTAAGCTAAATCCTAGAAATTGTAAAGTGTTTTCAGAGTTACCGGTTTTATCTCCAAGTTGGTTGAGAACTTTTTGAGACAAATTTAGGAAGGTCATCCATTTTTCCTCTGACAGTAGAGTGTACATTTTAAAGTCAGAAGGATATTTAGATGTTCACTTTAAGAATTTTCGAATAGTTTTAAGAGTTTGCTAGATTAAAAAATAAAAGTTAAGGGGTTTATAGTCCCTTTTTGGTTATTTCTTTGACTGCGCCTGCTGCGACGGTTGTGCCCATGTCTCGGATTGCGAATCTGCCGAGTTCTGGGAATTCGGTGAATGCTTCGATTGCGATTGGGTGTAGTGGTTCCATGCGTACCCATGCAGCGTCTCCTGTTTTTAGGAAGCTTGGGTTTTCTTCGGATACTTGGCCGGTTCTTGGGTCGATTTTTTTGATTAGTTCAACGAATCTAACTGCGATTTGTCCTGTGTGGTAGTGGAGTACTGGGGTGTATCCTGCTGCGATTGCTGTTGGGTGGTAAATGACGATGATTTGACCGATGAATTCTTTTGCAACTGTTGGGGGGTTGTCAACTGGGCCTGCTACGTCTCCGCGGTGGACATCGTTCTTTGCAATGCCTCTAACGTTTATACCAACGTTGTCTCCTGGTTCGGCCATTGGGATGCTGGTGTGGTGCATTTCAATTGATTTGACTTCGGCTGTCTTGTTAGATGGCATAAAGATAATGTTTGCGCCTGGTTTGAGGACGCCTGTTTCTATTCTGCCTACTGGGACTGTGCCAATGCCAGTGATTGTGTAAACGTCTTGTACTGGAACACGGAGTGGTTTGTTTGTTGGTTTTACTGGAAGTTCTAATTCGTCGAATGCTTCCATCATAGTTGGACCGGTGTACCAGGGCATGTTTGGACTTTTTACTGCCAGGTTGTCACCTTTCAATCCTGAAACTGGAACAAAGTTGATTTTCTCAATCTTGAAACCAACCATTCTGAGCATTCTTGAAATTTCGTTCTTCATTTCGTCATAGCGTTCTTTGCCCCAGTTAACTGTGGAATCATCCATTTTGTTAATACCAACAATCAGTTGGCGTATGCCTAAAGTGAAAGCTAAAAATGCGTGTTCACGTGTTTGGCCACCAGGTCCAATGCCTGCTTCGAATTCGCCTTTCTTGGCTGAACTGAAGAGAACAGCTGCATCGGCTTGGCTTGCGCCTGTGATCATGTTTTTGATAAAGTCTCTGTGACCTGGAGCGTCAATAACGGTCATGTTGTATTTCTTAGTTGGGAATTGTAAGAATCGTAGGTCAATTGTGACACCGCGTTCTCGTTCTTCTTTTAGGTTGTCGAGAACCCATGCAAAGTGGAATGTGCCTTTGCCCATTTTTTCTGCTTCTGCTTGATATGCATCGATTGTTCTTTGATCGATGACGCCTGCTAGATATAGTAAGTGTCCTGTGGTTGTTGATTTGCCGTTGTCAACGTGCCCCATGATGATAATATTTAAGTGGGGTTTATCAGATTTGCTCATACATTAAATCCTCTTAATTGTTATATATGAAATTTGTTTAACACACAGGTTTCCCAATTATTAAAGGTTTATGCAATCCCTACAAAAATATTAAAGGGCATATAGTAAAACATTGTAAGGGCTTTGAGACAAAATTATTGGTTTTCTTTGTTTAAGATTTTTTCATCTTCAGACGTTAACGTTATGTCCCGAGTGTAAACCTCAGCATATACTCCTTTAAAAAAGCCAAAACCTTCCCCAAATCACACTCACCCACAAGTATAACCCCACAAATAAACCTAATATGCGCAATATCCTCCATCAAACCCCGCCGACGAGCCAAAATGGTGCTTATGACACAATACTTTGGCCTATCCAACAAAGTCGCCCAAGGCTACAGGCTACTCTTTAAAGAAAAAATAGACCTAACACCACCCATAGCTACAAAACAATAGAGCATGCCTACAGCGACATAAAGATTAGAGCAAATCTTGAGGAACCCTTTGAACTAACTAGTTAACCTTACACTTTTTATCTTTTTATCATATCCCATAGACGAATATTTTTTCAAAACAATTCGCCTTGAACCGTTGCCTTTGTAAAACGTCTCATATTATAGTGAAACTCTTACACTTCTTAACTGACAAGTGTTTGATTTTGCGTTAAACCAGCTTAGGAAAAAATTATTTCAAATTGGTGCAGGAGCAAGATTCGAACCTGTCTAGCTGAACCTAAATTCTGCGGTGTTTTGTGCACATACAAAAAGTGAGTTATTTGTTTGTGAGATAGTTTTTTAGGTCGTTTTCTGTTAAACCACACGCTTCTAGAATGGCACGCTGAGTTTTAGTTAA
>WQYG01000140.1 GCA_009781395.1 Candidatus Bathycorpusculum sp. | reverse complement strand
TTGGCTGCATCAAGTCTTATTGTACACACTGTTACGTCTGTGTCTGCGCAAGCAGGCTACAAACCGTCAGTGCCCTATATTAGTGGTATAAAACTTGTTGATAGCTCCTATGATGTACCACCATCTACTACAACTACGGTTGACCAATATACAGGAAAGGAAACCACAACCACCACACAAGGATACCGCGTAGAACAAAGATCCATAGAAGTTACAATAAAAAACCAGCCCTTTAAACCCTATACAAACAGTTACAGTGGTGAAGAAATCAATCTATACTATCTAGTTCAGGTTAAGGGTCACTTTGGTGAAGACTGGAAAAGTTTTGGTAGAACTGCTTGTACTGTTCAGTCAAATTCAGGGAATACGGTCGTGACAAGTGTTTCAACGTATAGTGTTGATTCTCAGTTGGATTTCAGAGTTCAGGCAGCAATTGGGTTCCTGCCTACCTTTACTGATGGTATGTTGGGTTACTGGGGGACTGTTGGTATTTTTGATATAGTGGCCGAAACTCGGAGTGATTGGAGCAGTGTTCGAGTATTCACTGTGCCTAATGATCCTTCAGGTTCTGCATCGCCTTCGCAATCAGCAACTTTTCCGCCTGTAACCTCTGATGGTAGCGGTCAACCGCAAATTTCAGGTCAAACGCAACCACCAAACGGTATGTTCTCTAACCCGTTATTCATGTTTGGTGCTGGCGTGCTCTTTGCAGGTGTTGTTATAGTTGTGGTGTTGGTGTTCCTTAGGCGACATATAAAAATGCTAACCTACACCAGCGACTCAACATAACCTAACACCGCATTAAACCGTTGTCAAAACTTTGGCCTTCTTGATCCCTGTTGTATCAGGTGCACGTGGTAATCTTTAGGAGCTGTAAGAAAATAAAGTGTAATTATTTTGGGCGTATTGTGTAGTTCCAATCTCCATGAAACTTGTTACGCTCCAAATTAAGCAAAGCCAACTCTTCATCACTAACCTTCGTCCCCAACGCATAACACCTATCATCACAAGCACAAACAATCTTTAACCCCTTAGAAGTCGTCGTACTAGAAATCAACGACACAACAGCCTCAACAGACACCAAAGGCTGCCCACGCCAATTCTTACTAATAAAACAAAACATCCGATGCTCAATCTTATTCCACTTAGACGTCCCAGGCGGAAAATGCGAAACAACCACCTCCAAACCAGAAATATTGGCAAACTCTTGCAACTGCCTCTTCCAAAGCTTAAGCCGCGACCCATTACTACCACCACTATCACCAGTAATGAAAATCTTTGAAGCCCCTGGATACGTATTCACGCCAAGCGTTTGCCACCACCGCAAAATACTCGCCACCGCAAACTCACCTGTATCATGCGACAAACCCAAATTCACAAACCCCAAATTACGACTAACATCATACACCCCATAAGGAGTCACCTTACCTAACTCTTTTATGGGAAAATCATGGTCTAACGCTTTGTGTGGTTCTTTCTTTTTGCAGTATTCTGCCCCATTGTTTTTAAAGTTACCAATGAGTTCTTTTTTCTTAGTATCAACTGATATGACTGGTTGGCCTTGACTTAGAAATTCGGTGGCGGTTTGGTTTATGTGTTCGAATTGCTTGTTTCTGTCTGGGTGGGGTTCTCCTATTTGGAGCATTTTTTGGTTTTGTTGCAGACTGTAGTTCATGTCTTTTAGGATGTTGCCTATTGTGTCGTGGCTTACGTTTATGTTTTGGTCTTTTAGGGTTTTTTGTATGTTGCGTAGGCTTTTTGAGGTCCATAGTAGGGTTTTTTCGGGGTTGCCTGCGGTGTTGTTTTCTATTATTTGTTCTATTTTTGTTTTTATGGTTTGGTGTTTTTGGGTTATGGGTTTGCGTCCGCCGCCTGTTTTACGAATGCGTGTTTGATTTTGTTGACTGTGTTGTTGTAGTTCTTTTTTGCCTTTTATTATGGTTGTTTTTGATGTGCCGGTTAGTTCGTGGATGGCTCGTAGTCCTCCGTGTCCTAGGCTTTCGACTTCGGTTGCTAGGTACATGCGTCTTTGTTTTTCGTTTAGTAGGGGTAGCATTTTTTGTATTCGGGTTTCTGTTACACTATCCATGAGTTATCAGCAGGCTTGAGTTATAGATAGTGGAACTATCTTATAAATAATTACAAGTTATTTTCTTACAGTTCCTTAGGTAAAAATGGGTTTGACAGGTCACCTTTAAAGTGTTATGCACTCTGCGTAGCGTGAATAGTATGCAACCTACTTTTAATAACCATCACGTATGCCCATATCAATTGTGAACTCGACTGAGATTGGGCAGTATTCGGTATTAGATAATAGGTCACCGGGCTTTAAATAAGCAAAATCTTTGGTAACTCGATAATTTCCAGGGCTTAACTCGCCAAGCCACCATTCCCAGTTTAAGTCTTCTTCTTTTATGCTGTTTTTACTTACACTACGTAATTCATCAGTCCAAGCATAGTTTCCTTCACGGATTGGCACTGGTTCCCAGTTGTTGTTAACCTTTTTTTCTACTTGATAAGGTGAACCATAAACGTAGTAGTTATTTGGTGCCACGTTTTTTATTATTAAGGTAAGTCCCGTATTTGTAAGGGTGTTTTCTTTTATTTCCAAAACCACGCCGTCTAAAGGGTTTTCTACAATTTTATTGTTACCTAAGACTGTTATGCACACTACGCAGACTAAGATCGTTATGCACACCATAAGTAATACTGTTAATAATATTTTTATATTCATATTTACCACGCTTCGACAACATAGTTGTTGTTTCTTGGCACCATTTTTATTGCTCTCTAAAAATAAGTCGTTTTAAGTATTTATTTCTATGTTTTAGCACAATTAGTGGTCGATTAGCAAGGGAGAGTCACGTTTAACACCATTACACCAGATTATGGTAAACAGATCATGAAGCAGGCATTAAATGTAAAAATGTTGGCGGGCCCGCTGGGATTTGAACCCAGGATTCTCGGCTCCGGAGGCCGATGCCTTGATCCGTGCTAGACTACGAGCCCTCTTTTTTGTTTTTATTTTTGTGTTGTAAGTGTTTTTATTGGTGAAAGTGGTCAATTAAACGTTTGTGTTGTGGGTGGTCTTTTGTTGTTGTGTTTGTTTGTGTTTTGTTTGTGGGTGAGTTGTTGTTGTGTTTGTTTGGGGTATGTTTATATGGTTGCACTCTCTTTCACTATTACGTTGTCCGATATAACGTGTGATGTAATAGTGGAAAGGTTGAGTAAACTATGACTGAAGATCTAACACAAGGCGCACTAACAGAAGCAGTTTACTACATACTGCTATCTATGCTTGAACCCATACATGGATATGCCGTAATGCAAAATATCGAAAAATTAACCAACGGACGAGTAAACCTTGGTGCAGGAACACTATATGGCGCAATTAACACTTT
>WQYG01000139.1 GCA_009781395.1 Candidatus Bathycorpusculum sp. | reverse complement strand
ATAAGTTTCTTTTGGTTTTTGGAGTTAGTTGTATTTTTTAGGTATGAACTGTAGATAATTCTTAAATGTTTAAACTGTATTTCAAAGTAGTAGGTATAAAAAATGGCGCAACCAAATTTCAAAACAGTTTTTGTTTTCCTTGACACTGATAAATATTGTAGTCCGTTCGATATGTTAGTAGCAGTCGATTGTTTTCCAGATTCTATGATATTTAAGTATGAAAATGTGACAAGTGAAGATGCTCCAAAGATTGTCTTTGATTTACTTTTCCCACGTGGTCCTGCAGGTGCTGCATTCACAAAAGTCTTTATCAACGGCAGTAATTTTGAGGAAGTGGAAAAAGTTGTTGAGGCAACACAAAAAGCTATGAAATCTGCTCCGTGGGGAAACAGTATTATTGTTGATCCAAGGGGAGGGTACTCCACAGCGGCAGCAGCAGTAGCAAAAACTTTTGGTGTATCTATGGAAAAAGGCTTAGGTGGTCTTGAAGGCAAAAAAGTTACAGTTCTTGCAGGCACAGGTCCAGTTGGTCAAACGGCGGCGCGTATTTACGCTACAGAAAAAGCAGATGTTACAATCACCAGTCGTAGTCTTGCTAAAGGTCAAGTTATTGCGGATAAAATCAATGCTGAAGTGGGTATGCAAAGAGTTAAAGTTGTTGAGGTTAGTAAACCAGAGCACACAGTTATAGCAATACAGGATGCAGAAATTATTCTTGCCGCAGGTGCAGGAGGAGTTCAACTGTTATCCAAAACAGATATTGATGCAGCAACGAAATGTAAAATCATAGGAGATATTAACGCAATTAGCCCATTAGGTGTTGAAGGTTTAGGCTCCAATGATGATGGCATCGAACTTAAACCAGGCGTTTTTGGAATAGGCGCTTTAGCTATTGGTAAACTAAAGCTTAAAACAGAAACAGAAATGATTAAACGAGCGGCTGCTGAAGCTCAGGGACTTTTTGACTACTCAATTGCTTACACCATAGCCAAAGATGCAATTCTAAAGAAACTGGCAAAAGCTACTGCAAAATAATCTTCTTCTTTTTTTCAATCTTTTTTCATTTATTGACAATGTATATTTATCTATATGAATTACTTAATGGCGCTCTGAATCCTTACAATTCAAAGACACCTAAAAGGATTTTGAGCTAAATGAGTCTAAACGAACCGGTCAATAGTTCCACAGTTATTGGTAGTTTGAGTAGTACACTCCAACATTCATTAAACATTAGTTCTACAAGCGCCGAAATTTTAGTCTCAATTTTAATATTTATTGTAATCGGGGTTATTAGTTGTGTTTCATACTTTATTATTAGTAAATATGCTAATAAATGGGTAGAAAAAACTGCAACAACATTAGGCGACGAGATAACGGCTACTATAAAGGTAATTATGGTAATATTGAGCATAATTTTAATTATTCAATTCGCATTATCACCACTTTCATTTCTTGAACCATACAGTAACTGGTTAAATAGCCTATTCTTAATTATACGTGTTATACTTGTGGCATATGCAGTTTCGAAAGCTGTAAATATTTTCATTGATGGAATTGCAGACAGGACTCCACAAGAACAAAGAAAGAAGAGGAAACATTCAACTTTTATTTTAAAAAGAGTTTTGACAGCGGTTGTTTTCATTATTGCGGGTATAATAATTCTATATTTGCTTGAGTTTACAGGGGCGTGGGAAACCACATTGGCTGGTTTGGGCATTGGCGGTATTGTTATAGGTATTGCGTTTCAGAGTACTTTAAGTGACTTCTTTAGTGCGCTCACCATTTATTGGGATCACCCCTTTGAAATAGGTGACATTATTTTTATAGGGGAACATGGTGGAACAGTTAAAAACATTGGCATGTTAACTACCAGAATCCAGCTTTTACAGGGCGAAGAATTAGTAATTTCAAACAGAGAAATCACTTCAGCATACGTTAGGAACTTTAAAAAATTACAAAAAAGAAGAATAGTCTTCAGCTTAGGTGTAACTTATGATACTCCAAATGAGACCCTTAGAAAAATTCCACCGATGCTCATTGACATAATAAAAAATATTAAAGGTGCTTCACCTCAATTTGTAAACTTTAACGAGTTTGGTGAGTACGGCTTAAAATTCTTCATAAGCTACTTCGTTAACTCATCGGATTACGGCAAATATCTTGAGGTTCAACAAGAAATCAATTTAGCTATAAAAGAAGCATTCGAAAGGGAATGCATAGAAATAGCACACCTAAAAAACATAGCATACATAAAAAGATAAACCCTTTATTTTTTCGATGTGCCCATAATCCGCATGCAATGTTGTGGGCAAGTGTAAATTCATTAGTTTTTTATAGTCATGCGCTGTTTTAGGTCTTTACGGTTTACACTTCTAAGAAATCCATAGTGCTAAGTGACAAAAAACATAAGCATGTTAAAAAAATAGTAGAGGTTGTTAGAAGAGACTTACAATACGATTGCAAGCTTCTTTTATACGTTCTTTTGGTTGTGTAAAAGTGATACGTACATAACCTTCACCGCATTTACCAAAACCAATACCTGGAGTTACAGCAACTCCTACATCAAGTAATTTAGCTGCAAAATTCATTGAGTTACATTTACAGTTAACCCACACGTAAAAAGTGGCTTTGGGAGTTTCGCATGGATAACCAATTTTTGCTAGTGTATTTACGAGGAGGTCACGGCGTTCTTGGAGGAGTTGATTGTTTTTATACAAGAATTTTGGCAGGTCACTATTTTTATATGCATCTAAGGCGGTGGCGGCAGCTTTTTGGGTGTAAACGGGTGGACCGGAGTCGATTTGGGATTTGATTTTTGTTAAGCCAGTAACAAGTTGTTTGTTGCCAGCAGCAAAAGCGATACGATCACCTGTCATGTTGAAAGTTTTAGATAATGAATGGAATTCAATTGCAACCTCTTCAGCACCTGGAATTTCAAGAATACTGGGGGCACGGTAGCCGTCATATGTAATTTCTGAGTAGGCATTGTCGTAGCAGAGAATTATGTTATTATCTTTTGCAAAGTCAACAGCTCTTTTTAGGAAAGCTTTGTCAACAGTTGCGGCGGTGGGATTGTTTGGGTAATTTAGAAACATCATACGCACATTGTCGGTATCAATTGCATCGAAGTTTGGTTGGAAATTGTTGTCTTCAAGTAGGGGCATTGGTATAGCTATACCATCACAGAGAATGGTGCTTCCATTAGCATACACTGGATAAGAGGGGTCAGGTACAAGCACTTTATCGCCTGGATTAATGAAAGCGCGAGCAATGTTTGCTATACCTTCTTTAGAACCTATCATAGCAACTACTTGGTCATGGGTAACGTCTACACCAAAACGGTTCTTGTACCAAACAGATACTGCCTCTCGAAAAATAGGTTCGCCTTGACTAAAAGAGTAATTATGATTTTTTAAATCAGAAACTTCTTTGGCGAGTGCCTCAACCACAAAATCTGGTGGAGGAAGGTCAGGATCACCGATACTTAACGATATTAAGTCAACACCTTGAGCTTGCTTTTCTTT
>WQYG01000138.1 GCA_009781395.1 Candidatus Bathycorpusculum sp. | reverse complement strand
GTGTGCCGTTATAGCACGGACGTTGCCTCTTCTGGAGACCCCGCAACCCGCTGGGGACACGGACTTTTGTACCATACAATTATGGATATTGTCTTTGAGACTTATAAACTATTTCTGGAGAAAGTCTCCAGATGAAAAAGTGTAGGTGCCGTGAGCTGTTATAGCACGGACGTTGCCCCCTCTGGAGGCCCCGTACCCCGCTGAGCCCACGAACTTTTGTACCATACACGTGACATAGTCTTTGAAGCTTATAAATTGTGTCTGGAAATTTTCTCCAGAAAAACAAAAAAGACAAGAAACATCTGGTTTTGTGAAGCAAAAACAAGAGACAAAATATAGAATGCTCAGAAATAGGGTTTTAGCATCGGAATAAATGGGTTTTAGCATCGGAATAAATGGCAATTTTAGTCCTTGTTATCGTTGTCTATTTCTGTAATTATGTTTGCAATTTTATCTGGTGAGGGAAGTAGGGAACGCATTTCTTCAGGTAAGCTGTCATAATATGAATATGTTGCCACGCCTATTGGTTTGTTAGTTGCTTTAAGGGTGTATTCTACTTTTGTGCGATTCTTGTTTTTGCATACAATAATCCCAATTGAGGGATTCTCTTCAGGCAGCTTCATTATCTCATCTATTGCGGTTAGGTAGAATTGCATTTTGCCTGCATATTCTGGTTTGAAATTACCAGTTTTTAGGTCAATTGCAATTAGACAGCGTAGACGCCTATGATATAGAAGCAAATCGATGAAAAAGTCTTCATCAGCAACATCAAGATGATATTGATTGCCTATAAAGCTAAAGTCGCCACCCATCTCTATTAAAAACGCCCGGATGTTATTTATGATGCCTGTCTCAAGCTCAGCTTCACTATGTTCAAGACCCATCTCCATAAAATCAAAATTGTAATCATCTTTAACAGCAAGCTTTGCCTGTAATCGATATTTTTCAGGTACGGTTTTGTCAAAATTGGTTTGATTGAGAAAATATTTCTCAAACGCTTTATTTTCAATATTGTTAATCAGAACGTTCTTTGTCCAGCCGTAGCGTTTGGTCATTTTAATATAAAATTCACGTTCAAGGGGGTCTTTACATTTCTGCATTATACTTATGTTCTTCGTCCAGCTTATTTCGGCCACTAATGGTGGCAGATTCGATTTTTGAATTTCTGCAACCATTGGTTGCAGTTTTGTTTTTGGGGAATATTCAAGATAAAACGTCCGCATCAACCATAGATTACGAGCCGAAAACCCTTGAACACCAGGGAACTCTTTTTGTAGCTCTTTAGCTAAAAATTCAACAACTGATTTTCCCCAACCTTGCTCTTGTTGTTTGCGGTCGATTTCTGCGCCGATTTCCCAATAAAGCTGTATCAACTCTGTATTAACACGTTTCATCGCCTCATACTGGCGACGATGTATGAGCGCTTTAATTTGTTTAATAAATGAACCGTAAAGAGCCAGCTCGTTAGCCATATTTTTTAACTCCCCATTTCTGACGATAGCAAATATTTTCCGTTATTCATATGCTTTACGCGAAACTCGGCAACGAACCCCGTAAACTTTTCTAACCATAGTTTACACTCCTCAATAAACGAGTTAAAAGGTACATTATACACAAGACTCCTACTCTACAACACCATCAAATGGTGAATATTATTCGCCCACCGCACAAAACACGCCTTTCTCCCTATAATATATTCGTGTAACTACTAAAATGGTAATTTGCTTCAATTTTTAGAACAAATTCAACGTTTACACGCCAAAAAAAACAGTATAGGGGTACTACATTCAGAGCATTTGTAGGTTAAAAAACTGCATTTGAGATCACAACAATGGAACATTTTTCCACTTCAGCAATCGTATACTGCAAAAGACTTGGCCCCATAACTTTGAACCACCCCAATTCTGTGCAAACAACAAAATATATCTAATAACAATTTGGACCGTCACTACTCTTCAGAAAAAAAGCAACTCAATCATATAAACGCGTTAACAACGAAAAAGATGTGAAATTGTCTCCCGATAGTATAGGTGTGGCTCATGTTAATTCTTTAGCTGAACTCTGTTTACACGCGGCAGATGCGATAGCAGGAGCTTATTTTCAAAAATACGAGCATAATAATGATCTTTATGTGAAACTTGTAGAAAATAAGATAGGTTCATTTACATATCTTTGGAGATAATACAGAAGAAATAAAGCGAACCCTATCCTACTCCTCCCAACCCACTAATGCAGGCATCATTGTTTCGGCAGGTCTTACTCGCAATATACACATAATGAGTCATTATCTTTTAAAAATATCGGTGTTTATTCGGTAAGATCGCAGTAAAAATAATGAAAAATCTTAAACAAAGAAAACCAATAATTTTGTCCCAAAGCCGCTACAAAAGCAACAATAAAGAGCTGGGGAATGGGAATTGCACCAACAGACCACAGAGAAATCATCCACATATAACCCATTTTTTCCCTAAACAAAATAACCTCACCAAGTGAACAGAAATAACGGCGTGACAAAAGGTTCTATGATGATTTTATCAGTCTGACCGATATTGCGAAGTACAAGAATACTGATGATACGGTTATTGTCATTAATAATTTGGATGCGTACTCGAAATACCCTTGAGGAGTTGGGTTTGTGGAAGCAACTGTATAGTCATAGTCTTAAGCCTATCGAATTCGATAGGTTTTTGCATGAAGCAGGAACAAACGCATTTACGCTTTCACCTCAAATAGAGGTTAACACTAAAAACACAAAGGCCTATCTGTACGACCTGGACATGACGTGGAAAGGCGGTACTGTCTGCTAATCAGTTAACATTTGGGTGTTAATGGAGTTGATTATGTTTGTTAAGTATTAGCATAAGTCCGGTATCTTTGATTATAGGTTAGGTTTCAGCTATTTTTGCTATTCGTCAAGCATTAGTTTAGTTTTGGAATTGCGGAGTTTTTGTATTTCCTCGCGTTCAATAATTTGAATACTTTTTTGTGGTGTTGGAAGATTTTCTGGAAGAGTCGTCCCCATTTCCACCATCGCTATGCGGATTTTTTCAGCGATTCTATAATGAACCTCATTTGCCTCAACAGCCGATGAGGTTTTATCTATTTTCAACTTTTCCTCCGTCTGAGAAATACGAAACAAATTAGCAATCAGCTCTGTACTACCCATAAAATCAAGAATTTTCTCCGCCTTACTTAAACCCTTACGCCGATGAATATCGGCAACAGTTAACCCACCGTAAAGCCCTATGTAGCCTGCGTTTTGAAAAACCGCAAACTCTTCATCAGAAATAACCCCCGCACTATGTGCGGCTTTTGCCAAAAGCTGATTCCACTGCTTAATGTTACCCCTAACAACAAGACGCTTATTATTTTCATCAAGCTGATTAAAGGTGTCTGCTAATTCCTGTCGGCGGGTTTGTATGGCAAAATATGTTTGACCTAACGCAACAATTTCCTTACGCGGATCACCATTCTGGACAATAAGATAACACGCATACCGAGTGAGTCTATAATCAATAACCTTTTTTTCTGCTGTTTTAGGCATCTGTATCGTTTTCC
>WQYG01000137.1 GCA_009781395.1 Candidatus Bathycorpusculum sp. | reverse complement strand
TTATATTGTCTAGTAAGATACTAGATTTCAATACGTATATATTTGTCTTTTTTGTTTAAAGAACAGGCCTGAGTAGTTAAACACTACACAAAATACCAACTAAATTTTCATGCGTTTGACGTGAAGACTACAATAAAAAAATAGGCAATACTTTAAATAAATTTGCAGATTTTAGGGATCATCTAACAAATTTCATAAATAACGCCACAATATTGCTGCCTATTGAATTTGTTGGCGTTTAAAGAAACACTTATTTTTAGCCTCCACATCTATGTCAGCGATTGTTATGTATGTTGAAACTTTTCCTGTTGGCGGACTCTTAACTAACTGCTATGTTGTAAATTGCGCAGAAACAAAGGAAGCAATCATTATTGACCCGGGAATGGAATTTGAAGACGAAGCGCAACAAATTTTTAATTACATTGAAAAGAAAAATCTTGAAATAAAATTTATAGTTAACACACATGGACACCAAGACCACACAAATGGCAACAAGACAATGCAAGAAAAATATACTGCTGCACCAATCTGCATACATGAACATGACACCTACCTTCTCTCACGCATAGAAAACCACAACCCAACAACAAAAAGACTACTCAAAGACGAAGACAACATTACATTTGGAAAAATCAACCTAAAAATCATGCACACCCCAGGCCACACAAAAGGCAGCATCTGCCTCATAGACGAAAAAACAATGTTTTCAGGAGACACACTATTTGCAGAAAGCATAGGCAGAACAGACTTCCCCGAAAGCTCACCCAAAGACATGCACACAACCCTACAAAAAATAGCAAAACTACCAAACAACCTAACAGTCTACCCAGGACACGAAGAAACAACAACCATAAACCACGAAAAACAAGCAAACCCCTTCCTAACAAACCTAAACAAGGGAATTTAAGATGAGTCCTTATTTTTGTTGATGTACTCTATTGCTTTCTGCCTACCCCAAATTAAGGCTGCCAAACCAGGAGGAACCAAGGGTTCTTCTTTGTCTCCTATCAACGCTTCAAACTCTTTGTCATCGTATAGCTTGAACCATTTTATCTCATCTGATTCCCAACTTTTTGTATACTCAAGTTCTCCATAAAAAGGGTCCTCGAGTAGTAATAAACAAGTTATCTCTGGTCGCATACGTAAAATATCAAAAGCTACACCAGTACAAACTAACTTAACCCCTGGACGTCCTTGCAGAACATCATCTATCAACCGACCAAAAACATGTGAAGAAGCTCTTTTTTCTTGGAGCACCTCATAAAGAGACTTAGTAGGTACACACCTTAAGTCTGTTTCATTTAGTAGTTCTTCGCCAAATTCACGTAAAACTTGCAAGCGGAAATCCATATCGTGTGCACTATCCCAGTCACATGGTTGGTATGTGCCAGCGGGAATGACAATGCGGTCATGTCCACCTGCGGCTTTTGCCACAGAGTTCTTTGTGATGGGATACCAATAGTCACCATCATTTTTTTTAATTACGGTTAAGGTAGATACGCCTAAACCAGCGTAGTAGCTATCGAATACAAATGAACTATCTTGTACTACAGCACGCAATTGTTTTGTCCAATGGTCTATTGCGTCAAAAAATGGACTTGACGCGTGTGTAACATCACTCAGTCCAGATTTTGTATAAAAATATTTTTCTGGGAAAAACCGTATTAAATTAAAAAAATTTACATCTGACGTACAATTACTGCTATAGTAATCACCTTTACCAACAATTAGTTCATCATTATTTACAATTGACTCCAAAATACATGTGTCGGCATTTACAAAGTTGCCACCACAACGGTTTATTTGCCAATTTTGAAATTCAGCAAAAACTTTATCAGGAGTAATAAATCGTCGAACCCCTTGGTACTTTGAAAGTTTTAAATTTTCCGCTTGATCGGGCAGCACCAAGGGTATAAATGGTAACACCTTATCATCATAAGTTGACGCGTTATCCTTAGCAAGCTTTCCAAATATAACGGGCATTTCGTCAGGAATATAGCTTTTTAGCAAAAATGGCAACACTGTCTTATAAAAAACTCTTGTTCTACAATTAAGTTCATATTTTTTATCTTTAAACACATCTGAAAAATCTGCTTCAACACATTCGACCTCAACCAGCTGTCTAAAAGTAGACATGCCCACCACTTTTTTTACATATGTTAATTTTTCAGTAATCTTGCTTATAACAAGTCCAATTACCTCATCGGCCTTATCAGGGTTAAACCGATACTCATTTTCATTCACCATCAGTTTAACGCTACCACAGTTATCTCGGTGGATATAACTGAAGTACTTGAGTTTACACCAATGACCTATGGATTCTTCAACCTTTGCTTTGACAGCAATAGACATACTTGCAATTTTTGACAACTTTTCTAAAGCGTTCTCACATGTTTCTGGAGATCGCTCTTGAGTTACATCTAACTCATCTGCTATCAACAAAATGCCTGCAAGCAGTGTCACACGGATAGACAAACCTACATAGTCAGATACCTTGTTAAGTGTTTTTATTGGCGGTACAAGTTTGGCACCTGTTTCTGAATCCCTTACAACATCACTATGAGCTTGGATGATATCCATTATTATACGTCGCTGCGTCTCGTTAAAAATACTAATAAACGAAGATTCTCTACTCACACGATAGAACTCTTTAGCAGACGTCTCAGAATGATATCCTCTTTGCACTTCGTCAATAACTGGAGTCATAGAATAATCATGAAACAGCACGGCCACATCAAGCAGGAACAATTCTTCATCTGAAATTGCAGGCGACACTGTGTTTAATGTTGTCCACACTCTGGGATCGATCAATACCTTGCTTATATTTTTGTAAATATTAAAACAATGATGAGAGAAATCATGTACTGTATAGGCAATTGGCTTATATACAGAATCTCCATCCAAGTGCAAACTTACAGTCTCAGCAAGCTTCACCCAAGCCTTACGTCGAGCTTCACTTAATAATTTGATACACTCAAGGGCCTCGAAGTCTGATAAAGGTCTCATAACAATACTTTTCACCTGACATACTTAAAGATACCCAATGCACAAAATTAGGACACAAAAATAGTGACCTAATAACAATTTTTGGATAAACAGTATTGAGCTATTTTTTGTTACTTCTTTAAGAACATATTCAACTAACAAATCACATAACTTGAAGTTCACTTCTTTAATAGACACTATTGCACCAAACAACTTTCTTTTTCCCATACTGTGCACATAATATTATAAACGGTTGAATACAAAAAATTGCTGAAAACTCGAACCACAAAAAATCAACATCAAAAACCTCAATATAGCAACATTAATTCATATTAACGCAAATAAATGTGCAAAAAAGTAGTTTTAGCCTGTGTCTGATGTCAAAGCATGGTGTACTCAACGGTGTTAAACTAGTTGGAATAGCAGATATGCGTCACTGTCATTTAATGTTGCTATAGTAGCTTCTAAAGTTAAAAAATAAGTCTACTTTAGCACTTTGAAAGACTATACGGCGAATTGTAACGGCTCGTACTCCTGCGCCATGAGCGTGTTGCCGTCAATGATGGTAAAGGTTTTCGGCGCGGTCTGGTTTGTGTTTTCGTT
>WQYG01000136.1 GCA_009781395.1 Candidatus Bathycorpusculum sp. | reverse complement strand
GGTCATGCCTCAAATTAGTTTATAAGTGAAGTGTCCTTGTTATCTTACTGATGATTAGTTGTGATAAAAGTATCTGTGAAATGCATACATTGTAGGAGTGAAAATGTAGTAAAAATGGGTAAGCAGATAAATGGGGCTCCAAGGTGCAAATGTAACTCTTGTGGAAAAACCTTCCAAACCCACTATAAAAATAGTGGAGCCACACCCCAAACCAAACAGTTGATAATAAAAATGGCGTTAAACGGCAGCGGCATACGTGACATTTCACGTGTGTTAGGCATAGTCAAAATACTGTCATGTCGGTTTTAAAAAAACACAAAAATTCCAAACAAACATAAACCCAAAATATACAAACCTCATAACACCCCTTAAAGTCCGTCTGGAGATGGATGAGATGTGGGGCAGAGTTTACTGCAAGAAAACTCCTTGTTGGCTGTGGCATGCTATAAATCATGACACCGGAGAAATCATTGCATATGTTTTTGGAACAGAGCATGAAGTGTTACAAGAGCTTCTATTTTTGCTCTCAAAGTTAAATGTAGAGGTCGTATCGGTATTTTCGGATGACAACTTTGCCTATCATGAAGCCATGCCGTGCAGTGTTTTGCGAACCGGGAAGCGGAATACACAACGTATTGAGCGTAAGCATCTTACGTTTCGTGCAAGGCTTAAGCGTTTAGCTCGCAAAACTATTTGTTACTCTAAATCGTGGAGTATGCACACAATTGTTTTTGGTTTGCTCATAAACGTGTTGGAATTTGGCAATAAACTAATTTGAGGCATGACCCAAATTTTTAGCCTGATGACATTGCATGGTTAGGGGTCTGTTTTTTTGAGTGCCTGTTGTTTTATCTTGAGTTTAGTTATGGCTGATTTCCTTGTTTTGTTTCTCTGCCCTACACTTTAGTCTACGCTTTTGAGCACGCACTAGAGAAATTTAATTCAACACCATTTTACAGCAAACAGCTGAATATCAGTTTTTAGACAATGCAAACCTCCAAAACAAGATAACCTGAGTGCTTACATATGAAAACGCTCTGTTCTGCTTACAGTGCGCAAGAAATCCCCCTAATGAATCAGAACAAAATGAAAATGAAATACGAAAGCAAAACCCTCAAATTAAGCCCTAAGACGGAAGCATGGCGGGCGGGGAGGGATTTGAACCCTCGACCCCCAACTTAGGAGGCTGGTGCTCTATCCGTACTGAGCTACTCGCCCGCAAGTTCCATTACCACAACGAGGGTTAAGTATAGAAACCTTGTGCAAAATACAGAAAATAATCCAAAGCATGCAACGCAAGGTAAAGCAAGAATTCACAACTCAAAAATCACCTAAACAATAGTTAAACTCGTTTTGGAAAACGTAACCTTACCCTCACCTTTGATCAATCCATAGTGTAGACTTCATCCACCTTTAGAGAAAGCCGAGATTTATCCAACAGTCCTTCGCATAATGTGTGCACCCATAAATGTACATAAATTCCATGGTAAAAAGTTAGTCCAGATTTCTTGACTAAGCTTTAGTCCAGAAACCTTGACAAAAACGCTTTTACCCGAAAAAGGAAGAGTGTTCTTTGGTGAAGAATATGGCGACAAATCACTATGTGATAAACTCCAGATTGATGAAACGTGTCCAGAAGAAAGGTCGAGTTTTCTGTCTCATCTGTCATCAGCCCATCTTGGTGGGACAACGAGTAGCCTCCAAGAAATGCACCGCCATTCGCCATGAAGACTGCTACCAACGCTCCTTTCTGTAACCCAGTGTTGGCATCACCTAAAACTCTACAACTACCTCTATGTCAAAGCAGAAGAAAACAGCATCGACCCACTCCTCTTTTCCCTAACCCAAACAACAGAGGTGCTCACTGCATAGTGTATCCTCAAAGGGATTATGTTGTGCCATCGAAGTCGGTAGCAGACAATTGTCTGCAGATTTGATAGTAACGACTTCTTTTGGGTCACCACAAAAATGCATGTGCCTTGGTGTTATGCGCATGAGTATTCATAGTTCTGCGGTGTGTCGTGGTGTGAACATAGCTGTCTTTTCATCACGTTTTATTAACGCTTTCCCCCTCAGGAACTCGATGCACCGGATGTCAAGAGTTGCTCATCGGAGCCTTGAGCATCGTGAGTTGCCCAAGACAAACAGTCTGTTTTGGTGGCAGCTGATAATTCGTTTCTATGAAGTGGGTTTGTAAATCTGTCGTATAGCTTTCAAACTCTGCCCTGAAGTGTAGTGGTGATGAGTGGGAACATGAGCGCTAATCGTGTTGGTCGTTAGTTTGGTCATGCAGATCCAGCATCTGGACTACAAACGGATGAGCGCCAAACTAAGATCCAAGTGTTCTAACTTTTGTTGACCGTTATTGGGGCTCATCGATGCGGCGAGAAGATTTGGTGGTTTTAACTGCTGAGGTGATGGCTGATCGATGCTATCAGCGCATGTTTGGGTGCATAAAGCAAACGCTAAGACTTTTCTGAAGCGAAGTTGAGCATATTAGCGCCGACTTGTTGCAAAATTGTTTGCTAGAGTTTGCGAAACCTCTTCTTCTGTGTCTTTTCTTTCTCCTATCTTTTGATTGTGGCAAAAAATTTATGGTTCCAACGGAAATAGTGGTTTTAATACACAATATCCATAGTACCGTGGTGTATTGCTAGTCAATATTTACAGTTTTACGGCATTTATCAACTTAACGATGTCGCGGCACTTTGCGTTTTTTCGGGTTTTTATGTTAATTAAATTCATATTGTCAGACCTCACTAATGAAAGCCGTTGATTATTATGGCGGTTTGTCCTCACTGTGGCAAAGATGTTCCTCTCCCCACCAAAGAGCTGAAAAATCACTTTTTCTGCATCAAAGGCTACCACTGTAGTCGATGTAACTTCAACTTCAAGCTAGCACTCAACCAAATCTAACCAAAAATAAGAAGTTCTTCCAAACTGGCGCGTCAAAGCGCAATATAGGCATCAAAACGGCATTGCCCATCAAGTTACTCAAACTCAAAAACAATCCTTATAAGTATCTATTGTGAGTAAATGCAGGTTTGCCGGTCATAGGGCACGGGTTCCACCTGATCCCATACCGAACTCAGAAGTTAAACCGTGTTCCGTTCCCAGCTGTAGTGTGGTCTTAGGCCACGTGAACCTGGGAAAGCTGGCAGCATTCTTCTTAACACTCAAATGTAGTAAGCTCTATATGCCGTTTATGAGAGTCATCACTTATAGATAGATAGTGCTGTTGTTTGAATTTTAGTGAACACCTCAGGCGTGGTCATGTTGGTCCACAACTTTATCGAAGTATCAACCATAATGTCAAGCTTAGAAACTACTTTGGTTCGCCGCGTAAAACGCCCCAAATAATGACACGTATTACTATTATCCTGCTCAATGACAGTGGTGTGCTTTTTACCAATAATGTGGCAATCTCTGGGCAATACTTTAGCAAAAGCATCCCAATTATCAGAGTAGAAGATGCACTTTTCTATGTGTTTGACTTTGTTGTAGAGTTTTTTGAAGGTTGTAGTATCACGATGGCCAAGTACCCGGGCTGCAGTTCGTCGTGTGCTACGGTCAAGGGCTTTTTGGATCCAAAGTTTGTTT
>WQYG01000135.1 GCA_009781395.1 Candidatus Bathycorpusculum sp. | reverse complement strand
TTTTTTAGTTCTTCGCGGTCTGATTCACTTAGTAGAATGTTTGCATGTTTGCCCATGAGGTGTCACATGTTAACAGGTGACACCACAAGCATAAAAATATATGGTTTTAGATGTTACAGTGTAGTACTATAGTTGTAATTTTTGTTTATGGTAGTAGTACCACATTGCAACAGCCTGATGATCACGCCGCCAACAAACCCAACGCACAACATCCCTCAAAGTACGAACAACACCCATAATAAACTTCAAGCAAATTAATACTATTCATACAAATCTCCGCCTTACCCTGTTTTGCACATTTCAAAATAGCCGTAACAACATCTGCACCTAGTTCATCACGTAAAAAAGCAATTAAGGCGCAAGCATCCATGACGTAAAACATGCACATTCTTCTAGTTCCTTATCTGCGTGTTTGCGCTCTAAAAATTTCTCAACCGACATCTCGGGATAATTAGCCAGTGAGCCGCGTAATTTGCTAATATAGTCAATTGGTTCCTGTATGGGTATGAGGTGAATTTCGCCATCTGTTTCACGGACTCTTACTTTTTCTGTTCTAATTAACTTGGATAAGGCTTCAGGTAAGGTTTTGGTGTTTAATACAGTTTCAGTCATGGCATTCACCTTTTTCTAAATGAGTGATTTGGGTTAATATGCTTATCATGTCAACCCGCTATTTGTTAATAACTACTCATACTTGGTGTAGCGTATATGTCTAGCTTTGTGTGAGGTTATACAAGCAATAGCTCAATAATTTTGCAATAGTTTTTGTGGATTTTGGGTTTTTCTTGTTTTTAAAATGTCGGGGTCTTTTTTATGGGGCAGTTAGTGAAGTTTCAGTTCTGGCATATTTTGGTCGAATTTATAGGAAAATTCAAGAGCAATATCAACCGAGAGATGGGTAGTTTGAATATAATCAAATTTATCGCCGTACCACCCTTTAACGCCAAACGAGTTGGTAACAAAGGGTCGGCTTCAAAAAACTTTAAGAGACAAATTATCGTCCAGTTATCACCATGTGGGAGATGATTTTTCCGTGACAACCAATCTTTGAGAGCACTTATTATCAGAGTATAGTGTTAAGGGTTTTGGGGACTGGTTAAAAGTCAGAAAAGGGTAGAGGATAGAAATGTTCATCAAAAGAAGCTGTTAAACACAACAAAGCTACAAAAAAGATGCTGCATATCTATAGGTGTGCACTTTCTGTTTTTCTGATTTCAAAAAACTAGTTTTGGTTTCAGTTCAACCGCGTTAGGATAGCATTTTAGAGTTAAAACTCTCAAAAAACTATTCTTCAGAACTACTGTTTTAGATAGTGTGGACTGTTTTTAACTATACCAGCCTTGTTCTCTGTGCCATCGTATTTCTCCTGTATCGCCCCAGATAAAGATGCAATAGCTATAAAATCCCTGATTTATGTTGTCAAATTGTATATCAATCATCCAGGCGGGTCGGGAATACTCCTCACCAGTCCAACTGTTTGTGGTTGTTATTGTGAGATTGTTTTCTTGAGCATATTTTTGGGCAAAGGGGTAAGCGATTTCAATTGCTATGTCAATGGGAATCTTAAATTTTTCCTCATTATATGGTAGTTCAGCCCATATTGAGCCGTGATGGTATATTTCGCCAGTATCGGCCCACATTGTAACTTCATAGCTGGTAGTTCGAAGGTGATATATACCATTAGGATTTTCCACATCTTTAAGCCCGATCTCTACAAGCCAGTAAGGTCTTGCGGATTCTCTAAGGGTTGTTTTTGTGGTTGTTATTGTGCGGTTGTTTTCCTGAGCGTATGTTTGGACAATAGGTAATGCAATTTCAACTGCCCGTTCTTCTGTAGAAATAGGGCCATTTGGTTGCATGTTTGCTAAGCCCAAAACTAAACATAGAGCAACAATGATAACAGAAAACAATATGACAGGGATAACAATTTTTTTGCTTTTTGCTCCCATATTTTTCACTAATAAGTAATTATATTGGATACTTTTAAAGCTAACACTTAGGCAGTACAGGTAAAAAATTGTGTCTTCGAAACCGGGCATAGGTCACTGTTACAACATTTATATACATTTGTTGTAGCACGTTTGTTGAAGTGTTAATTGCAGCACTAAAAATTGGATAGTTGAAATGTCCCCTGTGTTTATTTTGCGTTTTGTATTAGGTTGGTGGGTGAGTGTTTGTTTAATTTTAGTGTAATTATTGCGCTGATGAGGCATATGCTAAATAGTAAGAGAGCTAGTCCGCCTAAACATGTGAATAATAGTTGAAGGGATATGGTTGCGTTAGGAAGGAGGAAAACAAAATTGAATATCATGCCAAGTGTTATGCCTATGATGGCGGTTGGGAGAATAAAAGTAAAGCTTTCGAGGAGTATTATTTTTGTAATATAGTTGTTTTTGGCGCCCATGGCTTGTAGAATGCCGAAATCGCGATGGCGTCCGGAGAAGGAAACAAGTAGGCAATTAAGTAGACCGATTAAAGTAGTAACAGTAGATAGTATTGGGAAGGGTAAAATAGATAGCCAAATAGTGTCAATGTTGGATAAGCTTAACTGGTGAACTCTATTAAGAGGTAAAGTATTCAAATTGTATTGTGCTGCCAAGTTTTCAATTTTAGAGATATCATCGGTGTTTTGTACTTTGATTAGTATGAGATTTTGAGTGGGTAGCGATTTAAGTTCTTGAAGCGTGTTTAGGGGTATGTAAACAACAAATCCTTGATTGATGGGGTCTAACGCGATGTCGCTTATTGAAAAGAATTCTCTGCTGCTTGAATTATAAGAGTCTAGGGCGATTTTTTGTTTAAGAGGGTTGTCAAAGATGTTCTGTGCCAAAGAGGAACCAACTATTGTTGTCGTTGTTGTGGTTGTGTTGGAGTTTAGAGGCATGTTTTGGGTTAACAAGTTGTCTGCAATAGAATGTGGATTAACTCCAACTATTAATGCAGTAGATGAGCGTACATTGGAGCGGCCATAGGTTACATAATGAGAATCGCCATTATCGTTAACTAATTCGCGTGTTTGTACTTCCACCACTTTGTCAATCATTAGTAAGCGGTTATCGATAATTGTTATTTGTTGAATAGTGTTTAATTTTTCAAGAAATTCTTCATCGATAAAGAAGGGGTTTTCGAGAAAGTTGAAAGTAGAAAGGTTAGTGTTTAAAGCATCGGTCATCATAGCTTCATACTCGGTTAATATTTTTTCATGTCCGATAGCAATAACGTTTTGACCAAAAGAGTTATCCACATAACTTCGAGTTGTCCACCAGGCAACCGCTCCGCCTGCTAAGGATACAGTCATTAGAAAAATGCAAAGGGTAAGGCAGATAATAGCAGTCTTTGATTTTGATCTACTTCGAATCATACTTTTAAGAACTATTTGAAGAGTCCAAGGTAATTTATCAAGAAACTTTTTTAGTCCTACTAACTGTTCTTTATAGCAACATGAATTCATATTGATGCATATCCATCGTGTTTGAACCAGTTTTTAATATCGCCAAGCGTAATGGCAGCTAAAGCCGTCTTGAGCGCTTTTTGCAACTCCTCAAAAGACCTAGCCTTAAGCTTCCTCAAAACCACCTTCACCTTAGACCACAAAAGTTCAATAGGATTAAAATCCGGCGAATACACAGGCAAAAACCAAACAAAAGC
>WQYG01000134.1 GCA_009781395.1 Candidatus Bathycorpusculum sp. | reverse complement strand
ACATAGATATAATTTATATCTATGATACGTAATTTGTTAGTTCTGTAAAGGTCAAAAAAGGCATATTTTTCGATTTCCGCTGATTATTTCAGTTTTATAGATATAATTTTCCGGGATTTCAGGATTAAATTGAAAAAACTATACCCAATTATATACAACAATTAGATTTAACAGTGTAGTACAACCTAAATTTCAAAATGTCAACACTGTTCAACATTAACTAACCCCTATTATCGGCTCAAGCCCAATTATATCCTCTGGAGGTTGCTTTATTATCCGCGATCACGCCACCCAACCTGTTAAAGGTGCCTCGATTGTACACTCCGCCCCCCATGTTGGCGTTGTTTTTTGTAATTTCTCCGCCATACATTTCAAAATCGCCAACATTGTACACGCCACCACCATTATTGGTAGCTGTGTTGTCGGAAATTTTACCTCCATAGAGTCTAAAGGTGCCCCTATTGTGTATACCCCCGCCACTGTTATTAACAACGTTACCCGAAATTTCGCCACTATGCATGTTAACGGTTCCTCCAGAGTTAACAACTACTCCCGTACCGCCACTAGAAATACGTTCATGAGTTACAATAACACCGTTAAGTGTCAACACTCCACCGTCCTCAACAACAATAGTGCTATTACCCGCGACGCCAAAAATCTTACAAACACCATATTTACTGTCGATAGTTAGTGTAATGTTTGTATTATTGGTAATGCTAAGTGCCGATTCTGTGAGTTGGATATCTTTAGTAAACGCAATAACAACCGACTTGCCAACCGAGTTATCAATAACATTTCTAAGTTCAACCTCATTTTTAATATATATAGTCCCCTCCAAAACAGGATATGTGATATCCTCCTCCGAAGAAGAATTTTCATTGCTGCCTTTAAACACCTGAAAAACAACTAACGCGCCCAACAATAGTAACACAAATGCTGACAAAACAAAAACTAATAACACAGTTCTACGCGAACTATGCAATTTTATTTTAGAGTTAGTGCTCATATTTGTACAAATAATCTCTTACATTTATAAAGTTTAATGTGGTAAAGATGCTAAAGTCGAAAAATGGTTTGTGTTTAGTTTATTGTGATTTGTAAACAAAATTGCAGTATTGCTGTTATGTGTTGTTTGTTGTCTTTCAGAGAGTCATATACACACGAAAAATAATATATGGGGCTATTTATTTTAATTTTTATTCTATATTTGTAAAGTGGTATGTGATATGAGTGTTAAGTCTGTGGTTGGTTTGTGTGGTTCGCGTCGTAGGTTTTTGGTGTTTGTTTCTTTGTTAGTGGTTGTGGTGTTGCTGTTGTTTTTTTCTTTGTTTGTTTATAGAGCTTTGGTGGTAGATGGTGATGGTGGTTTGGTGGGTGTTAGGTCTGAGGTTGAGCTTAGAGATGCTGTAGATACTGCTGTTGAGGTTGGTGTGCCTGTTGATATTGTTCTTGTTAAAGATGTTTCTCTTAGTTATGTGCTTAGTATTCCTGCTGGTGCGGATGTTGTGTTAACAAGTGTTGGTGGGGCTGGGTTTTTTCAGTTGATTGGTTTGGCTGGTCAAAATGTTATTACTGTTGAGGATGGTGGGCGTTTGACGCTTGGGGGTATTATTGTAACTCACAAGTGGGGTTCTACTGGTCAGGGGGTAGTTGTTAATTCTGGTGGTACTCTTGTTATGGTTGATGGTGCGATTTCGGGTAACATAGGTTGGGGTTTGGGTGGTGGCGTGTTTGTTGATAGTGGGGGTGTATTTGAGTTAATTGGTGGGGTGATTTCGATTAACACTGCAGCAGCTGGTGGTGGAGTGTACAATGCTGGCACTTTTAAAATGGTTGATGGTAAGATTTTTAATAATTTTGCTACTACTGCTAATGGTTTGAGTATTCTTGGTGATGGTAATGGTGGTGGCGTGAAGAATGGGGGTTCTTTTGTGATGTCGGGTGGAGTGATTTCCGGTAACACCGCTACAACTATCTATGGTTTGGGTGGAGGGGTGTATCACTTTGAGGGTTCTTTTGTGATGTCGGGTGGAGTGATTTCCGGTAATAAAGCCCGTGAAGGCGGTGGCGTGTATTACAGTAAGGACACGTTTAACCAATTGAACGGCGAAATTTCAAACAATGCAGCAGACATAGATAACAATGTGTGTCAAAACATAATAATTATCTTTTAGTAGCTTGTTTGTCTACAACAACCTAACAGTTTGAACTTTTAATGTCTCTTATGATGATTAAAGCGTCTGAAAAAACTGTTAATGGTAGTTAAGGCTTAAACACGCCATATTTCTTTTGTTGGTATAAAATTTGTGACTGCAATAAATGCGGTAATTTGGTATTTTGTGTCTCTATTCATGTTGGCAGGTTTTTTGCTTCTTGCTTATTGTAGGTATAAACTATCCGCTTTTAGGGGCTAATAGCGTAATCTCTATTTATCCTCTTAACTTTTTTAACTTTATCTCTGTTTATCATATGTTAAAAACTATAAACCATATAAGTGAAAAGATAGTTTAAATGATTGTTTGAGGGTAAATAGTTGAATGGCGAACAGACAATGTTGTCTAAAGAGATGGTTAATGTTCCAGTTACTAAAATTATCGGTTTGATCTCCGATACTCATATTCCTTCAAGAGCATCATCTCTGCCTCAAAAAGTATTTACTGTTTTTGAAAATGTTGACTATATAATTCATGCAGGGGATCTAGTTGAACTATCTGTAATTGACACGTTAGAGCAAATTGCGCCTGTGTTGGCTGTACCTGGTAATCTAGATGCTCCGGAGATAAAAAATGTGTTGCCTGCTTTAAATTCTTTAAAGATACTTGATAGAAAAATAGGTGTAATACATAACCCAAACATTCTATATGGTATGGATCAAATGCGGGAGTTAACAAAAACAAATGGGTTTGACGTACTGGTCTATGGGCACACACATAATGCCAACATTAAATGGGAAGAAAACAGGCTCTATATCAACCCGGGAAGTCCAACAAATCCCTCCTCACTATTAAACAAGCCATCTGTAGCTCTTATAAAAATAACAAAAAAAGAAATTCTGCCCGAAATAGTGTACATTTAACAAACGTCTAATCTCTAAAAGGTATGTGGTAAAGAAATCCTCAAACATGTTATCGCATATTGCTAAACTAAAATTATCTGCTCCGAGGTTTCATAGTTTAGTTCGTTTATAGTAACGATTAATGCTAAAACATACAATTGCCAAAATAGCTGCTACGGCTAGTATGTAATTTGTATTTTTAGTGATTTGGAAAAAATCTTGAGGAAAATACCAATCACAATAAGTACCTTCTATGACCGTGTATGGATATAATTGAATCAAATTTACAAATGTAAACCATATACATATAATGAAACTTTGCAGGGTTACAATATTTAACACCCTTGACAGCGTCATTTTTCTAAATTGCCCATTATACACTACATACAGCAAAGCAAACGCAGCTACGTATAGACAAATAGCAACGGCACATGTAATATACGTGGAATAAAAGAAAAACAAAGTCCCAATATCTATAAAAATTATAGTTAAATAAACCGCTATAGCCATCAATAACATAGCAGGACATTTAACCCTCATATTCACCATATAGATCCTCTTACTCCTTTTCCATTAGCCTATAACTTTATACAAAAACTTGTTTGTTTGTTTCATTAGTTTTTTATGGTTATTTTTGGTCTTATATTTTCGTGACTGCATGCATTATGCTCAGCTGTAAAAATTACAGCCTCTCTTTAGTAGAACCTTGTATGT
>WQYG01000133.1 GCA_009781395.1 Candidatus Bathycorpusculum sp. | reverse complement strand
TGCATTGCTAAGATAATGTTTTCTCTTGTTTTATCGTCTGTTGCCCTCACATCAAACAACTGCCTGAAGAGACCTACACAACCAAGATATATAAACTATCAATGTAAAATCAAGTTGCTATAGTTATGTCGGTGGGCACTTTCCATTTTTCAAGATTGAAGGTAACATTAAATATTATAGTTACCAACTAAACAACTATAGTTGATTATAAATGAGTGATAAAAAACTTACCACAATACAACTCACAAAGTCAGCTGTTCAAGAACTAAAAAATATTCGAAAATACCCAAGAGAAACCTACAACGAAACAATTCTAAACTTGATAAAAACAGCCAAAGAATCTAAAAACAGAAAGCAATATGACGAATTTCTACACACTATCCAGCAAGCAAAAATGAAGGAACTCTGGGACAACGACGAAGACGAGGCTTGGGAACATGCCTAAACCTGGGGATGTCATCCTTGTGACAATACAGTTCACTGACACAAACGACGTGAAAACAAGACCTGCCATAGTTCTTTTTGAAGAATTCAACAACATAATAGTGGCAGGCATAACAAGTAATCCCAAAATGAAAGGAATACCCCTCAACAAATCTGAAGGTGCCATAAAAGACAGTGTTATAAAACTAAACTACCTCTTCACCATCTCAACTGAAATGACAAAAAAAGTACTTTTCCACCTCAACACTGAAAAGAAACAACTAATCCACTCTGAACTAACTAAACGTCTTAACAACCTCAAAATAAACTAAAATAATTTTTAATTAGTATTTTATTTAAACATTCACAAACAATTTTATGTGTGTTTAAGACAAAACAGTTTTCATCAGAACAAACTAGCTTATAAAAAGTGCAGGGGTGGGATTCGAACCTGTCTGTGCTGGGAGGCTTTCTTCAAAATCATGGCTTAAACTTCATAAGAACCTGATAAAAGTCGTCAATACAACAACACAATAACAACGTACAGTTTGACAATTTTTTTCAGACTTTGTATAGTCTGAAAGTCAAACAAACAAATCCAAAAATCTCGTTAAAACTATCAAAAACAATGTAAACTGGAATCTATTATATATTTTATAAAGAAGATCATAGATACATTACTACTATTGACATTATTGACGGACTTTTTATATCATATTTTCTGGTTAAAGAATGTTTGGAGAGCGTTTGCTTTCTTAAACTATGTTAGGTAAAAAAATAAAATGAAATTACAAACAAGAAACACCAAAAAAATATTATCTTTTGCTTTAGCTATCTGCGTTATTTTCAGTATGATAGCTACTGCATTACCTTTTGCTGCAGCCAGTACGCCAAAAATCCTTACGTACTACAACTTTAACAGTCCCTATGCAAATGTTGACTGGGACACCTATGGACAATACAAAGCCAACCTTCACACGCACACTACAGTCAGCATAGACAGCAGCGAGCCAGTAAGAAATATGGTTGAAGGTTATTACGGTGCAGGATATGACATTGTGGCTATAACCGATCATGCCAATACAAGCAAAGACTGGGACAAATACACCTCAGCTCAGGGCGCTGTTACGGCTGAACGCGCTAACCAAATTGCAAATGGCGAAGGCCGCGACGGCAAAGCCATGATCCAGATACCCCTATGCAACGAACAAAACGGACTTAGCAACCACGTACTTTCCTATTTTGCCGATTACAATGCAGGTCTCTTAGCTAGCAATTATAATACGGCACTTCAGAACGTCAACAACCGCGACGGATTTTCGTTCTTTGCACACCCAGGCAGATATACCTCAGCACCCGCTACTCAAGCACAAATCAACAACTATGCTAATTTCTTCTTACAATATCCTAATTCAGCCATGGGATATGAAATCTTTGGCGTGAATGACGGCGAAACCAGAAACGAACGTATCCTTTGGGATCGTACACTTATGATAACTGCACCTCAAGGCAAAAACGTATTTGGAATTTCTAATGATGATGCTCACTCAACGTCAGCTATTGCACGTAGTGGCTGGACAATGTTTGTTATGCCCGAAAACACCGTTGAAAACATCAAAACTGCTATGGGAAGCGGCATGTTCTACGCATCTGCCATGATGGCCATTGACGAAGGTTTAGATGCTAGAAACAGTGGTCTTCCAACACCAATTATAAACAGCATTAAAATCGACGACAATATCATCACAGTGGAAGGCGAATACTATGACAGAATCGATTGGATCGCAGACGGCAAAAAAATAGCAACTGGCAATACAATTGATCTTGTAGAGTACAAAGACGAAATAGGTTCATACCTAAGATTCCAGCTTGTAGGGGAAGGCGGCATTTCTTGGGCAAATTCAATATTGTTGGAAAGAGTAGACGTCAAACTCGTTAACACCGTTGCCGAAGCGTCTGTAAAAAAATTAACCGGCAATCAAAACGAGCTCACTATAACCATCACAGAGACATATGAGCATGACAAGACAAACATCATCACTGCCACATTTATGATCAACAACAACGCAGCGGGCACATACCAAGTCGAAGAATACAAGGTCTACGTCGATACAAAAGGCAACACTCAGATACGCGCCTGCTACATCGTGGAAGACTGCAAAATAAAAATCGAACCCGAAGCTGACGAAAACAACAGCATCATTATCGTCAAAGCAAGCGTGGAAAAAACCCTTGGCAATACAAATAAACTCACGATCACAGTTACCGATGAATTAGGAAACGACACAGAAGAAACTTTTACCATTGACAACAATATAGCTGGCACATATCAAATTGGAGAATACAAGGTCTACGTCGATACAAAAGGCAACGACCAAACCCTCGCCTGTTACATAACACAATAAGGCAACACACTCCTTTTTCTTTTCTTGCTTGCAGGTTTATGCATCATTTACAGCCGTAACTCGTTATGTGTAACCCATAGGTATTAGGTTGGAAAGTGTAGAGAATTCTTGTGGTTATGGGGCTGTGTAGGAATTGTTCTCGTTGTGCTTCTCAATATTTGACCTTGTTTTTTACAAGCTTAAAACAGTTTTTTGGCGAAAATCGTCATTTTTTGCTTTTATTTTTGTACGCTTCTTTGAAAGTGTTCTGATGGTTGTGGGCGTGTTTTAGGTTCAAAACGGTTTTATGAGGTTTTTCTTTTTTGGATTATTTTTGCGTATGTATTCAGCTCTCAGTGAAAATGTCGTTAGAATTTAAATTTTAATGCTGTTTTTACTCAACAACCATGGTTGTATACACAAGTTCATGCATAGTCACTCTAATAAAAACACACAAGCTGAATACATACATTTTTGCAGGTGTGACAACATGATCGATGTATGGGTTACATATTGGTTATACTTTGTGTCAGTTTTGTTGTTTGGGGTTTTTCTTCACACCTAAATTATGGCTTAAAACGTAAAACAGGCAGAATAAAGGCATTATTTGATGATGATACACGAAGTATATGGGTTACAAACAGCGAGTTACGGTTATCAACTCTAAAGTGGGCTGCAAGTCGCGCCAATCAACTCTTTCTTTAACTACATCAGCTCGTTTTTGCTGACTTGCATAGAGGATCTTTTTTTAAACGTTAGTCCCAGCTTTTTTAGATGAAACGATAAACCGCCTTCAGTTAAGTCTAAGGAGAGTTTGTCGATAAGTTCGTTTAGAGTTATGTCGGGGGTTTCTGCTATGGTGTCTTTGATTTGCTGGTCTGTTTCTTTGGAGAGTTTGCTTTTTCTGCCAAGGCAGGGTGTGGGTTGGTAGGTACCGGTTTTTTGATATTTGTTCCATATGCGGCTTATGGTGCGTTCGCTTATGTTGAACCATTTTTTGATTTGTGCTACAGGTTCATTTCTTTGTTTAGCTGCTATTATGTCTGCTCGTTTGTCATCTGAAACCGGT
>WQYG01000132.1 GCA_009781395.1 Candidatus Bathycorpusculum sp. | reverse complement strand
TTTATGTTGCGTTTGTGGCGTGTGAGTCTTTGTGCGTAGTCGTGTATTGGTTCTTCGTTGTGGGTGGTCATGTTCTTATTATTTTCTGGGACTTTAAAAATGGCTGGAGGAGAGGCTTCGGACCCATAGTGCTGGAGCCTTCGGCGGGAATTAGCTGTTTGAGTGCAAATCCTTTCCTCAAAGTCACAGCTTTGACTTTGAGGATTCATATCAAACACTAAGAAGAATAAATCAACTATACATAATAAACTTTCCACAATGAAGGAACGGAAACATACGAAATAAGTTATTGTCGGAGGTGGGATATACATGTTTGTCTGGAGGCTCTCCTCAAAAACGTGGCGTATACTTTTGAGAGGTCATATTAAACACTATACAAAAGGAGCACCTGTAATACTAATGAATATTTTCCACAATATAGGACAACATATCTACGGGACAACATACCTACGGCGCATATAACTTGCAAAATAATTAGTGACATTATACAATTCTATTTTTAAAAATTTGACTTTTCAGTTTCTATAGAACTTTTCAAGCTCAACTGCCAATGATGTTTCGATAGATCCCGCTTTGTTACAAATGCGCAACTGAACCTGAAAACCTTTAGCGACAATACTATCTTACCAACCGAACTTAACAAAAAACAAAAAAAGATACTTGAAGCAATTAATAATACGGCAGGTAAATTTTAGTTACTGATTATCATAAATCTCTTCTACCCGCTGGTAGAGGGTTTCTAGATCACTCTCATTGTTTAATTTTTTCCATTTCGGATATTTAAGTAACTTTGACAATTTCTTCATTTTTACGTTGGTGGTTCTAAGTAGTTTGGGATCTTCGGTGATTTGAAACCGTTTGCTCACATGAATTGAACCAAGACGGTTCAACGCTGTTTTCACTGAAACATCCAGATATATCATTATGTCTGGAACTGGGAGCAACTTTGCTAAAAAAAGATACAATATAGTTCCAATTCTCTCGGGCAAGTAAGCGGCTGTCAGAGTGTATCTTACAAAAATTACGGTATTTACCCCCTTTTTTAATCTGTGCGAGATTATCGATAAAAGGAAGTCTATTGTATATAAAAAGGATAACGTCAAGGGTGTTGTGGTTGCTCTTGCACCTGCTTTATTTCGCCTTTCCGTCAATAACCTGAAAACGAGATTTCCAAGAACTGAAATTTTTGGTTGCTCAATGATCAGCACCTTTTTCCCTTTTTTCTCAAGATATTTTTGTAAGTATCGCGATACAGTTGTCTTTCCAGATCCATCAATGCCGTCTATCGCAATCAACTCAACCATTATCAACACCTCACAATTAATGTTTAACTCTCATATATCTCGGTGATGTGACAGGAACTTTTTCGTCCAAATTCTGCCAATTTTTTAAGTTCGCCTTTATTTAAAGAGTTTGAATCAATTTCGGCTAAGATAAAGAGCAAGTCAGAATACAATACATACACGTTAGCATTAGATTTACAATAGTAATTAAAACGTAAAAACTTTTTAAGTATTGTTCTTTTTTTCCTCAATATATAACAGATATATTCATCAAGCAGTATCAAAGACTTCAGTATTGTTTTTTCTTCATTATCTTTGTTAGTCTGATGTAACCAACTTAAACATATCATGACTACTTGATCTGGAGCTTGTATACGTGGGCTTAATTTTTTTTCGAATCGGTTTTCATCCAAAACTTTTGGAAGGCATGAATAATCTCTGAAACTTTTAGCGCCATTAGCCCTTTTATCGCCTTTAAGCCATCTGTCAAGAATTGAATCCATTTCTATGTCGAACTCATTTCGAAACAGCTCTTTCATTTTAGATTCGCATTTATGATTTTTATTATAAGTTTTTCGCATTTTTGGATAAAGTTTATTTTTAAATGCTCGAACTTCAAAAGGCTGTGTCATGAACGTCATGTCGGAAATGTCCGTGGGAGGCTTTATGTGGTACCTATTAGGTCTAAAATCATAGCTTGTTTCTTCACTTAAAGCCGCATAATACATCTTGTAAAATTGACGAATCATCATGTATACAAAAATAACCAACACTAGCACAAAAAGAGCGTATTGGACAACCACGATTTCCGAAAACAGTTGGTTTGGAAGTAAGGAAAATATCAAGGGGAGAACGATAGTAAATATCGCAGCCCATGAGAGGTCATGTTTAATAATCAATTTGAGTTCAAAAAGATTTTCTTTGTTTCTACACAATATTGCCGTAACTGCAATAATCAGAGTTAGCAATGTGGCCGAAATTGCAGATATACTCAGCATAACTGTTCCGAAATTCTCAATCAACTTACTTTCTTGCCTTATTGAGTACTTCAATCTAATATACTTATAATTAACTGTGAGGAGAATACGAACATCTTTCTTCAGATCTTCAAAACTTTCAGACGTTTGCGAATTCTGGGAAAGAACAAAAAACAGAGTTGCAACAAAAACAATCAACCTACAAATTAACCAATAGCTATTGCAAATCAAAAAGTAAGTGTGCTTACAAATGAATTAACGGTCAAAAAAATATATAAAATTACTGTATATAGAGGGGGCGAGTAAGTGTGCTTACTTTTTTTGCGTTTTAATGGGGTTTATTTTATACCTTTTTAGTTAAACGGTGTGTGTTTTGGATTTTGTTTTCTGTTTAGTTGTGTTTTCCCACTAGATTATTGGTGAAGGGTTTGTTTTTAGCGGTTTTTTTACTCCAGATTTTGTAAAAATGTGTGTTGTAGGGGCGCAGATATGTTTTTGTTTGCTGTTTGGTTGAATTTTTACACGTTTTTTGGTTAATGGAGGTGTTTTTGGCTGTTTCCCGTGTTTTTTGTGTTTTTTCCCGTTTTGCTTTGTGTTTTGCACGTTTTTTGACTTTTTAAAGGCATAAATATTAGCGTATTTGTTGTTTAGGGGTGTGTTCCCACGATATTTTGGTTAAAGGAGCGGTTTTTAACGGTTTCCAAACTTTTTCCATTATGTTTCCCGTGTTTCCCCTTTTTGTTTCCCGTCTCCTCTGTTTTTTCTATTTTTTAATGGTTGTTTTAGGCCTTTTTAATTAAATAAAGCACATATGTTTGTTTGTTTGTTATTTAGTTGGTTTTTCCCACTAGTGTTTGGTGAAAGGGTTTGTTTTTGAGGGTTTCCCGTTTGAGGTTTTTAGGAGGTTTTGTGAGAAGTAGAGTTTACACTGAAGCAGAAATTGTTGTTTCCCGTGGTTTCCCGCTAGAGGGGAAACGTCTTAAAGCCGACAAGCCGCCTAAACAGGCAAGAGTTCTTAACAGAACGAAGTTTTATACACGTCCAAATATTTAAATGCTAACCACCACCCAAACCAACCCTGCCCATACCCGCCCCCACTACCCTTTTTCGCCCCCACTAACCTAACGCTAACAAAACTTTCAAAAACAAATACACTTCAAAAGATTGAACGTATAACTTGGACTGAAAACAACCACAAACTGAGTTCATTACTTAAAGCACTAACAAGAAAAGGTTATTTTATTCCTACAACACCCAACTCTCACTTTCGAGTTATCTGGAAAAAGTTTCCAGATATAATTTATATATCTCCAAAAGCATTACTTTGAATTGTAAGGTAACTAAGTTCGTGTTCCCAGCGGGGTACGGGGTCGCCAGAGGCGGCAACGTCCGCGACCAAACAACGGCACATGGCACCTTACATTTTTTCATTAACCCAAAAATAAAACACTTCCAGATCATGAAATAACCGATATTTTTAAAAGATAAGGACACTATTCTATCATACAGCGAGTAAGACCTATTCGAACCAATGATGCCTGCATTATGTGGGATGGGAGAACTAGAATAGGGGTCGCTTTTACTTCTTCTTTATTTCCAAAGATAATTAAAATAACCCACTTTATCAG
>WQYG01000131.1 GCA_009781395.1 Candidatus Bathycorpusculum sp. | reverse complement strand
TTTTATAAAAAATGTGCTGTTTGTTGTTTGTCAAAAATTCTGCTGAAAATTACGATATCACATCCGATATCTTGAAATTCGCAAACTAAACGTGTGCACAAAAACTACCTGCTGAGCAGTAACGTAATTAATAATTAGTCAAGTTAGTAAAAACATATATTATCTCAAAAAACCCTTTTTTCATTGATCGGTGATAAAGACGGCTGCACTTGACATAAATGATGATAACACTAATAATAGTAGTAGTAGTAACGAGATGGTTGTTACCCCTTGGGAAGTAAAAGGCAAAGTTGACTATGATAGACTTATAAAAGAATTTGGCACCCAACCCTTAACATCCCAGCTTCTTAAGCGTATAGAAACCCACACCGACAACAAGCTACATCTACAGCTTGAACGTAAAATTTTCTTCAGCCACCGCGATTTAGATACTACATTGGAGCTTTATGAGAAAGGCACCAAATTTGTCCTCTACACCGGCAGAGGTCCATCAGGCCCCGTTCACATAGGACACCTAGTTCCATGGATATTTACACTACACCTACAACAGACATTCAAAACCCGCCTATACTTCCAAATAACCGATGACGAAAAATACCTCGTAAACGATGAACGAGATCTTAAAGAAACAACCAAATGGTCATACGAAAACGCCCTAGACCTAATTGCATTAGGATTTAAACCCGAAGACACCTTCATCATCTACAACACCAAAGACATAGACCTACTATACGACATAACCCTAGAAGTAGCCAAACGTATAACCTACAGCACCGCACGCAGCAGTTTTGGCTTCCAAGACAGCACCAACATTGGCTGGGTATACTGGGCCGCAATCCAAGCAGCCCCCTGCTTCATACACAAAAAACTCACAGGCGAAAACGTACCCGCCCTCATCCCCGCAGCCATAGACCAAGACCCCTACTGGAGAGTAACACGCGACGTAGCCCAAAAACTCGGCTACCACAAACCCGCCCAAATCCACTGCCGCTTCCTACCAGGCCTTGGCACAGGCGGAAAAATGAGCGCGTCCATGCCAGAAACCAGCATATTCACCACAGACCAACCAAACGACGTCAAAAAGAAAATCTGGGGAGCATACACAGGCGGCAAACCCACAGCAGCCGAACAACGCAAAACCGGCGCAAACCCCCAAATATGCAGCATATACCAATACTACCACTACATCTTCGAAGAAGACCCAACTAAGCTAAAAGAACGCGAACACAAATGCACCACAGGAGAAATCCTCTGCGGCGAATGCAAAAAAGACATAACAGAAAAACTCAACAAATTCCTAGAAGCACACCAAGAACGCCGAGAAAAAGCCAAAAACATCATAGAACAATACCACATAAAACGCTAAACCACCAAACCACACTCTAACATCAATAACCACCTACTACTTTACTGGCAACAATTGAGCCTTCATCATAACTAATGCACACATCATTACCGCTGAATGCCCCTTGTTACCCGAAATAACACCCACAGACCAGTTAAATTCGCCCCTAAAGAAATAAAATACACCACCATTTCGGTCAGCTTGGGTATCAAAAATTTTTCCACCCAACAAATTAAAAAAAACCATAGTTACACACACCACCAATATCAGCGGCATTATTGGTGAGTTAACCTTTTAGCTGTAGTATAACGTGTAGCAGTGTAGCAGCGGATGCGGCAAGTGCAGCAGGTTCTTTTATAGCTTTCAATTTGGACCCGAGGTTTTCCCGTAAACTTCTATTAGACGGATCCTTTACCAGTTCTTTACGTATTTCTTCAAGCTCTTTAAGAATCTTGGAAACCTCATCCTTTATCTCATCTGAAATATTGGCAGTGCTCGCTACTTCTTTTTTAGCATTCTCAATAAAGCTCTTCAACTTTTTAAGATCATTAACACTAATGCTGATTTGAGATGCATTGACTATGGAGTCTTCAGGTTGAATAATCTGTATGTTACAACCCTTCGCATGATTACGAATATCAACGTGTTTGTCAACGGTGTACAATTCGTTGTTTACGGTAACGTCAATTTTTATGCCACGAGTCTTATCATCATAAACAGTTTCGCCTTGTTTACTCAAATTCTTTAAAGCTTGGCGAGGATACATTCTATCATTTTGTTCACTTAATTCAGCACTTTCAGACTCTTCCATTATTAATTCATGACTTATATCAAGAATGTTTTCTTCAACACTACGATAGTATTTGGCAACCTCCAACACTGTTCCCAATAGCATAGCATGATAGTCTTTAGAGTTTTTTCCAGTGACAAATAACCAAATAATAGAATCCTTTTGTTCAACAAACGCGTACGTATCATTGTCAAGATACAATACAGCACCATACCTCCAAACACGTGAAAGATGAAAAGAAGCCTCCTTCGATCGTCTAACAATAATACGTGGCATAACAGCTGAAGGAAAAGGCATAGGCATACCGCTCTTTTTATGTTTAGCCTTAAACATTGTATGAAGCCTATTCCCCTCAGGAAATGGGGGAATCTCACTTGGTTGATCCCTCTTTAAACACTGTGGAACAACAAGCACATGCCTCTCAGTATCCTCATAAGCTAACTCAAATTTAATCATAAGTTCATATAAGAAAGCATCTTGTTCAGGCGGATACCTTTCTCTGTTGTCTGCAAATATTTTGTCAAAGTCAGATTTTTTTAACTTATAAGCCCTATTAGTCTCCTTTAACCAGTTTATTATATGATAGATGCCCCAAGTAATCCATCGAGGGTTAAGAACTAACATGTCAAGTATGTCAATGTTGTCATAGTATGAACAAATACCTAACTCTGTAAGGGCTTTAAGCATAGTGCTATTAACATCAGGTACAATCTCTCTAAACTTTTCAATCTTTATGTAATCTGTGTTATCGCTAAAGGTGGTCTTAAGTGCGTCCTTAGCCTTAAAATAATTAGTAGGAAACGTCTTTTTATTCCAAGCAGGATCATTAGCAATAAAATGTGCAATATCATTGCGAAATGCTATCAACTTTTTATAATCATCTTTTTTATCCTTATGGTCGATTGAAAAATAATAAAATTTGCAATTATGAGCCTCATAATTTGCTCGTATATAATTCTCCTCTATCTCAGGTCTATGAGCACCCCTAAGATTTACAAGTACAAAAACTTGAGACCTGCCACCAAAATCTCTAGCGTGATTAAGCCAATACTCTAATCGGTTTCGTTCCTCAGTTCTGCCGTCATAGAGGATGATGTAAACACAGCGTTCTGATAGAAAACAACGATGTGCCGCATGAGTAATGGCATGACCTGCAAAATCCCAAACATACACATTAGCATCCTGCTCCACAGATATATCATCACAAATGTCTCGTAAAGTAAATGAGGTGATATCTACCCCTTCAGTAATGTCTCTCTCTTCGTGAGGCATTGGCGCATGTGGATCAATTAATCGTTTTGCAATAGATGTTTTTCCAGCTCCTGCCTCACCCAACAAAATAATGCGAGCCTCATTAAGCCGTGTTACACCTTTCTCTTTTAACTCCATAACATAACGTGCAACACCAGCCGCCCCCTGCTCCATAATCTCACCTGGAACACTAAACCGCATCCCAATTTCTTTGTAGTCATCGACGTCAAGCATAAACCTCTTAGCAAACACCCCCGCATACCACTCACCCCAATAGTTACAACCTAAATCACGTAAAGCCTCTTGGAAATTATTCCACACCTCACCGTATAGGGTAATGTCTTTTTGAAAATTATACTCCTTAGTTTCTATATTTTCTAAATCATCCAACAAAATGGACCTAAAACGGGCGGCGTAGGCGTCGGCGTCGGCGTCGGCGTAGGCGTCGGCGTCGGCGGCGGCTGGGGCGGCGGCGGAGGCGGCGGTTCGGGCGGCGGCGTAGGCGGCGGGTGCGGCGGCGGCGGCGTGGGCGGCGGTGAGGGGGGCGGCGGCGTAGGCGGCGGT
>WQYG01000130.1 GCA_009781395.1 Candidatus Bathycorpusculum sp. | reverse complement strand
ACCGTTTTGTATGTGCTTATTGTTGCATATACATATAAGGTTTGTGGGTTAAAAAAGGGTGTGTTTGTCAAAATAGCCTTAAAAATCTGTATGTGCTCAAAAGTTAGCAGATTTTAGGTTACACTCGTGCTCTGCAGGGTTCCATACGTAACACGGGGTATGAAGATAAAAATTGTGGGTGTTATTCTAGCCAGTTTCGTGAGTCCACAACGGTTTTTCCTGCAAACCTTAAACTCAACGCGCCCTCATGAGGACACATTTCAACGCATCTTGCACAAAGGATACACTTAGACTCTGTCACATCTCCGCCTTTCTTTTCATAAACGGCTGTGGCTTGTGTTGGGCATACACGTTTACAAATACCGCAACTGGCGCATTTATGTTCTTTTTTATGCAGTTTTGTCATGGCAATCTGTTTAAACGGTGTAAAAGTGCTAAATAACGAAATTAATCCGCCCAAGGGGCAAATTCTACAAAAGATACGTCTATGTACTAAAGCCAAAATTGTAATTATAATCAAAATAGTTAGGTTTAGTGATGAAACATAGAAACTTGATAACCACAGAGGGGATTGAGATGCTATGGCCTCAATGTATGAGAACCTCATTAAACCAACACTGCATTCGACTAGTATGCATAATGGTCTCATGGGGCAAACTAGACAGAAGGGTTCATTGAGAGCTCCGCTAAAACCTGATTGTCCCGTGGGTCCCGCTGGTGTAGTGCCTGCTATAAACTCAGTACCAAAAATTGCATAAGACGACAAAATAACACTAAAAATCAATGCTAACGCAAGAGCAATATAACGTAACTGTGAAATTTTAACATTTGACTTATCAGAAATATGGAAACGCCGAAAACGAAAAACTTTACGAATCCGAGTTAATATATCCATGTAAAGACCAAATGGACATATCCACCCACAAAATGCCTTACCAAAAACCACAGAAGCACTTATCAATAAAGCTACAACCATAGCTACTTTTTCTATTCCTGCTATAGAGTAAACGGCATCATACCCGTTTGAGTAATTCCAGTACGGAAAAATATATGCTTGAAGCTGCCATAAACCGCAAGTAACGGTTCGTCCATTAGAGTAGTAGCAAGCCATAAACGGCACAGTTAACCCGTCTGGAAACTGGGTTCCAAAAAAATCAGCCCCGGCTAACAAACTGCGTGGCGAAATTCCCATAGGTTGCCACAATTCTGTATTGAACGGCCCCACTACTAGACCCAGAAACATTAGCGGGATAACAATTATCTGAATGAAAAGCCTCAACGTGCTGATGTTACGTGTTTTGTCTTTTGTCAATTTTAGGATAAAAAAAATTCCCAAAATTATTATCAACCCAAAGAGGGGTAATACAATATTAACAGGGAGTTCCCATGACATCTAATAGTCACCCTCTGTTTTTTTATTTTTTACTTTAGCAAAAACTGCAATAGACAATACCGTCGCCAAAGTAACACCTATAGCAATAGTTACCGAATGCTGTTCAATAAGCGTCAAATCTGGTTTATCAAAGGAATCTGAAAAATAATAACGAATAACACTTACCGCGCCCGTTGCACTATTCACAGTAATGGTCTTGTTATTATCTGAAACACTCCAATCTATACCTTCAGTTAAAGAAACCTCATCACATGTAACTCTCCATTCAACTCTGCCGTTTTCTTCAGGGAATGAACCAAAATCCAAAACCTGTGTACCTGCTCCATTTATTGTATAATCTAACTTTATACTTTGAAACTCTAAAGTACGAACTGTGGTACATGAGACAATTGTTAAGTCAGTGCTTTGGGATAGCACCTCAAAACGCTCAAATGGTGTTGATTCAGCAATGCATAAATCGGTAAAACGCCACATGTTATCTTCAAGTGTTGCGCTTGAGTATGTGTTGTTTACTGCAAAATTGATGCTACTGCCCAAGGTTGGTATGGGGAATTGGTTTATGATTGGTGTTGGTGTTGGTGTTTTGTTGTCTGGGGTTATGGTTTTGCCCAAGTTGACTACTGAGACTGTTGGTCCGTAAAAGTTTGCTACGTAGATGTGTGCGTTGTTGGGTGTTAGTGCCACTCCGTAGGGGCCTTTTCCAACAGTTATTTTGCCTACTATCTCGTTTGTGGAAATGTTTAATATTGATAACCAATCAACGTCACCGTTTGCAATATAGGCTGTTGTGCCATCGGCTGTTATGGCAATGTGGAAAGGTTGCAGGAACCCCTTTAGTGTAGTTGTTACTGTGTTTGTTGCTGTGTCAATTATCGATATTGATTTGCTGCCTGAATTTGATATGTAGGCGTATTTGCCATCGGGTGTTATTTTAACATCTACAGGGCCTGCTTCAACCCATATTGATGCTATTACAGTTGTGGTGGCTGTGTCTATTACTGAAACTGTTCCAAGACCAAAATTTGCTGTGTATGCGTATTTGCCGTCTGGTGTAAAAGCAACACCTTGAGGAAAGTTTCCAACATCCACTGTGCCTACTGCTTTGTTGAGGGCTATATTTACCACTGTTACAGTGTGGCTGCCAAAGTTTGTAACGTATGCATAGTCGCCGTTGGGTGTTATGGCTATCCCGTGAGGGCCATTTCCGACTGTTATGGTTTTTATCACGGTGTTTGTGGCAGTGTCTACTACCCAAACAGAGTCGTTTCCACCGTTTGTGATGTAGAGATAGTCGCCGTTAGGTGTAAACGCCATGCCGAAGGGGTCGTTTCCACCTGTTATTTTAGTGGTCACTTTGTTTGTTGCTGTATCTATTACCCATACTGAGCCTGTTCCGCCACTTGTAGCATATGCGTATGCACCGTTAGGGTTAACAGCAACTTGAAAAGGCATACTTAGACCTTTGATTGTGGCCACCGTTTTTTGAGCCATGGCTAGTTGAGCCAACAGGCAACTACACAATAAAATGATTGAGATGAGCAAGATAATAATCGCGGTCTTTTTGATCGCTTGTATTATACACACATACTCCTTTTAAGTTAACACTTTGGTGAGACAATATAAGTGTATCGACAAATTTGGTAGTTCTATCTGTTAATGCTTTTGAGGAGTGAAATATTTGATGTTGAGGGCGTGACAGCTGTTGATGTTTTGTTTAGTTTAAAATGTTAAAAATTTTGGAGACTGTGTTGATTTAGGGTTTGTTTTTTGGTTGTTTTTATGTTAGAGGCTTTTTACAGTAAAAACCATCTTATGATTAGTAACGTCCTAATTTCCCAAAGTAATTATGCATAGGCGGTGGAGATATTTGAAAAATGAGGCTGATTTTTGAAAATAAGCTTAAAAACTCTTTTTACAAAAATAAAACCTATGCATAATTCACACAAATTATACATACACTATTTGCCAATCAGACAGATTTAGGTAGTATTTTTCAAATCTACTCAATTTACAAAGAGTAATGCAAACCTATGCATGGCTATTTCGGGAATTTAGGTAACGTGTGCGCCATTTTAAAATGACTAAATATTGCCTTAATTGTAGAAACAGCTAAAAAATAGGGTTAAAAGGCAAAACATGTTGCCTAATTTTGGAAAGTTGAGTTGACGATTTTCTGGTTGCACATTTTTATGACACTGGCTCACGAGAAGAAAACTGGAGCCTACACATAAACTCTTCTGAAACACTCTCCCATCTAAAGATTCCAGCGTTTTCCAGTTTTAGTTCTTCTCTCTGATGAGTGTGCCCTATATTTTATTCAGTTTTTAACCTTTCACAGTCTGGTGGAGACCATGTCAATACTTCTCCCTATAGTTGAGAACTTTCATATATGCACTATCACTCTATGGAATTTGTAATTGTTGACCTGGGTAAATAATGTCACTCGTAAGCCCATTTAAAACCTTAATATCACTAACTGACGTACCGAAACTTTGTGCCAATAACCATAACGTATCACCCGACTTTATTGTGTATGTGGTGGTTGGGTTTTGTGTCCATTGGGCTGTTAGGGTGATGCTGTTTGCTGGCATTGTGAGTGTTTGTCCTCTTGTGTAGGTGATTCCGTTGTAGCGCCATCCTGTGAAGGTGTAGCCGGTTCTT
>WQYG01000129.1 GCA_009781395.1 Candidatus Bathycorpusculum sp. | reverse complement strand
GCGGAAAAATTTCTAAAAACCTTTATAATTTGTTACACCGTTGCAGTATCATTTAGGTGTGTTATAATTGAAAAAATGTGTCATGAAACTAAATGGTGGAAAAGAAATCTCAATTATGTCTAATGCCGTTTTTTCCAACACCTACAAGCTAAATGACGGTGTATCTGTTTCAGACTTTTTACTTGCAATAGAAAAACTAGTCAAAGAATATGTTTCAAAACAAAATGGCTATGTTTCATTTCAACTACTCACTCAGGGCGATACATGGGCAGACTCTGTAACGTTTGAAACGATGGATAATCTCAATGCTTTTTTGAAATCGTCACAAAACGATAAAAACGAGTTAGCTGAAATGTTTTACTCATTTCTCAACTTTGACACCTGCAAAAGCAACATTTACTCTGTTGTGCAAAACTACTAATTGGACAAGGTGTTAATTATGGAAAAGTTAACTATGTCACGTTAATAATACAGTAGAAGAACAAGGGACGATCTATGGGGAAAAAGTTTAACATTCTGCGAAAAGCAATCAGCTATGAAACCAATGAGTCATGGACAACAGTTCCACACGTAACTTTCATTTACGAAGCAGATGCAACCGAAATACTAAACGAGTTCAACAAACTAAACGAAAATAACCAAAATTTAAAATTAACTATAAACACCCTGTTACTGAAAATATGCACAGAAGCCATCAAAGCTGCACCACAAGTAAACGCTCACATAAAATACAACCCCAAACGCATCACCGGCGAAATTAAAGTTATAAAAAACATAAACATAACGATGCCCTGGGCACTTGAAAACGGCGAAATTATCCCCATAACTTTAAGAAATTTTGAAGACAAAACACTTGTAGAAATGCAAGAATACATTAACAAAACCGCACAAAAAATAGCCAATTGCAACCTTCACATTCCAATGTACCAAGCTGCTACAAATACCCTGATAAAAGAAATGAAAAAAGGACATTTACTAAAAGGCATTCATGCTTTTATAGGAATGACTCTTGATAAATCAAAGCCTAACAAAAAAGACATTAAAGAATATGACAAAATACCCCTAGACAATAAAATAACCCCTGATGATTTGCAACCCGGAACAATTACCATCTCTAATGGAGGCTCGGTTTGTAAGGAGTTAAAAGGGTTCGTGGGAATTTTCAATATTGCTACTCCACAAATTTTCGCAATAGGCATATGTAGCATTCAAGAAAAACCCTGCGTGATAAAAAATGAAAACAATGAAAAAAGTATCGAAATAAGAAAAGTAATTCCGCTATGTTTTGCATTTGACCACCGTGCTTTGAATTTTGATGAGGTAGTGCCAGTTATTCAAAAAGTGGAGTATATTTTTGAGCATAGCGAATTACTTAGGAATTGGTACTCCAAGTAAACTGCCTCTTGAAGTTTTTAGCGGCCACGAGATAAATCACAGATTTTAACTTGATTGCGCAGTTTTTCAAGCTCTTTTTACTCTTTTTGATGATACGTGTTTAGCTCGTGCAAGTCCATACACATAACATGCATGGGGTGCAACGCATCTTTTAAAAATTAAGCGGTATCCTACACAAAAATATCCACACCAGAGGGCGTTACCTAATCGTGCGAGTACTAACAGACAAGGGTGAAAAGAAAAGGTTGTAGTATATTATAGGCCAAAAATATCTGACAATATGACTTAACTATTTCTCATATGGCATGAATTGTACTTTATCCTGTCTTGTTGTTCTGTTTTTTTAAAGTTAGGGGGCTGTTAAGTTGACGGCGATGTTTGATGGATTTAGCTGAAAATAATTCTTGTTGCTGGGTTGAGCTTAGACCACTTATTACTTCCAAGTTGGAGTCTGCAAATTTTGCCCCTATTTTAGATGTGTTGCATAATTTGGGTAAGCCGTTTAGGTTTTTTGTTGTCGCTCCCAAAGAGGGCAGTGGTTGTGGGGATGATGGTGAGCGGGCGTTGGTTAGGTTTTTTCTCCAGTTCCATGATGAGTATGCACGAGTGCAGATGACAAATATCATACGAACCTTACATGACGTGGAGGTTGTAGGTGATGTTGATCTTCCAAAATTTCAATATCGTTTTTGTGCAGATTTAGAGTTAGCAAAGAATTATGCTCTGCCTATAGTGTTTAGTTGTCAGCGGCAAGAGTTGATGGTTAATCTTATTGACCGACTAGTTGCATCCACGGCTGGGTTGGGTGTATGTGTAGAAGTGGTTGTCAAAGCCGATCCCAACGCAACATTAGGCATACAAAAATTCGTGTACAACAAACTCTACCACAAAACATCATCCTCTTTGTTTGGTGTAAATGTTTTGGATCCCTTTGTTGATTTGATAGGGGCAGGTGTTGGGCAAGCCTCCAAGACTGAGACCTCTACTTCTGTTAGGGGTGGGCGGTCGGGGCAGAATAAGGTGGATTCTTGGAGTCGTGAACTTGTAAAGCATGCGGAGCTAAAACTTGCAAGTAACCTTTTCACCTGTAAAATTCTTGTTTTTGGCAACTCCCTGCAAAATGTCCAAGCGATTAAAAAGGCGTTGCCAGCAGCCCCCACAAACAGACTAAAAACCTTCAAAACAACCAAAAAACCAAAACAACACCCAACAACCACTCTTAAAGCACCCACAAGATATTGGATACGTAATAATGTTCTCTGCCGCCTCTGGTGGGCAATACCTCTAAGTATTTTGTTGTTGGCAGAAGTTTTTGGCTTTTTTAACCCCCTAAAACTTTTCGTTTCAGGGTTTAGTAGTGTGGATTTGATACCTCTTGTTTTAGCAGTGTTTTTTGCAGTTTGTTTATCTGTTGTTTTTAGAAAACGTCAACCAATTGTACTTAGCACTCAAGAATTAGCACAAATCATAGGACTACCCACAGCAATAGCAAAACTCCCCATAGCATTAGGAAAAGTACCAGTTTCAAGAACACAATTAGGCTTCGAACAAACAACAAAAGAAAAAGAAAAAGAAGAACCAAAAAACGAAAAACAGACAATCAACAAAAAAGAGAAATCAGAAGAGGCAAAGGGGGAGTTATGTCAAAAGACAACCTTCCCAGTCAGCCGTCACTTTCCATATCCTGAAGAGGAGAAACCCTTTACCTGACTTTTAAAAGTCTCACAATTTATTATAGGAGAATGAAAAATGCAATTACTAATGATGTGGATACCGTTTGTTTTTACGTTAAGCGTTTTAACATATGCCTCTATTTTTGATTTAAAGAAAAGAAAAGTGTCTAATCGGGTTTGGCTCTTTGCCTACCCCATAGGATGCATAATGACTCTGACAAAATTAACAGTTAGCTTATTAGATGTACAGACTGTTTTTGTTTCTTTGGGGGTTTCGATGGTTTTGGGGCTTGTTTTATTTTGCTCTGGCTTTTATGGAGGAGCAGATGTAAAAGCGATAGTCTTTATGGGTTTAACCATTCCAACAATCCCCCACACTTTTAACACGCCATTAGGGTTTTCTGCACTACCAGTTGTTTTGGCAGTATTTTTCATTTCAACTATTTTAAGCCTGATATGGCCTCTATCCATTTTTACCCTAAACCTAAAAGACCTACTCATTAAGAAAGTACCTATGTTCGATGGAATTAAACTCACCCTACGACAAAAAGTCTTGTTGCTCTTTACGGCAAGATACATATCACTAACTCAACTTGAGAGCCTTAGATATTTTCCAGCCGAAACAGTGGTACTTCAAGAAAAAAACGGTGAACCCACTAGAAAGTTGCTACATTTTGTAAAAGCAGAAACAAATTTACAAAAATGCCTTGATAAACTAAAGGAACACAGTGAACTATATCAAAACGGTGTGCTTGCCTCTCCAACAATCCCCACAATGGTTTTCTTCACTATTGCACTTACGATAGTCCCTCTTTGCGCATAAACACTGAAAAGAGATACAGATAACTGAATAGATAAGTTGCTTCTTCTTTCTGTGTTAAGTGAATGCATCTAAGTTAAGTTATGACTTGCTATAAACTTGGTTTGCAACTATTTTTAGAATGTTGTCTATTTGTTTCCGAACCATTTAATGTGCCATTGAAAATTTTCACAGGTATCCTTAGAACTACACT
>WQYG01000128.1 GCA_009781395.1 Candidatus Bathycorpusculum sp. | reverse complement strand
TGAGAGTATGTTTTTGAGTCTTCTGGGTATGCCGGTTAAAAATTTGAACATACAAGTGACTATGTTTTATGGTGAAAATAAGTTTTGACACAGTTTAATGGAAAAACGCAAAGTATCAGCTAAACAAAAAAAGACACCGCAAAACTAAACCAAACACAATACAAAAAACAATGCTAACGTGGTTATTCCTCAACACCATAACCAAATTCAATTTTAGCATTAGTTTCCTTATAATCTTTTACATGCTGAGCAGAATTACTACCAAACCTAGCAATGTGCGTATCTAAATCAGCTTGAGTGAAAAATATACATGCACAATAAGGACATTTAAGATATGATGCTAAGGGAGCTTCTTTAGAAACACTCATAACATGCTAACATGAATTGTTAGCTATTAAATTTTCTCTAAACAAGAGACCTATTTTGTGTTCTAAATAATAGAACACCTTGTAGAAAACTGTTCTAAACTGTAGAGATATGTACAGCCCTAAAGAATATAACATGTGAAAAACTAGATGAAAATCGAAAAAAGAATAATCGCATGTATAATTGTTTTAATAATCGGAACAGCCGCAATATACGTAATAAACACAGCACCTCAAACCACACCACCCGAACCCATCGCACAACCAGAAAACATAAAGGACACCAACATCAACTTAACCCCAAACGAGGATAACCCCAATTTCGTCAACACACAACCTAATATCCCCCATATAAACAACAAATCATCTTAGGATATGCATCTATATGAATGTTAATGTTAAAGCTAAATTTAAACACAATTTACATCATCTTTTTAATAAAAAAAACTCATTCTTCGTTTTTTTACTCTTTATGGTGGCACTAGTTTCTTTTCCGTCTATTTCGGGGGTTAATGGCTATTTTTTTGCTAATGAGACTCATGTGATGGTTGAAACTGAAGCTGAACTCGTAAATGCGATCGATGCAGCTCCAGACGAGGGATATATCATTGTTATTTCAAAAAATATTACATTAGAAAAATCCCTTGAAATCCCAGCTGGCAAACGAATAATGCTAATAGGAAATGTTTTTGATATTTGTTTAATTGGAGCCAATACCATGGACACCATCATTGTTAGGGATGGGGGATGGTTACGCATCATAGGTACTATGGGTATTACTCATGCAAAAGGCGATACTGGACGAGGGATTTATGTTGAACGTGGCGGCACATGTATCATACAAAGTGCCATAATTTCAGGAAATACTGCAGACTTAGGTGGAGGAGTGTACAATGAGGGCACCTTTGACTTATCTGCAGCTGAAGACCCACATGGCCTAATTGTTAACAACACCGCTACTTTGGGTGGAGGAGTGTACAATACGGGCACTTTTACAATGCTTTTTGGTGATGTTCGTGATAATAATGCCGCCGATAGTGGCGGAGGTGTGTACAATGTTGGCACTTTTGACTTGCGAGATGGCGAGATATGTGGAAATAACGCTGCAGGTTTAGGGGGAGGCGTATATAATGAGGGCACTTTCAACATGAAAAAGAATAGGTATGGGTCTGATGGTGAGTTGACGATCAAGTATGGCTCTATATGCGGTAATGTAGCCGCCAAAGGCGGAGGAATGTATAATGTTGGCACTTTTGAGATGCCTCACGACACACAAATCTCTGAAAACACCGCACTAAGTAGTGAAGGTGAAAATGTGTTTAATGAAGAGTCAGCTGGTGTATTGCCTTATCTTTTAGTCATTGTTGTAGCAGTTACTGTTGTTGTAAGTCTGATTTTTATCGCTCAAAAAAACAAAAACTATCATCAAAGATAGCTGACTTCACTATTGTCTAAAGGGGTTACTGATTTTCCAGTGCTCCACACCTATTTTATAGCAAATTACGTAGACATTGATAGTTTTTCACATAAACATAAAAACGAATTATAAACAAACCATGGAAAATAAGCAAGTTTTAAACAACACCCGATAGAACACACTATCAATGTAATTGCATATTGCTATAGAGCATAAGCCTTGCAAATAACTAAGGGATTGCCAATAAATAAAGTTGACACTTTTTGGAAGCTCATGGAGCATCAACATGCTTACGTTGAGGTACTATTAACTTTAATTTCCGACATTCCCTAACGTTTGTTTTATGGGTCTATACAGACGGCTCTTACTTTTTTCCTATCCATTCTTTGGATACTATGGTTCTTACTGAGATGGTAGAGTTTGACTGCTTTTTCAACGACTTCGTATTCTTACAGGGTTATGTTCATTGGTTTTTTGTGACTGCCGGGTTTTCTGTCATCCCACATCGTTTACAACATTATTGTAAAATAACATATCTGATTTGGAGCTAAACACATAGTGCGCAATGTCATCCGACATGGAATTGCTCGACAATCGAGCTGGGGCTCCTAACAACACCCCAAGAACAACAACTAACCCAAGATTGAAAAATCAAGGAAACAACAGCATATTGAAAGAAAGCGGAAAACACCCAAGACCACCAATGGGCAGGGTTCTGCAAGCCCTGCACAATATAGCCAAACCTAAACTGGCTAAAACCCAAACCCCAGAGAATCAATTAGCGTTTGGAGGATACACGACCTAAATACTCCTCCTTCACAAGATATCCAGGATTGTATGTGACATGGAAAAAGTTGGGTCTGTGAACCACGTGACAATGAATCATGGCAAGGGATTGAGCGGGTGGCCTAAGTTGTGCTGTTGTTCTATGTTGAGGGAACATTGGATCGCCTAAGGATCGAGAGACCTAAGGTGACGGAGTTCCAATACGTACCCAATGCGGCCTCTGTAATGGGGATTGCACTGGCGGACTGTAATATGTGCCGCTGACTCTAAGGAGCAGGGGAAGTGGAACAGGCAACAAGGTGCTAAAGGTTTGCGGTACGCGTGATGCGAAGCGCCAAGATAACATTTGGCATCATAGCAAATCATTTGTATTGGTTTGCTAAGTTGGTTGCTGGCGAGCGGAGTGCGGTGAAAGTCGCATGCTCTTGTTCTGAGAGGGGCATTTGGAAAAGGATTCGTAAGAGTACCTCGCTGGGTGCATACTCTACCAAAAAAATAGTTGTTGTTTCAGTTCAGCTGGTTTAGGTTATCTCAAAAGAGAGCAAAGCAACAAAGAACGTAATCTAACAAACCACATTCTTAAATTGAATAATTTTTCAAGACATTTTTACTGTTCTAACAATAGAACACCTTGAAGACAACATGTTCTAACTGTAGAGATATCTATTGCCCTAAAGAATATAGACGCGTGAAAAACTAAATGAAAATTGAAAAGAAAGTAATCGCATTAAGTATAGTTGCTTTAGCAATCGGAATGGCAACCATACTACCCTTAGCATACATACCCTATAAAGCAAGTGCCACAATCCCAACACCATTATCGGACATTGACTCAATACTATACGCCCTCACCACCCCAACTACACAAGACGGAAACATTGGGGAACAACTTTACATTATTGCAAACATTAAAACAACCACTGAAATAAGTAAGCTCAAAGGTGCAGATGCACAAATAGAGGTCTACAATTTCCACGTTTACTCTGACAAAGCTTCAATTGCCAACATGACTTATTGTGTCACAATATACACACACCAAATACCTGATCAAAATAGCAAGGGAGGCTATGCCCCAGCAATCACAGGTGAAGGCGGGGGTTTTTGGATCTTTCAAGATGGAACAAAATTTGATGTCAATGAAGTAATCGGCTACGCTGACGGAAATGGTCAATCGGGCTTTAGTGTAGGGGGAAAAGTCAAATGGTCTGCAGAACATGGATATTATTATGACGAAAACCCTGAGCCCTTTCCATACATGGAACAGGATCATTACAAGGGAAGTCTTTGGACAGTTTTATCTGCCGCTAAGGACGAAAAATACGCACAGACAATAAATAACATAGAAAATGCTCAAACACTTTACATTGATGTCACACGAATTATGTTTGTAACATACAACCTGAAATCCCGTAAAATTATATCTATGAGGGGGGCTCAACTCCAAGAGCAGTATAAAGATCTCTTTGCTTCTCAGTCATCTCACCAAAATATGCTGCTTCTCCCGGCAACTGAAACATCT
>WQYG01000127.1 GCA_009781395.1 Candidatus Bathycorpusculum sp. | reverse complement strand
GCTCCTTACGTTGGGTTTTGCAAAAATGGTTGACCTGCAATCAAAGTTGTACCAGTCAACATGGTCTACTGCAGGGTTTGACTTATTTTTTATAACAAGTCTAATTGTTTGCTGTGTCATAGGGGGATTTGTAGGCGAGTGGCATGGCAAAAGAAGACAATACCGATGGCCGCCCCACACAGTTTAATTTTTTGATACCCCGAGTTAAGAAAAACTGCCAACAGTAAGTCATAACGTTTGATGGATTTGAAAAGTTTTTTCTCAGAACAAATGAATGTTGTAATTAATGTGTTAGCAACAGTAACTCGCTGTTTGTAATCCATATACTTCGTGAATTATCAACGAATAATGTTTTTATTTTGCCTGTTTTACGTTTTAAGTCATAATTTAGGCGTGAAGAAAAATCACATACAATAAAATTAACACAAAGTATAACCCATATGTAACCCCTACATTGTTTGTGTTGTCTCACCTGCAAAAATAATTCAAAAAAAGAAAAACCTCAGAAAAGTCGTTTTGAACCTAAAACACATCACACAACCATCAGGTGCTTTTAAAAAAGTATACAAAAATGAAGTAAAAAATGACGGTTTTCATCAAATAAGCCATTTTTGAGCTTGTAAAAAATAAGGTTGAATATTGAGAAGCGCAACTATAACAAGTCCTACACAACTCTGTAAACCACAAAAATTCTCTATATTTTCCAACCTAATACCTATGGGTTACACTTAGCGGGTTACTGTTACAATAAGGGTAATTCATGTGTGTAAAGGAAATAATTTTGAGAAATGATAACTTTTTTATAAAGATTAGCCTCTTGTATAATAAAGAGGGGTAACGGTGAACAGTAAAATCAAATATGTGGGAATGACCCTTATAGCAATCGCAGTCTATTACTTGACAATTTTCGTATATTGCAAAGTAATGAATTACTACTATCAGGTGATAGTTCAAGTATTTACTTCTGTCTCTTATGCGGTATCGCAAACTAGCACAATTCTAATTGTACTCATATGTGGCACTGCAGGCGCATTCATATTATATCAAAGCCAAAAAAGCAACAAAGAAAACATTGGTAACCTAGTTAGGTTTCAACTTTTCATAACTGCAATATGGTTCACAATACCCATCATATGCGCCCTATTCTGTGACATCTTGAATGTTTCCCCTGGTCAAATTCCCTTTCTACTTCCAATGCGCATGGTTTACGTCACTTTAGCAATATGGGTGGCAACAACACTCTGTTTTATCCACCGCATCAAACAAACGAAACATGTTACAAAAGAAAATACACAACATACGTTATAGTAAAATGATGGGTATTGGCACATTTTTCCATAGCAACAAGACTATGCGCTGACAAAATTGGATTTTAGTTTTGATTACATCTGCCTGATGTTAGCTGTATTTAATTATAGTTGTGTCAAAGTGATAGCGGTGGGAAAGTATGGTGTGTGTTTAGCTCAAGGGGTTTGATAAACTTTGCCAAGTATCGCACATGATTGTGTGTATGTAGTCGTGTTTGCTGAACAAAAATAATGTGGAAAGTTTAACTCTGAAAAAATGTGATAAAGGCGCATTTTATTGAGAGTTAACTATGTGTGTCCTAAAATTTCAGAAGAGTTCTGCGTAGGTTTGTATTATTCTTTGTAAACGCGATAGATTTTGAAAATACTGCTAAATCTTGCTGATTGATAAGTAGTGTCATATGTGTAATTGTGTGAATTATGCGTAGGTTTTATTTTTTAGCAAAAGCATTTTTAACCAGTTTTCCAAATTTAGTCACGTTTTTCAAATGTTTTCTCCACATGTGTGTATTTTTTTTGGGAAATTAGATTATGTTTACTCTTTTGCCCACTGAGCTGTGGCTGGTCCATTGTATTTTAGTTGGTACAGAGTTGTGCAATCATAATCCATTCCATTGAAGCAGGTAGTTGAGAATTCAAAGTTTAACTGAAAGGTTTGTGTTTTATGTGAGGGTCCTAAAGTAAAACTTCCACTGTTTTTAGGTGTGGTTGTTCCAACTTCCCAAGCAAAAATGTTTCTTCCCGTGTATAGCCGAAGGTAGAACTCGGAATAATTTATCGTGACGGGGTCTCCGATTTTGTAGGTGACATCCACAGTTAGAGTTACTTTTGTTATGCCCTTATTTTCTGCTCGGTTAGTTTCTGTATAGGTGATTGCTAAAACGGTTTCAGGCGGGGTTGTTGTTGGTGTTGTATGTGTTGGTGCTGTATATGTTGGTGTTGTAGGTGTTAGGGGTGGTGGGTTTGAGGTAAAAATGTCGTTGTTTTGAGCTACGATAATTAGTGCGGTGAGGCTGAAAACCAAGCTTAGTGCTACTGCTACGTAGAGGATAACAGTTGAAGGTTTCATAATACACTTAGAAATCTGCTGATTTATATTGTTTGTTACGTGTGTGTTTTTTGAGGTGTTTTTTGTGTTTTTGCAAGTTTGTTTTATGGGGGTTGTTTTTGTGAAAAGCTGTTTTGGGTTGTCGTGGTTTTGATGAGTTGGGTGTGTGTTTTTGTCTGGGTTGGTTTGTTGTGTGGCTTGTTTTTTGTTTGTGTGGGGGTTGCTGGTGTTTTTTGGGTTGGGTTTTTGGTGGTGTGGTGTGTGTTGTATTACGTTTTTTGTATGGCATTATTTTTATACTTGTTTGTGTAATACGTTTTTTGTATGTCAGAAATTATTACCATCCGCGTGGAAAAAACCCTAAAAGACAAAATCCGCCAACACAAAATAAACATAAGCGAAACCGTCCGCACAGCCCTAGAAGACGAAATCCGCAAAATCGAAAACACCGAACTCTCCAACGCAATAAAAGAACTAAAAACAGTCCTAGAAAAAATCCCCGACGCCGAAATCATGACCACCCTACACAACACCCGAGACCCACGATGAAACAATACCTCTTCGACGCAAGCGCCTTCATCTTTTTAATAAAAAAAGCAAACGTACAAACCACCTTCCAACACCTCCAAAACCTCCTAATCCTAGACCTAACAGTCTACGAAATAGGAAACACCCTCCTAAAAGAAAACCAACTCACCAAATTCTTAACCCAAAAAGAAACAGAAACCCTAGAAAAAGTCACCCAACTCATACTCTCAAAAACAGAAAAAATATTAAACCAAGACACAACTTTTCAACAAATAATGGAAATAGCAAAAACCGAAAACCTCTCCTTCTACGACTCAAGCTACATCTATTTTGCCAAACAACAAAACATCCAACTCATAACCGAAAACCAAAACCTCAAAGACAAAGCCACAAAATACGTTCAAACAAAAACAACCCTAACGCTCCTAACAGCATAGAAAAAACACCATGAAAGGCATCTATGTACTAATAATAAAAATCAACACCACCATAAACCCCCAAATCGGCGCTTTAGGCGAAATTGTTTTTCCCGCAGGCACATACGCGTACATTGGCTCCGCACAAAACAACATCGAATCCCGTATAAAACGACACCTACGCAAAGAAAAACACCAATTCTGGCACATCGACTACCTATTAACTAACCCTGCAACAAAAATCATACAAGTCTACTATCTAACAAACGATAAAACCTATGAATGCCAAACCGCCCAAATGATAAACAAACACAGCAAACCCATACCCAACTTTGGCTGCTCCGACTGCCACTGCAACAGCCACCTGTTTCACGCAGACAACTTTACCTTTCTCAAAAAACACCTAAAAACATTACCCCTAACCAACATTAATCCCTAACTTTTAATTTTTGTGTTTATTCAACATATTTGCCTTCTCAAGCTGGATATTTTATCAAGCGCTATTGAACGTTTTTCTATTGTTCTTAATGTAACCAATTATGTGTGCTATTTTTTTTTGTGTAGACTATCTTTTGACTATGGCGGGGAGTCTGTTTGAAAACTGTAAATTTCAACATTTTTGATCAAAAAAAATAGTGAAAAACCGTTGTTTTCTTGTTTTTCAAAATGTTTAACTAGTTTTTGGACAGCCGGGGGGGGGGAGACTGTCTAAAAACTCAGATATAGTCTAAAAATGTTTTTTGGTGAAAAAAACGTTGTTTTGACCTTTTTACAAGTAAGCGTTTTCATGATTGGTTCCATTCCCAAAACGTTT
>WQYG01000126.1 GCA_009781395.1 Candidatus Bathycorpusculum sp. | reverse complement strand
CCCATACAACGTCTACAACAACAGCAACAAGCAGAGTTATCTGATGCACAAATACAGCAAATCGTAGAGATATTTGTACCTGTTTGGACTTCTGGACATAGACATAATTTAACCACTACTATTTGTGGGTGGCTCATAAAACAAAACATTGCCAAAGAGTCTGCGCTTAAACTTGTTGGAAGACTATGTTGTGCCACAGATACAAGCAATGACGATGCCTCTGATTTTCTAAAAAACGTACACTACCACTACGCAAACAGAGCAAACAAGCCTGATTTGAAAGGCTGGAGTGGACTGCTACAAATCTATCAGCAAGCTACTGGACAAGAAATGCCCTCTCAAATACAGCAAACCCTCTCCAAAAACATAACAACAACAGTAAACAGCACCCAAAAACAACCCTTAAACGAGAAACTCGATAAATCACAAATGAGCGTTCAACTCTACACTTTAGCGTTAGGTAATGGGGTTAAACTGTTTCAGGATCAGCACGGCATAGGTTATGCACAAATCCCTCTTTCAAGAAAGCAAGAAAAACAAGCTCTCCAAAACAAAGACGAGGAAACAAAAGAGGGGTTGGGTTATGAGAATATTCGCTTGCTCGATGGAAAATTTGAAGACTATTTAATGCATTTATGCTACACTTCAACGGGCAGTATTCCTTATAGAGATGCCGTTAAGCAGGCCATTGCGGTAATGAGTTATGATGCAACCCGCAAAGAAAAAATACGCTTATCTAATAGGGTGGCATGGGATCCAAGTGGCGATGGCTCCATATGGGTAGACACTGCTGATTCACAAAACAGAGCCTATCACATAACCAAAAACGGCTGGAAACTGGTAGTTGACGTGCCCATACTTTTTCAGCGACACCAACACCAACAAGCTCTACCCATAGCCATAAGAGATGGCACTGTAGAAAAATTGTTGCCGTTTATAAATGTGGGAAACCATCGAAATAACAAAACAAGCCAACACCAACAACTCCTCCTAATTGTGCAAACCATAAGTTATCTTATTCCCGACATACCTCACCCTATAAACGCAATGTATGGATGTCGCGGAAGCCATAAGAGTAGTACTCAAAAAATTTTAAAACGCTTAATAGACCCCTCCTCAGTAGAAACCCAAAGCCCACCAAACAACCCCAAAGACGCACTACAAATACTAGACCACCACTACATACCCATATTTGACAACCTAAACACCCTACCCAGATGGCTAAGCGACACGTTTTGTCGAGCAGTCACAGGAGAAGGACAAGAAACACGCCAACTATACACCGATGATAAAGCGTTTATACGTCAACTAAGCCGATGCATAATGCTAAACGGAGTCAATCTCCCAATAACCCAATCCGACCTGCTAAGCAGAACCATCATGCACCCAACCGAACCCACCTCTAAACATATTGCAGAAGCAGAACTAAACAAAGCCTTTACAGAAATTCAGGGCGAAATACTTGGAGGCTTGTTTGATGTAGTTGTTAGGGCTTTGCAGTTAAGAGATGTTGTGTTGGTTCCTGAGACGGATTTTAGGTTGGCGGATTTTTTTAAGTGGGGGTATTTGCTCTCGGAGGCGCTTGGGTATGGTGGGGGCGACGAGTTTGTTGTTGCGATGGAGGAGAATTTGAAGAGTCAGCACGATGCGGATCAGGAGAATAATGTGGTGGTTGATGTTTTTCTTAAGGTCATAGGCGAAGATTTAGAGATATCTTTTGCAGTTGAGGATAGGCCGTGGCGGATTGCGTCAAAATGTCTGTATGATAGAGCTACTGAAAAAGCGGTCAATATGGGGGTTAATACTAGTAGGAAGTGGCCGAAGACACCGCAGGATTTTATAAGAAAACTCAATGAGTCTAAGGACACGATTGTGTATAAGGGTTGGAATTATGAGCGGTATCATGTTGAAAATGAGCGAGGGATTGATCTTTGGCGAATAACCACCCCTTCAATCTATTCAAAAGAAGATCATTCTAAAGCATCAACAACAAATCATAAGCCTGACATGACTGACGACGATGACGCTGATTACACATGTTTAGACACTGTAAGAAAAAATGAAGCACCAGAACATAGTATGTCAAACTGTGTGCTAACTACTGAAAAAGCCATTGTCGTTAATCATATATTGCCCTCAGAGCCATGTCATGGATGCCAAAATTTTGCTGTTGAAACCAGTATAACAGTGCCCAATCAACCCAAAGCTTTTCGATTTTGCAAATCATGCTGTGAGCGTTTGATTAAACGATTCTCTGACACTACAATAATCCACAAAAACAGAGGCTCTAACAGTGGAACCTGAAACGATAACAATGATGCAAACACCCTTTTCTCCTCCAAATAGTTTACCAACACTGGACGACCCCCTTTCAGTAGTAGAGAGCAACTTTACTGTAACTATCATACACCCGTCAGATGAGGATGATTCTACAATTTCAGAGAACCACTTGCTTCGTGTGATACCTAAAAAACCAGTAACTATGCCAGAGGTGATTGCCTGTCCTGAATGTGGAGCTGCTAAAACATACTGTAACGGCTGGTCTAATAGCAGTTTTAACATAAAAATCCAAAGATACATCTGTCGTGCATGTGGTCGTAGGTTCAGTAACCAGTACGATTTAACATTGGCAAAAATTGTAGCTGAGGACGTTTTCGCTATTGCTGCTGCATATAGTTTAAATGTAAACGATAGCATCAATGATGATTATATCCGAATAAGCGCCGAGAATACGGTGAAAAATTTGGTTAACGAAACACAACAAACAACAACTTGTGTTTCGAATGAACAAAAACTATCCGCCCCCAATAGCAACATCAATCTTGTAATTGCCGACTATGCCCACTATATGCAAAAAGAACGCTTTGTCAACGAATTAACTCTAAGCAAATACGTTATCCGCCTCAAATACCTTGCAAAACTTGGTATAAACCTCTTTGACCCAGAAGACTTCAAAACCAAATTAGCCTTCGACCCAACATTAAGCAGTAAAACAAACTGTAACAAAAATAGCATCTGTAAAGCATACATTAGCTTTGCTAAAAAATACCTCCACATGGAAGACATAAAAATACCGCTTTTCGAATACAAAACCCCTGAATACAAACTACCACTAACCGAACACATGGAACAACTCTATGCATCACTGAGTTTTCAAATGCAAGTCTTCTGCTACGTACTAATGGCCACCGCTGCAAGACCAATAGAAGCACTACGACTTGAATGGAGCGATATAGACTTTGCAAGAAAAACAATCAGCATAAACAAACCCGCAAAACATGGACGAACAAGAACCATCCCCCTAAACGGAAGATTCGCCAAAGTCCTTGACATGCTAGAAGAACACCGAAACCGACAACAAAAAATTGCAACAAGCAAAAACCGAACACAAAAAAACCTAAACCTTATCTTTACCTACAAAAACACAAGCGACGCAGGACAACTATTTCGACGAGCCAGAAAAAGAGCAGCCGCACGCTTAGGCATACCTGAACTAAACAACATCACCTTCTACAGTAACAGACATTGGCGAGCAGTTCTCGAACGTTACCTCAAAGGCAATAGTGATGCAGTAGCAAACTTATTAGGCGAAAACTCTGATAAATACGTCCAAGTTTATGCACCCCTATCAGCACGATTATACGGTAATGACAAAGAATGGGAACCCATAGAAATCTCAGAACACGACCCAGACTATAGCGACAAAATGAGTCGATATGGAGCAGAAGGCTATCAAGAGTACAACTATAACCGCACAACTGGTAGACACTACTTACGCAGAGAAAAGAACAATTACTAAGATCAGCAAATGAATGGGTTCTAGCTTTTTTGATAGAAAAGCCCATATTTAAGAACGCTAAAATGAATGGGGCCTAGCTTAAAAGCATGGGAAAGGGTCTGTAGCCTAGCACGGATTAAGGTGTCGGCCTTCGAAGCCGGAGATCATGGGTTCAAATCCCATCGGATCCGCCAGTCAAACTAATTTTTTATACTGATTTTTCGTTCGCATAATAAGGTGTAGTTGAACCGTGATAGGGTGTTGTAATTTGGGTTTATGTAACTTTTAAATTGTAATTATTACTGTTAGTATGGTGATTTGTATGTTAAATCAGTTGGGGTTGCAGCGTATTGGTGCATTTTGTGGTTTTATAGTGCCTATACTTGCGTTTGGTTGTATAGGGTTATCAATTATGTTGTATCCTGAGTTTAGTTGGTTTAATAATGCTTTAAGTGATTTAGGGGTGGTGTTTGGTGTTACTGCGTTTGTTTTTAATTTTGGTTTGTTTGCAGCTGGGTTGATGTGTTTCTTTTTTGCTGTAATGGGTTTGTTTAACTATTTTAAAAATAGT
>WQYG01000125.1 GCA_009781395.1 Candidatus Bathycorpusculum sp. | reverse complement strand
CCATCAGACAACGTAAAGAACCCAGGAGGCACAACAGAAGTAACGAAATCAAAGACAGCCGAAGAACCAGCAGGACAAGTCGACTTAACAACACTAATAGAACCAAACAAAGGCGCCTCCTCCTCAACATTAACAAAAACAACAGTTACATGATTATTAGCTTGCAGGTTGATAGTTGCTGTACCGGTTACCAAATCCACAGTAGATCCCCCATTTGGATCATTCACAATAATACTTGAAAGACTCCAACCCGCGACAGGTAATTCGGTGATATAGTAGGTTCCAGGTAACAAGTTTCCACTATTCCAGGGTATGGAGGTATCAGTTAGTGTGAAAGTTCCAATTGGAGCGGTTGTGATGAAGGTAAATGGCGTTGAAGATCCAGAGGGAACCGTTACTTTAGCGACATTGATTGATGATACAACAGCAGCCCTTTCAGTTATATTATTAGGGTTAATGTTGACAGTTTTGTCGCCAGTTCCAGGTGACGTTACTCTTGCTTGGAAAACGCCATTCCCGTGAGAGGCACCTTGACCTTGAGGGACTATACCGCCAGAAGCGATAGGGTCACCAGTGGCCGCTAAATGGCCGCCGTATACAACGTAAACTGGTTGTGTGTCATCAGTTATTGTAAAGGTTACATTCCATCTTTGATATCCATCGTTGTAGCCAAGAAAGTTAACGGTGTCAATTTTGGCTCCTTCCGCGTTGAATCCATCCATGTTACCTGTTAAGGCATGGTCAAATGGTGGTGGAGTCATATTGATTCCATCTTGATAAAAAGTTGTATCCCAAGGTTCTATACAGGTAAAGCCATAAGCATCAGAAGTGTTAAGGGCAAGTTCTACTATAAACCATAGCGTCTGCCCTTCTGTAACGCCGTCAATTGTTACTCTAAAAGGAACTGTTTCGCCTTCAGTGTAACCCTTTGGATTACCAGACACCCAATTGCGGACCGACCCATCAGGATCCCAGACCTCATGGAACTTTATACAATTTCCAGCAGGTTCACCTAAAACGATTGCGGTAACTATTGGACTTAGAAGTATTGTTAAACACAATAGAGACACTATTAAGAATTTTCTCAAAAAAAATTCACCTATTTAATTGGGATATCAAGACTGGTAAAAACCCAGTCCAACCCAATGTTACTTTGAGTCACAAGGCTCTAATTAAGGTTTTTTCGTCTTAGGGCTTGTCTTGTTCTATCTTTTAAATGGGCCACACTTTTTAAAGTTAGAAGAGTGGCTCTTTGTTGGAGGGCTTGGGAAAAACTCAAAATATAGATTGTTAATAAGCGGCTGGAAGGAGTGGCTGTTACTGACATATGTGCTCAGATATGGGTTGATGGAAAGTCGTTCTATCGTTGATGGAACCGCTATCAAACCAAGGGTGGAGTGGGTTGCAGGAAAAACCCAAAGGCCAGACAGGTGGACTTGGACCGCATGAAGGAATAAAATAGTTAACACCTGCAGAAATATACCTCAAAAACAAAGGGTAGTCAATTTAATAGATAGAACACCTTGAGCGTTAGCAGAAACTTGTGTATAGGCAAGTGTATGGCTACGCCACCGTATACATACACACAAGAGTTTTTCAGATAGCGACAGACTGGCGGGAGTGTTACAAGTGAAACATTCTAAGAGCTAATTGACAAATACTTTGCATTAGTTAACCAAAAGTAAGTATCCTCAAGGCAGGATAGGTGTTGGATAATCTATCGCGGGTTGTTTACCAAGTCAGGAAACGGAACCCACGATAGATTCCAGAGATCTTGGCGGTAATCTATGATAGATCGTTGAGTTTGGTGTGACTCAGGCTTCTATCTACTCACCTCATTTAGGGAGGTACCCAACCGCACATATAAACTTTAGTTCAATTTAAGTTAATGTAAAGTTGATCTTTATAAGTTAAGAAATAAAGATAACAAAAAAAGCCCACAGCAACACCACCAGCACTCTGCACACCACAGCAGAATTTGTCAAACAGCCATCAACACAAGCAACCAAATCAAAAATGAGGATCAAAAGAGCAACAATATCAAAACTTTATGAATCTACGTGGGTTGCCCGGGGGGTAACCGGGTCCACGATAGATTCAGGTTTCGCACGACCACATGAGAGAGTCCACCCAATTTTGGGATACCGATGTGCCTTGGGCTTATCCCTCATTTCAGTCAATAGCCAACAACGCATATAAACTTTAGTTCAAGTTAAGTTAATGTTTAGTTGATAACCTTTAAGGTATACAAAACAACAAAACACAAAAACAACAAACACCATCATCAAAACACCAAAAAACCACCCAACCAAAAACAAACAGAAAACACCCAATCAACATTTAAAAAAGACGATAGAGAACACTTGACAAAATAAACGCATCAATTTACAATCAAATCACCAATATTTCACATGCCTTACTGCATTGAGTATATCTTCAATAAGAGTTAGAACACCATTAAAACCCATTAAAGGACGATTTGTCAGGGTAACTCTTTCATGGTAGGGAAAAGTTATAGGGATAAATTGGGGCGGACTTGGAAGTAGTAAAGAAATATTTTTTTCAATACCGCTACCTAAGAGTAAGCTGGGTGTTGTTTTTCTAAGATAATCCATTAACTCATACTGATCAGGGTTAACAAGTACAGGCGCATTTAGCAGATTACGAGATAAATATGCTTTAATAGATTCAGAGTTTTTGGGGCCTGATTCTTTAATTCCCACAACAACCGGTAACATGCCCAAGTATTCATAGAGAAAAGTTGTCAGTGCATAAACTTGGGAGGAATCACCAAAAACAGCAAAGGGCATACCTCTAAGACTACTGGTAAAAGAAGATACTCGGGCAAGAGCTGGATAACATTTCTTTCGAACACGACTAGATTCAAGAGTTATAGTTTCACTGGAGATCTCAAAAAAGTCGGCAACTGCTTTAAACCATGCTTCAGAGGCAGATAGACCGTAGGGTGCCTGAAGATTTAAATCGATATGGGGAATGCCACACTTATTTTCTAGATAAGAAGCAATTTTGTCACCGTATTCTTCGTTGAGAACTAGATTAAGTTCAGCCTGACTAGCTCTTTGCAGATTAGATATAGATTCGCCTGCACAAATAACAGATACTGTGTGGATACCCAGAAGTTTTAGCATCCGCTTAATTTCGGCGAGGTCATTTTCCCAGTTATAATGAAAAATGGTACTGCCAATAATGTTAACGGTACGAGAAATTTTTTGATTACGTTTAATTAATATATGATCCAGAATTTTAATGACCGCATCCTGAAATCCAGAGGCATATGTTCCAGTAAAGCCGGTACTGTCGATGGCTACAGATAGGGTTTTAATGTTTGCGTTTTGGATGATTTGAGTTAGGTCATCACCGATAATGGAGGTACCTGAATGATTGATGACCCCTATGAGTCCGTGTTTGTTTTGTTCGAGCTGTTTTAGGGCTTGGGTAACTTTGGGTTCACTCCCATATACGAAATCGGTTTCATCCATGTAGGTGCAAGGGATTCTTGTTTGGCCAAAATAAAAATCAGCAAAATAGTTGACATCAACAGATTGGGGATGTGAGGCCATCAGGCTTGACATGTATGCAGGATAGGTCTTACAGCCTATGGGACCGTTTAGAAGTGTACAGGCTTCTTGAATGCCTTCAAAGGCAGCTATGGCGCCTATGAGTGAGTCGGGTCTATGGGAAGCTTTTGAGGAATTATTCATCATCATATCGCCAGCCTTCGATAAAGGGGATTTTTAATTTTAAGCAAAGGGCTTTAGCATAGTCTAAACCAATGTTAAAACCATAGGGAGGAAGTACAGGAAAAGAGACACAGGGAACAGTGGTTATTAGAGGGCGGGCGGATAAAACGAAATCGGGGTGATTCAAACGTATGGCTTCTTCTATGTAGTCTGTTGTATAGTTTGCTTCAGGTTTAGGCAGGGCTCTTTCTTCGGGGGCAAATATGTTAAAGGCGTTGATGTGTTTTACTTCCACCTCTAAAGCGGTTAGGGTGGAGTGGAGCCATTCGATATTAACTCCGTTTGAGTTGATTAGGGCTTTTTTTCCTGTAAAATGGGGTTTTAATTGTTCGATCTCCTTTTTGTAGTTTGTTTGGGTTTCTGTTATGAGTTTTTCTGCTAAGGCTTCTTTGCCAAATTGTTGTGCGATTATACGAGTAAATTCGGCGGTTTGTTCAAATCCGATGGGCACAGGGGTTTGGAGTGTTTGGGTTCCAAAGTTCTTATCTAGAAATGCGCAGAGGGCATCGGTGGTGGGTCCGTTTGCTACAGGCAAATTAATTTTTGCTTTTTTAAAGTTTTTTATTTGGTCTATGGTGGTTTGTCTGATGTAGCGGCAGTTTATTTTTATGCCCAAAGCAGTTAGGATGTG
>WQYG01000124.1 GCA_009781395.1 Candidatus Bathycorpusculum sp. | reverse complement strand
GTTTGGAGATTGAGAATTTTTCTTCTGCGAAAAAGGAGCTTGTTTTGCAGGATTTTTTTGCTTCTGTGTATGTTTATAATTTGGTAGTTGCGGCTCTTTTGGAGGCTAAAGAGCAAAGTGCTAGATTTGCTGAGCAGAAAAGTAGCTCTGGGCAGGTGGGGCGTAAGTATGTTTATGTGCCTAATGGGAGTGTGGCGATTTCTGAGGTGCGTTCGTTGTTGATTGAGTCGTTTTCTGTGGAGGATGTTGGGGTGCGTGCGATGTTGTATAGGTGTGCTATGGATGTTATTGTGAAAAATGAGGTGCCACTACGTCCGGGTCGGTCTTATGAGCGTAAAGTGAAGCACAAGTCTGCCAAGTATCATCTTAATAATAAATCTGTTCTGTAATCGATGTTTTTTGTGGTGTGTGTTTAGCGGATGCTTTGTTGTGTGTTTATGTTAGAGGTTCAGCTTGATTTGGTTTAGGGTTTTTTGGCATAGTCTGCTCTCTTCTAAACAGTTCAACACACAATCCATCAAATTTTACTCAGCAAAAATTCTAACGACACTAATTAGCCTGATGACATTGGTATTGATCCAATATAGCCATATTACATCAACACGGAACTACCTACCTTTGACCCTTTCGCAACAACAAAACCGCCAAAACAATAACCACAACAACTAGCACTGCAATCACCGCTAACACAATAACCCAAAAAGGCCATACTGGTTTAGGCTCTATGATAATTTCAGGCTCAGAAGGACTTGGTGCTGGAGTACTTGGTGTAGGTTCACTTGGCACAGACGGGCTAGGAGAAGGCTTAGACGAAGAACCACCATCACCACCACTACCACCAGAACCTGAACCTCCATCACCGCCTGATGTGACGGGAGTCCAATTAGCAGAAAGGGAAACGTCACGCGCAGGCATAGTAAAAGTCACAGTAGCACTATTTGACAAAGACACACCACCCATAACAACTGTCCAACTAGAGAAAGTGTAACCATCACGAGAACCAGCATTAACAGTAACAGACTCCCCCACTCGATAATTACCCGCACCCGAAGACGTGGCATAACTATTAGACACAGCCACACTATACGTAAGTTGCACACCAGCAGTATAGCTAATGTCATAGTTGTTATAACCCTGAGTAAAAGGAGAAGTCCAAGTAACCCCACTAGCTACATGTGAAGTATACAAATTATTATGAGACGAAGCACGATCATACGCTACAGCAGCACGATTGTTCTTAAACACCACTCCGTTACCAATAAAAATCAATTCAAGATCTTCAAACTCCAAAACTCCAATACCGCCACCATTAACAGATGCAGTGTTATTGGAAATCTCACCACCAGATAACTCTATATGACCATATTCGTTGTACAAGCCACCGCCATCCTTTAAAGATGTGTTATTAGCAATCATTCCATTTGACATACTAAATTCAGCATCGTAACCTCTGTTGGACACGCCACCGCCATAAATACTGGCCGTATTGTTAACAATCATGCCGCCAGATATACTGAAAATGTTGTGATTGGCCACGCCACCACCAGTACTTGATACTGTGTTATTAAAAATTCTACCGCCAGACATCTCAAAAGTGCCAGTGTTATACACACCACCACCAGAGAGCCAAGCATAATTATTAGAAATTTCACCACCAGACATACTAAAACTACCGGCATAATTTTGTACACCACCCGCACTATCTGCAGTGTTATTAGAAATTTCACCACCAGACAAAATAAAGCTGCCCGCATCATTCATTACACCGCCACCTGTGTTATTAGAAATTTTACCACCATACATTTCAAATGTACCCCAATTATACACACCAGCACCAGGTGCACGTGAGTTACCCGAAATTTCACCGTCCAACAAAATAAATGTACCACCCAACTTAACCCATACACCCATTTCCCAAGCACCCCTAGGATGAGTTACAATAATACCGTCAAGCGTTAATTTACCGTCAACACTAATAGTTGCTTGACTATTTACACCGGTAAGCTTCCAAAAACCATCTGCCTTATCACTCACTAACGTAATGTCTTTGCCTGTTGGGATGATAAGGGCTGAACCGGTAAGTGTAATGTCAGCTGTAAGAGCAATAGTTGTAGGGTTAACAGCGTTATTAACAGCCGCTCTAAGTGCAACCTCATCTTCAACTGTTACATCCACAACAGAAGCCCCAGAGGCAAAATGGGAAAAGCCAGTAAATGTAGATGCAACCGAAGAAGAAAGCAATACAAACACAAATAATAAAGAAACAAGTGAGAAAAATGTGCCTTTACTGTGAAGGTTGTGTAAACTATTTTTGAAAACAGCTTTTATATTGGGATTGAGGTAGTTCATATTATTAACAGGCCCCTAATTTCAAGAAAATATGAGATAACAGACATATACTTTCTGGTGCATTGCGCTTATATTTAACATTTAAATTGTTTGTTCTAAAGCGTCTTTTGCAATTTAGTCTTTAAAATGCGCTCAGATGATATCATCACTGTTTCCAGACGATAATGCGTTATAAGAGTAAAGGGCACGTTGTCTGCGTAGTTCACAGTTCACATTAAGCAGGTGCATATCACCTATGTGACCTGTTAAACGTCACCTGTAAAGTTCACATTAATCTTCAGCCACACTTGTGTTTAAAGAACTGTTAAATTGAGACACATTTTTCCTCAACAGAGCTACAGCAATAATTACCAACAACACCACAACAACACTAAGCAACACCACCAAAGCAACACCTACCCACGAAGCAAAACCAAACAGACCAGGATTATCGGTGTTGGGTTGGTTTGGTGTTGACGGATTTGGATTAACAGGGGAAGTGTTAACTGGCAAAGAGGAAGTAGGCGAAGAAGTCGGTCGGTTAAGTGGTACTGTTTGGGTATTGCTCCAGTCACTTTCAACGCCTTCAAATTCCCAGTGCCCGTAAATACTTATATAATGAGGGACCCACGTAACAGTTCCTACTAATGCTCGTACCTGAACATCAATTTCTTGGCCATCACGTGCTCCAATAGTTATTATGGAATGTTCTTGTGACTCTATTTGTTTAACATATTCGCTTGGGGAATAATTGATAAAACCCCATTCATCGCCGTGTGGGTCTTTATAGCGAGCTTGATAATACAGGTTAACTGTGGCACCATTGTTTGTGTAGGGTGTGAATGGTTGATTTTTAATTTTAAGGTAGTATTGGTCATACTCGTCTGGGTATTCTATAGTAAAGGTTGGTTTAGCAGGTTTAGTTTGAGCTAAACTTACAGGCAGAATCATCAATAAACTTGACACCACTAAAACCGCAACTAACACTAAAACAAAACACTTACGCATACCTGCACCTTACTTCTAATGTGTTAGTTTGTGTTGAGCCGTTGGTGTAAGTTGGCGTTTTTATGTGACGTCTAAGAAACGCCATTACCACAGCTACAACAATACCTCCTAAAATGACACCAACCACCAATGTAAAGAGTGGATTAGTGAATAAACCATTGGGGGGTTGTGTCTGATCTGGATATTGCGATTGGTTATCACTATTAGATGGTTGCGGTAAAGTTACTGTTTGTGATGGTAATAAAGCGGGTACTGTAACTGTTTTAACCTTGCTCCAATCACTCCACTCCCATGTCCAATTGTCCTGCAAACCCGTGTTAATACAAAGTCCAGCTCGAACTCTAAAATCCACCTTAGTATCAGCAGACCAAAGCATCCCAACCTCATACGTCACAACAGTATGTCCAGAATTTGGCTGAGAAGAAGAACTATTCCAGAGATACATATACCCAAAGGATTTCCATTCTTCTCCAAAAGGACCTTTAAACTCAGTTACGTAATCTCGCTTGACTTCGCGACCGAATTCATCTATGTATGGCGTAAAGGGCTGATTTTTAATTGTAACCTCTATGGAGTATCGAGTTACACGGTAACCAGGATCGGTGATTGTGGTTTTTTCTCCAGTGTATTCATTAACAGTAGTTGTAGTAGAGGGTGGTACATCGTAGGATATGTCAAAGAATTTTACACTACTAATTTGAGGAACAGATAGTTCAGACGCTCCATACACATTCGCAGGCGTAACAATGAGTACCATTAGACTTGACACCACCAAACAAGTAACCAACATTAAAACAGTAGACCTTAGTCTCTATTGTTTTTGGTGTTTTTAATGGGATGTTTGATTGTTTGTTTGATTTTTTAGATTGCTATCGAGCCTGATATGCGAAAGTTGACTATACCACAGACTATCTCAGTCATAGGGTCATAGTTTTTAAGCCGATTTCTAAACTCTTCTCCAAAAATACGAAACTTTTTCACCCTACTATTAGTATGCTCCACAACAACACGAGCAGACGCTAAGACCTTATTAAACAACTTTTGAGCCTCAGATAACAACTCAGCCTTAACACCCACTTTACCTCGACCAGGAGCCTTTT
>WQYG01000123.1 GCA_009781395.1 Candidatus Bathycorpusculum sp. | reverse complement strand
GTATGTTGAAGTTTTGATGAAATGTTTTTTTAATTGGGCTGAATTTTATGTTTTAACTGAGATATATGGTAATAATATGCAAAAGCTCAAAATCACATATTACCTAGAGACCGAAAGTTACGGCTTAATCTACAGAAAAGACAAACTAATCATACTGCAAAAACTAGACTTCCAGGACATAGCTAAAAGAATGGAAGACATAATTGCCTGGATGGATAAAAATGGATTAAAGATCTCGGAAGCATAAATGCAACAAAAAATAGGCGCCATCAGAGCAGAAAAAAGACAACAACAATAATGAACAGTTAACATGTTTCATGTTGTGTTGATACTAACGTTTGATTAATGCACTACTTTCACGTCAAGGTATCAACTTGTACCTTTTTTACATATAAAATAGAGCTGCTCCTCAAAAAATCTACCTAACACCCCATCATCATAACAAATACTATAACACCCCCAAAAATCAAACAATTCCACTACTACATATTTTGATACATTAGAGAGTGTTTTCTATTTTGAAACTTTGCTCATTTGAACTGCTAACCAACACTAAAACACAAACAGCACCATCCCCCAATACAAAAAAACAAAACAAGAACCACCAAACACACCATTAACGCTCTCGCTATTTCTTACCAAAAAAAACAAGACAGAAAAACACACAACTAAACCATCAACACCAAGTTTATACCTTAAACCTGAATAGATGAAACATGTGGTTTCTGAATTCCCGAATTTTTATACCTACAAAAATCAATACGCCTGAAAAAACCGTCAAATAACAAATCTACTTAAAAACACCCGATCACATCTATAGTGTAGTTATATAGCCTGAATTCTGCGTGTTTTTGTACTATACACCTATATGCATTAGTTTTGAGTTATTTTTGTAAGTAGTGTTTCAATTTAAATGTCGTGTGTGGGCAGAGTTGTCTTTTTGCAACTGGCATATTTGATGTATATGATAATTGTAATATACAGTGTCAGTGGAAATTAATGATGTAGTTGTCGCGCAAAAGTAAATGTTTACGCACAAAAATCAACCGTAATGGAGCATAACAAGCAATATATAGTGAAATGCTGTGAACATTTTTCAGCCATGTATATTACAATTTTGACCAGAATTCAGGATATAGAAGGAAGGGGTTTTTTAGAAGGAAGAAGGGTGTTTAGAGGGAAGAAGTCTGAGCTGTTGTTTTAGAAGGAAGATAAATTTGGTTACTCACCTAAAACAGCGAAAAGCCAAAATTTATACCTACACTAAAAATAGTAATTCGCCGTTTTAACGCCTTCTCAGCATTTAACGGACTTTTTAGACTTTTCACTAATTGCAGGTATAAAAAACTCGGGATTTTAGGATGGTTATGCTAAAGCGTAAAAACGTTAGCACCTTGCATTGATAACCATTACACGATTCTCTCTGGTAAGTATGATGGGGTTTGTGTTCACTATTTTTGGCTGCTGAAAAACGAAATGAACAGGAAACACTCACGTTCCATTTGAGAGAGGATACTGAAAAAGTACTGATAACATTGACTTGCTGACTTTCTGCTCTACAACCTACCCGTTTGGGAAAGGGTTTGCGCAAACCTGCCATAACACTTTGGTAGGCAGCGCTCACCTGTGTGTATTTAGTGCTATGTAGTGATTACAGGTATTGGCGCGAAATTTGCCACTATTATCCATGACTTTTTCAATAAGCTAAACACGTACGCTCACCTATTTCATCCAATCCTCAATTTTAAACAAGTTTGTTCAAACCCAATTCAATAATGTGTCGAATTATTTCATTATAAGAGTCAAAACTTTTTATATGTGAATAACGGATATCGTTAGCTGGTTTCTGCAAAAAACTTTGTACAAATCCGCTTTTAATTCCTAAATTCATTAAAATGTTTACTTCTGAAAAATACGCAACACCAGTTTTTCTTTCAATCATAAAATCTATTCGAGCATAATCGCAAGGTTGTAATGCTTTATAATATTTTCGTGCATCATCAATGATGTTATGAACAAAACACTCTCTTTCAATATATCTACGCATACCTCCTTCAGTAAAACGTTTTTGTTTATGTGTTATTATCTGTCCAATTTTATCAGAAGTCTGATAATGAGGCACACCAATAATGGGCGTGTTATTTTTTGCATTCATTATGGGCACACCATAATATATGCCGTCAATAAATTTTTCAACTATAACTTCAATGTTGCTAGAAAAATATTCTTCAGATTTAGTAATGACATCTTTCCAATTATCACAAAGACAAGTTTCATCAATACCGATAGAAGCACTTCCAAACCTTGGCTTAACAAAGTATTGTGGGGAAAACGGTGCTTTTGTTTTCAATGGGTTTTTCTTAGATGCCACAACATATTCAGCAGTTTTTAATCCAAGATCTTTAGCTAATAATTTGGCCAATCTTTTATCCTGGGCGGTAGCGCGAATAGTCGGTGCTGCTCCTATATACCTGATATCATAATATTCGCAAAGCGATTGAATAAATACTTCGCTATTACAAAAAGCAACAGGGTTGTTTCTGTTGGAAATTCTATTATATACAGACCACACTAAATCGTATTCATCATGGTTTTGTATAAGATGATTTATATCACTTGTAGCAAAGAAGTTAAAATTTAATGTTTTGCGCAGTTCAACTAATGCTTTAAAGACTTCCCGATGATAGGTTTCGTAATAAAACATTTCTTCAGGCGAGTTTGGTTTATTCAAAAGACTTTCATAACATTTTTTGTAAAAAACATCAAGTTTATTTTCAATGTCGGCACAATCCGTTCCGCAAAGTGCAGGGACGAATTGTCCAAGAAATAAAAGATTAGGCATAAAATTACCCTTTATCCCAACTCTTTTAAGGTGTGCTCTCTTATTTTGTCTATAAGATTTTGCGAAAGCCCGTCATCGTCATTAGGATCATATGTCAAAAACACATCAAGTTTTCCGTCTCCAAACATTTTTGCTGCAAGTTTAACTAATCCCTGTTTTCTATTTTTTATACGCTGATTAGTTATGTCTTCCTGTCCTTCATTGAAGCAATGAATGTATGCAAGCATAGAATTATTATAATCACTTGACAACTTAACTACAATGTCACCGCATACTAATATTATGGGTATTTGGTTAGAATTTAATGCATCGTTGATCTCGTCTTTTCTTATTCCATAATTATCACCCATATACGCATACCTGTATGTGCATTTAATGATTTCATCAGGGCCGTAAATCAAATTTGTTTTAGCGTATTCCGATTCAGACATTTTCTTAGTGGTATATTTTCTGATAAATTTAAATTCATTAGGAAAAAGTTCTTCAATAGATTTTAAAATTTTGAGTCTGGACTCGCCATATGCCCCGAAAACAAGCACTAAGGGCTTTTTTTTATTTTCACCAGGCGGTCCTACCGGAGGAGGTGATTCCAAGAAAAGCTCAAGTTGCCGTTGAATCTGACCTCTTAACTCAGTTTCATCTTTATATTGTGAAAATAAACCGTTAAAACTGTCTTTAAACTCTTTAATTTTGATGCCTTCATGAACTTCGTCCAGTTTAAAATTCTTTTCAGCAAAAAACACCCATGTACGTTTTTGGTCGGCAATGGATTTGGTTATTTCCTCAAGAGTGCCGTTGCCTAAAATTTTCCCAAAAACAGCAATAACTATGTCAGAGTCATTAACAATAGCTCCATTGATTATTTCCTGCACAGGTTTTCCAGCATCCATTGGGACATCATATTGCCAATACTTGGGTTGAAATATTATTTTCTGATTTTTCAAATTATTGTTAAAATCTAATATTGTGTTCTTGATTATTTCAATATCATTTTTAACATCGTTGGGACCTGCAAGTAGAACTTGATATTCCATCACTTCAATTTTTGCTGGCATTTATAATTCATTTTCCACTATACATTGTAAGAGTTTATAAATGTTTGATTTTGCATATATTTAGAGATAACGAGGGTTATAGAGGCATTATTGTAATATGTTGTATTGATATTGCATTTCGTTTATAACCCTTCTAACAAGCTGAATTCATAGATAATATGTGAGTTGCTGTATTCATAAATCCCAATATCAGACATATTTGGCCTAATTCTGCAGTGTTTTTTGCACATACAGGTTTTTAACTGTAATTGTGTCAATTTTTCATGTATTGTTTTTTGTGTATGTGTAATTTATGACCCATACGTGAAGGCCTCTAAAGATGTTAAAAAAACGGCATAGTGCATTTCTCATAACACATTATTTTTGGGCTCTTCGTCAAAATATGCGGGTATAAACATAAGTAGCGGAGGTTGGACGATGTTTTATAAGGAAGGGGATTTTAGAAGAACGAAGAACGTTTAGAAGGAAGAAGACTGAGTTGTTCATTTAGAACCTAAAATCTGCTAACTTTTGAGCACATACAGATTTTTAAGGCTATTTTGACAAACACACCCTTTTTTAACCCACAAACCTTATATGTATATGCAACAATAAGCACATACAAAACGGTTTG
>WQYG01000122.1 GCA_009781395.1 Candidatus Bathycorpusculum sp. | reverse complement strand
TTTCCAATTCCACCCATACCCGTAACGTAAACCCACCTCTTATTCTGAAAATTTTCATAAATCTCCGCCAACTCGTCAATACGCCCCGTAAAATAATCATTTTTTTGATAAGGCAAATGAATTAGGCGTGAATTATTTACAGCATTATTTACAGGCATCTCACATACAGCAGGTGGATTCGAAAAAGCAACAACTTGCGGATCAACTAAATACTGTTTGCCGTTAGTTTTTTTTGATAACCATGTTGTAATAATACCAATAGCAACTGTTACCACTGCAGTACCAACAGCACTAATAAGTGCAAGAATAACTATATCCATTATGATTCATCCTGTGCTAAAGTGAAGGTATCCACTTGATGTAAGTCAACAATTAAGCTGATTAGTCTTTCGTTATAATCGTTATCCTTTTAATTACACATCTCAGCTTAGCACTACAACGAACAGTGGCTGAATGCAGCATGTGTGCGAACAGAACAGATGCTTTTTGATGGACATTCATTAAGAAAAACCAGTTTACGCTGTGTTCCCACGGGTAAAACAAGCTGTAATAGCTGCTATTTGAAATAGCGTTCGTTTTAGTGTCCAAACCCTAACTTTCTAAATTCAAGCAATATATTTCACCCATAAGCCTCGATTTTCAGCCATTTTTACAATCAAGGCAATATTTAACATTTTTTTAAAAATTACATGCACACTACTATCATAAGTAATATGACTCTACCCTAAAAAGCCTCTAACACAAAAACAACCAAAAAACAAACCCCCAAACTAACACCTATTATTTAAAACATGAAGTTATGGTTGATGATAAAACAGGTCAACTACTATTAAAACTCCTGTAATTATAATTGTAAAAAATAGCGAAAAAGAAACAAAAAATAGTGTAATCTCACTTGGGAAAATTCCGTCCAATATATCGGTAAGATACCTAAATGCGACACAACATAGAAGAATAACCTCCAAAAGCAGCGCAAACTTAAAGATACCTCTCAGAATCACATCTTTATGATTTACTATAAAGACCATTTGGACGGCAAACATAATACCCGAGAGAGCTAGAAACCCATCAATAGTGTTAACATCAGTTTTTTGGATATTTGTTGTAGTATCAAGGGGTTTTATTAGTTCTGTGGATGGGTAAAAATATACAAAAAATGCCATCAATAATACACTAATCAATAATATAATAGAAAAATAGATTGTTGCATCCTTTTGAAGTTTCATACTTAGATCTGTATCTATAATTATTCTAAATTTACGCATGAGAAAAGCCCTAAACTGTTCAAAAAACTTGAGCAAAATTAAATAAATGATAACATACATAACCACTATTAAAATAATAAACCAAATGAGACCCGTTACATCTTTACCATCGAGAACATATTTAAAAGCTACAGTTATCACTATAAGAAGAATTATAGTGACCATAGCAGCCAATATATTTGGAGTAAACGTTGGTTGTGAATACCATTTTATTTTCTGATTACTTGACATTAACAATTATTATTGTAATTTTAGTTTTAAGTCTTGTTATTGCTAATGCTTCTCAGAATGAGAAGTTAGCTTTTTGATTGTTTTTGTGTCAGGGTTTTTACGGCAGAATTATTATAAACGAAATATTTGGTTAATTAAGACGTTAGAGTAACAATTGTAACACTAAGAATTAATGGATATAGAACACTGTTTGTTTGGTGGGGCTGCCCGGATTTGAACCGGGGTCTATAGCGCCCGAGGCTACAAGCCTGGACCAAACTAGCCGACAGCCCCTTTTGGTTAGTTTGTTGTTGGTTTTAATGTTTAATGTTGCTTAAGGCTTTAAACTTAACCGTTAGATGGCGTAAGAATTTGTTTGTTACTATTGTTTAGTGGTTGTTGCTATTTGTTGTTGTTTGTTGTTGTTTGTTGGGTGGTTTTTTTGTGGTATATTCTGGCGGTTATGCATAGGATTGCTGCGGTGAGGGCGAGGCCTAGGGGCCATTGGAAGGCTGCGGTGGCTAGTACGGTTATGGCTACGCCTTCTGTGAATTGTGCGGGTAGGCTGACGGTTGCGGTGCCTATTAGGGGGATGTTCATTTTAAAGAGGGCTTGGGCGAGTAGAACCATTAGGGATAGGCATAGGGTGCTGGTGATGACGGAGTATAGGGGTTTTTTCCATGCGAAGTCTAGGAGGTCTTTTGCGTAGGGTTTGGTTGGGTTTATGGAGTATATGAGCATGATTATGCCGCTGCATAGGAAGGTTAGGATGCTGCCGATGTTTAGGGCATAGATTAGGGGGATTTTAAAGTTGGTGCCAAATAGGCCAAAGTTGGTGTTCATGGGGGAGACGTTGACTTTTACGGCGTCGCCTATGGTTAGTTGCCACCAGGGGTAGTATAGGGAGGCTATGATTACTATGAGGGTTAAGATGCCGCCTGCAAAGCCAAACCAGTTAATTTGGGATAAGTGTTTATTTAACTGCTCTAAAGGCATGTTTAATCACCTGCTAATTGATGGGAGAAAAGGATGTTGTGTTATGTTGTTGGTGAGGGTTTGGAGGAGGAGGGTTAGTTGGGGGATTTGTATGGGGCCGAGTTTTCGGTGGTCCATTTCGATTTTTATGTCTCTTAATTCTACGCTAAAGTTTTTGAATTCTGTGTTTAGGATGTCTTGTCCTTGGTGGTGTGTTTTAATGTGTTCTGTGGCTTGGGGGGTTAGGATGCAGGTGAGGTTTAGGTCAAGGGTTTGATGGGGTTCAAAAGTTGTTGGTTCAACAAATACTGTGCCTATGGTAAAGTTGTGTTCTTTGCAGACTATTTCTGCATCCATGGAGACTATGGTGATTGTTCCCTCTAAGGGGTTAGTAAAGGTGTAAACTAGTTTGACTGTGTTGTCTTGTGATAACATGGGCGCGCCGGATAGGGAGGGGAGGGGAAAAGTCATACCGGCATAGCTAACTATGTCTGCATCAGAAAGATCCCCCACACCACCGTTTAGTAAGTCATCAATGGTAGGGGGCAAAATTAAACCCACAGGATTATCACGATGCCTAATTACCTGCACAGTTATGGGCATAACAGCTATCAAAATAGAAAGCACCGTAAGGAAAAGCTTTACCTTATTCATCTATATGTTTGCATCCCTTGTTAAAGTATTCTAACTTAATGTTCATAAGACTTATTATGGTTTACGCCACCAACACCTACACAGCATCTTTAGACACAACACCCTCAGAGGCAGAACCCCGATGTTGTATAGATTCTTCTTTTACAGACTCAGCCTTATAGGGAGTAGATAAAACATCTTTTACTTTATTAGTAATAACAGGCCCCAACCCATTAACAGTTTTAGACCACTGCTCCACATTCATCAACGCATTAACAGGCGACTGATAAACACCTAAAAGAGCAAAAGCCTTCTCCCGCCCAATACCCGGCAAACTCGCCAAAAAATAAATCTGCGACTCAGACAAAGTATCACACTTTTTACACGCATGCACCACAAGACCCCTCTTCTCAACAACCTGCTCCTGCCGCGCAGCAGTATAAAGAAAATCCACCGTCTCCTTAAACGAACCCGTATTAACAATAGCTATGCCATTTTTTGCCAAATTAAACATAGCCCCCCAAACAGCCTGAGGCTGAATACTACTATACTTATAAATCACAGGCAAATACCCCTCAAGAACAAGCAAAACCTTAGGATAAACATCCTTAATAGAAAAAAGCTGCTCAAACAAATAACGACGCGTCAAAGTATAAACAAAATCACTAACAGTCTTACGCTCCACAACACACTGATCAGAAAGAACATAATCCCCCCTATCAAGCAACTGAGTTTTAACAGTCACACCCTTCTCAACAAGACCCTTAAAAATCTTGGACGCACTACTAGCCTCACGACTATCAACAACAATTATTGGCTCCTCACCCTTCTTTTTATCACCCATAAAAGGAACCAAAGACTCCAAACCCAACGACATAAACATCAAACAACAAACAAACCCTACACCACTTTATTTTAACATTATACCCACAAACAAAAAAACAACCAACCAACAACACACAAAAAACAAACACACAGCCTCAACAATCACAAAAAAACTAGCCACCATACAAACACATGAAAACAAATACAAAAACCAGCTTAAGACAAAAACCACAACACACAATCATACCTAACACAACACACCAACAAACCATAAATCCCCCCCAGACTGTCTAAAAACTAGTTCCCGCCAACTGCAATACACTACAAATAGCATAACGTTTTTTTATCATACACTGTATGTTGTGGTTAGATTAATTGAAGCCTGAGTTTTTAGACAGTCTCCCCCTCTACATAACAACAACATTCACATATCAATCAGACCCTAAAAGACGAACAATATTATCGCTCACACTTTTCGTAAACTTGTGATCTTTACCAAACACCTTCTCTCTAACAACCAAAGCTTTTCCATACCACTCCAACGCCTGCTCATACTCACCCCGACGCTCATAGACAACTGCAATGTTGTTATAAGTGCCTGCAGTTAAAGGATGATCCTTACCCAAAACAACCTCTCTTATAACTAGAGCTTTTCCACACCACTCCAACGCCTCAGCATATTGACCATTATAGTTAAAGCC
>WQYG01000121.1 GCA_009781395.1 Candidatus Bathycorpusculum sp. | reverse complement strand
TTATATTGTCTAGTAAGATACTAGATTTCAATACGTATATATTTGTCTTTTTTGTTTAAAGAACAGGCCTGAGTAGTTAAACACTACACAAAATACCAACTAAATTTTCATGCGTTTGACGTGCAACAACACGTGATGTTGCGAAAAAGGTTTAATTCTAAAATGACTTAAAAACAAACTTATTTATGTCTTACAACTTAATTTTAAAAAACTGGATTAAAAAAATAAAGGGTGGTGTATGTTGGTTGTGGTTTTGTTGGGTTTGGTTTAGGTTGGTTTGGTGGGGTGTGTGTAGCCAAAGATATAGTTGCCATGTGCGACATGGGGGTTGGTGATTATTACGTATTCTTCGCCTTCGACGATGGTGTCGCCTTCCGTGACTAGCATGATGTTGTGGTATGTTGTGCCTTTGCCAATTGCTAATTGGGGTGGTTTATCATGTCCAATGTGATGTAAGGGTAGGGTGTAATCTGCAAATTCATCTGTTAAAGTGGTGATGTTTAGGCTTTCAGTTTGGTAATATTTTGTTATCCAGCCTATATTGGATGATGCTGTATTTACGATAAGCAGTCTGTATCTTATGTTATTGTTGGTGTTGGCGCCACGTTTTAGACGAACTGTTAGTTTGGAGGGTATGGCATATTCATAATCTTTTTTGGGGATGTTAAAAATCCAATTTGCGTAACCTACATCGTATTTACTACCCTTGATGGATGAAATTGTATCTTTAATGTAAAAACCTGTTAATTGCTGCTCTGTTTCACCTGCGGGGGGTAGAGCTGTAAGCGAACCGTATAGAATGTGAACAAGTTTTGTGCTGGATGCCTCATATCGTCTAACATGAATAGTGCCTTTAACTGAGTTTTGACGTGAAATTTTAAAACCATAATTGCCTGCAGGAACAACTGTGGGCGAACTTAGCTGAAAATGCACAAAAGAACTATTCTCACCAACATCCATAGCCGCTGTTAGTTCACTTGTGGCAATTACAGTGTTATCATTTAACATTTCAACTTTGATGATGCCTTCGGCGTCTTTGGAGCGGTGTAACATAAAACTAATAGTTTCAACTGTGAAATTTTGTCCCCCTCTCAAAGCAACTGAGATAGTGTGGCCTGTAGAATTTAAAAGAGTATTACCATTAGCCTGCGTAAGAGTTTCTGATAAAATAAACACCACTTAGATATGTCTCTCCTTTAAAACTGAAGTTAAGAACATCTGACACGTAACACTTTTTAACACTCTACTTCCACAATTTTTAAACATTTTAACTTTTACCATATTACTTACCGCTATGTAATTAAATAATCAACGTTATTTAAAAATCTACGGCCTAAAATGCTGTGGCTACCTGAATTCTCGTCAAAATTGTAATATACAGGGTTGAAAAATGTTTGCCATACTTTGGTACATGTTGTTTATTATTTTTGTTATGTTTGATTTTTTTATAGTTAACGAATTTATATAATTGGAGTTGCCCTTTTCCATGAAAGCATCCGTATGTGTTTAGCTCTCAGTGAAAATGTAGCTCTATTTTGTACTTTTTTCTTCAAAAGTTTAACTTTTCACAGTTATTGCTCAACAAACACAAATACAAACACACAACCATACATAAAACCCATCAAAACCCCTTACTACTGTTCTATCTAGTAATTGCCTTACACTTTTGGTTTTAGGTATATTTCTGATGGTGTTAAATAGCTTATGCCTTCATGAGGTCTTGTATAGTTATAGTACCTTATGAAACTCCAGTGTTCTTTAAACAGATGAGATTCTACTTGGTAGGCTTTATGAAACGCTTCAATCTTGCCGCAAGTGGTAGGTCTGCGCACACTTGCTGTAATATGTTCAATGCCTAACTCTTTACAGTGACGCCTAAACGCAGAGATACCCTTACCCCTTGCAGGCTTAAACTGCGTACCCTGATCCGTAAGAATTTGTACCGGTGACCCATATTTACTAACTGCATTGTCTAACAATTTAATAGCATTCACACCTGTAGGGTTCCAAATCTTAACAAAACCAGTTATGAAACGTGAATGATCATCCTGATAACTAGTCATCCAGTAATCATCATCATCACACAACTTGAAATCAGCCTGCACAAACTATTGTTATGTTCTTGTTCAAAACGTTTGGTTCCCCAAGTCTTTCTAGGTTTAGTTAGGGATTGTTTAGGCCTGCTTGACAGATGATTTTGTAGGCTTTATTATTGTTATCTATAGTGTAGCTTTATGTTTTAGTGAACCGGTGATCTTTTTAGGGCCCATTCGTATCGTTCACGAAGTTTAACAACTCTATTTTTTAGTGCAGGGTTTATTTCAGGTCCCAAGGGGCGTCCTTTAGGTTTCTCTGTTAGTCCGCTCCATCCAAGTGTTTGATATCGATTCCACCAACGATAAAACATGTCTCGACTAATATTTACAGAAGTGCATATGTCGGTAACTGCTAACCCCTGTAGACGCTGTTTTATAATCCAAACTTTAATTTGCTCAATATCTCTATCCAAACCAACTCACTTTTAATAGTATATTACTACACAAGAGTGTAAGGCATTTTCTAGATAGAACAGCGCATTACAAAAAACCGTACACCCCTACTTTGAAAGGTGCAGGCTTTAAACTATTCCATTATTTATGTGAATTTTCCTCTTATTTCCAATTCCATGCGTTAATCGTCATTAGGCCAGTTTGGTGATGTTTAAATGTTGTTGGTATGTCAACTTGTAGTGTTTCAAGTATGTGTAAAGCGGTTTTTATGGCTATTTTTTCTTTAGCGCATAAAAATGCTCCGGCGCGGTTGTAATATCCGGTTGACTGAAAGTTTGAACATCCGCACCAGTGCATACAGTATTTTTCTACGCTGCATGTTAGGCATTCATTGTTTGGTTTGTCGTTTTCATCTATTTTGCATGTCATTTTACTTTGGTTAATTCCTGTTGTTACGTTTCCAATGCAATGTGGGCTGTTGGGGTTGCCATCGTAGACGATGCGGTCACATAGGAAAATATTTCCCTCTGGAGAAAACGCAAATTTTCTCTCACCCATGCGACACTTTTCAGGAGACAAAAAACCTCCGCGGAGAATTGTGGCAATTTTTTCATCTATTGCATTAATAAATACCGGTTGCTTTCTTCTGTAAGCATCCATATAAATATCGGCAATATTACTCAAAACCGTTTCTAATGTATCAATATCTTCATCGTGCCATTTTGTTGAAAAGTCTGCTGTAATATAGATTTGTCTTAGACCCAGATTCATAAAATATTGAATAGTGTCCGGTAGTTGTTGAAGTGTTTTTGGAGAGTAAACAGCACTTACAAGTGCGGGCATTTTCAGGAGAGTTTTTTTGATTGACGTTTCAACAATGTCTGAGGTGGTTGCTCCATTTTTAAAGCGCCTTGAGATGTCATGTGTTTGAGTTTTGCCATCGCAACTTATGCAGCATGTAATGTTGTGTTTTATTAAGAAATCTGTAATTTCATCTGTAAAAATAGTTCCGTTTGTAATTACGCTAAACTCTATTGGAAACTCTTTAAAAGAGGTATGTTGTTTAACAAGTTCTACAATTTTTTTCATTAAATTGAATTCAAGAAATGGCTCTCCGCCAAAAAAGCCTATGTGATTATTTTCGTTTTTATTGGCATGTTTAAAGATAAAGTTTACAATTTTTTCTGCTGTTTCCATTGACATTTTTGCTGGTCGTTTTGAAATATAGCAATAGGTGCATGTTAAATTGCAGTCTTGTGTAATTAAGAGTATAAACCTGATTTTAACCTCATCCTTTATCAATAAATATATTTAAAAAGTGTCGCTTGAATCCACACGCATTATGTGTGGCAAGCAAGCGATATTTACCGTTTTATATCTCAAAGCAATTTTTACTGTCAGCACTTATATTGTTTCACATATCACGCTGTCGTAATGTAACAATTTTAAGCTTTGATTGTATTTGCTGTCTGTAATTTAACACCTATATCTTTTTCAAGCAGACGTATTTGGATAGCATTTACCGCAAATACCTGGTTGTCGAAATACAGGTGAATAATATCTGGAGCTGGTATGCCTAAAGGGAAACCTGGACTCCCTGGCCACGGTCTTTTTTCAAATTTAACTATCGGCACAATTTTTTGTTTTACAATTGTATCCTTAAATGAATCGTAGTATTTGGCTAAATTGGGTGCGAACTGTCCTGTAAATGTTGCTTTTTCTATGATTTCAGCAAAATCCTCTTCAGTGATAAATTCTATCTGATTGAGAATTTCTTGAACAGCCTTTATTCTTACAATATCCCTTTTTGTAATTCTACTCTTTAGATCTTCTTTAATTGACATGTTTCACAATTCTCCAATAATGTTGCGTTTAGTATAAGACATTATGCTTTATAAATACTGTTATTGTGTGTGACTTTGGTACAAAATTATGAAGTACATAGAATACATGTGGTGGTGCAAATTGTGTCAAAAGTCCTATAAAAGCGCCCAATTAGGTCGTCAAAATGCTCTTTGATATACTAACACATAGAATAGTAAAAAGTTAATCCTGCAAAGCCTAACCTGTTGTGGTTGGTTTGTAAATACCTGAGTTTTAACCCAATTTTATACACTACAATTATTGGCGTTTTTGATGGTGTTTTTCCATGTTTTTAATTGTGTTTGCAAAGACTTTGAATTTGTAGTGTAAAGATTTACACTACAGGGTT
>WQYG01000120.1 GCA_009781395.1 Candidatus Bathycorpusculum sp. | reverse complement strand
TTTCCTAGGTAAATAAGCTAATGAACCATGTCTTGGAGCATGAACTTTTCGATGTCCCATTGTACTTCCGCTTCGCGCCTGTAGCAAATATAAAATAGAGTTATAAACGTTACCGTTAAAAAATAAAAACAATGTAAAAACGCTAAACAAAAATAATTAACACCCCTGCAAGTTATATCTTACCGTTAAAAACGATCAAACATAGGGGCATCATTTGCAAAATAATTGAAAGTAAAAAAAAGCAAGTTTTTTCAATTCTCACATTCTTTTTTACATAGTAAAGGGTTAAATTGTTAATGCCCCATTTGTCAAATGGGAAGAAATATGAATTCCGCCATAGAAAAAGTTGCAACCGCACTTTACGACACAGAGTGTATTAAATTTGGTTCGTTTAAGATAAAATCAGGTGCGTTAAGCCCATACTATATCGACATGGCGCGCCTACTTTCAAAGCCTAAAGAATTGTGCACGATTACCAAAGTTGCAGCTGAAAAAATTTGTCAAATTATGGACACAGAACCATTAACTAAACTTGCTTCAATAGAATTAAAAGGGGCTTTACTTGTGCCAAACATTGCTTGCAAAGTTGACTTACCATGCGTCATTGTTCGTAAAGAAGAAAAAGCTTATGGAACAACAGGCAGAATTGCAGGCGCAAACATAACAAAAGGAGATAAAATTTTGTTTGTTGATGATGTGGTCAGTGAGGGTTTATCGAAAATTGAAGGAATAAAGCCTCTTAAAGAAATAGGAGCTGAAGTCAACCATATACTAGTTATTGTTGACCGAGAACAAGGCGGTAAAGAAACCTTGGAAAAAAGCGGATACACCGTACATGCTTTAGCCAAAGTTTCTGAAGTTGTTACTACACTGCAGAAAAATGGAAAAATCTCTGCTGAACAAACAAAAACTGTGTTGGACTATATCAAAAAATAACCTCATTTTTTTATGGCAAATATTGCTTCACATATTTGCTGAGCCCCTTCTTGCGGGGCAAGTATAAAAGTTTTCACGATCACTTCAGGGTTTAAGGGAACCTCATATGGTTGACCAAAACCAGGAACGGTGCTTGAGCTTTTGTTTTGTATTGCTTTTTGATAGATTTGTGTTGGTGCATTATAAGTTTCTTTTCGCTCTGTTTCACGCTGAATGCACACGTCTAAGGGACATTCAAGATAGGCTTCGATGAAAGAAGATATTTGTGAACGCGCATCATCACGGTAACGTCTGAGATTACCAGTAGCATCAATTAAAACGTTTACACCATTTTGTGTGAGTAACTTAGCTATATAAATAATAGTAGCATAAACATTGTCACGTTCTTCAGAACTATAAGTTGGCTTTGGAGTTAAAGTTTTACGTAGCTCGTCTGACGATAATAACTGAACAGATAACCCGTTTTTGTTTAAAAGCTCTATTAGAGCATGGGAAACCACCGATTTGCCACTTCCAGGAAGCCCGGTTACCCAAACACACCAACCAACAGTCATCACATTCATAAATCATTTCCAATAAACAAAGGATTAACAACAAAGTCTTAAGCTTACCTGTTATTTAGACGTAGATATAGGAAAAGATAATTGAAAAGAAAATTAGAAGTAAGAGTTTACGTCCATTATATTGAAACGATCATGCTGTAACATATTTTGGGCAAAGTTTAACAATTTGACGCGGACATCAACACTTAAATGGGGATACCATATAGGTGAAGCAACAACAAGGCTTCGCCATGCATAAAATGGTTGCACCACTTCAAGTATTTCTGAATCACATGTTTTCTGTAGATAATTTTCCCAAAAAAGTTTAAACAACCGATCAAAAACACCACTTAACTCACCATACTTTTGAAGAGAATAGAAAAGATAATTTATGGTTAAAGCAGCAATATCGTCGGCTGGTTCACCCCATTCACCTCGACTGCGGTCAAGTGCAGTAAAATCTACACCCTCACGGAAAAGAAGATTCCAAGGATGAAAATCACCGTGTACCTGACTTAAACGGTGGGTACGTTCTTTTAGTTTCCACCGCCACTCCACACAGGCTTTCTCAATATCAATAAAGTATGACTTGTTAACGTAAGCAAATTCTTTTGGATAACTATCAAGCAACCCCATGATACATTCGCCATGACCCACTAGATCGCGAATTCGTCTAACATACAATCCAGGTGAATTATGACGTGTTTTGTGTATTTCAGTCAGATAATCTGAGAGGGCAACACAACGGTTCATGTCAAGCTCACTTTGCAGATTACCTGTTTCTTTTAGACGATCAAGATCTAAATGGTAAAGTTTTCCCTCAATAAACTCTGTTAAAATAAAATATTCTTTACATCTACCAACAGACACTAGTTTTCCTGTGTCTTCAAAACAACCAGCATCAACAGAATGTACATGTTTAGGCAACTTGTTAAAAGCTGAATTTTGCCAGATTAAAACTTGAGCACGGTCGGAAAAATGATCATGCCCAAAACCTTCACCTGGACGCATTGTTTCAAGCACCACCCGACAAGTTTTTCCTTCATTTTTAAATTCTATAACATAGGGACACCCATAACCAAACCCTTTTAGATCAACAACATCATTAGCTTCAGACATTTCGCCTATGCGCCAGATTCGTTGTATTTTGACTTTTTCGCCGTAGAGAGAACGTATGTATTGGAGGACCGCATCCTGTGAAAGATTCAAAATGTTAGAATCACTCATAACAATCACTACATAATTACAATGAGAAACAGGGTTAACAATTTAAATCTTAACAATAAAGGGCTTTACAACATATGCCATTATTAAGGGATAAAACTAAATATGTAGACTACATCACCCATAAACAAAGGTGTAACCTGCAATGGAAACATTCCAAGTAAAAGACAAAACTTTAGCCACCCAAGGTCATTTACAAATTGAATGGGCATCAAAACATATGCCAGTTCTTAACATAATTAAAGAGCGATTTGAAAAAGAAAAACCACTACAAGGCCAAACTTTGGCAGCATGTCTACATGTTACAAAAGAAACTGCTGTGCTGATTAAAACCCTCATAGCTGGAGGTGCAAATGTCGCTTTATGTGGTTCTAACCCACTTTCAACCCAAGATGACGTAGCAGCTGCTTTAGCAGATAGCAATGTTCACGTTTTTGCTTGGAGAGGTCAAAATACTGAAGATTACTACAAATGCATTGAAAAAGTTCTTGATTTTAAACCAACTATAACCATGGATGATGGTGCTGACGTAGTAGGCATGCTGCACAGCAAACGTCAAGACCAAATCAAAGACATCATAGGGGGAACTGAAGAAACCTCTACAGGCGTAGTCCGTCTAAAAGCCATGGAACAAGATGGCAGCCTCAAATACCCAATTATCGCTGTTAATGATGCATACACAAAATATCTTTTTGACAATAGATATGGAACAGGTCAAAGCACCATTGACGGCATACTACGTGCAACATCAGTTTTGCTTGCAGGCAAAAACTTTGTTGTCGGCGGATACGGATGGTGTAGCAGAGGCATAGCCATGCGCGCAAAAGGGTTAGGTGCAAACGTTATAGTAACAGAGGTCCAAGCAACACGGGCTTTAGAAGCCGTTATGGACGGATACCGCGTCATGCCCATGTCTGAAGCAGCAGTTATTGGCGACATATTTGCCACAGCCACAGGCGACATAAACGTCATCTGTAAAGAGCACATGCAAAAAATGAAAGATGGTGCTATAATGTGTAACAGTGGTCACTTCAATGTAGAAATCAACATTTCTGAATTAGAAATACTCGCCACAGCTAAACGCGTGATGCGACCAAACATGGAAGAATACACTTTGAAAGATGGCAAACGCCTTTACTTGCTTGCAGAAGGCAGACTAGTAAACTTAGCAGCTGCAGAAGGTCATCCATCAGAAGTTATGGACATGTCATTTGCTAACCAAGCATTATGTTCAGAGTACATTGCTAAAAGTACAAAATTAGAGACAAAAGTGTACATTGTACCAAAAGAGCTTGATGAAAAAGTTGCTGAGTTAAAGCTGAAAAGCATGGGTGTAACAATAGATGAGTTAACAGAAGAACAGAAAAAATATTTATCAACGTGGGAAATGGGTACAACCTAAACAAACCTATCCTTAAATATATAACAAGCTTTAAATGGATTAAAATAATACATGAATATAAAGTGGTGAATCACTAAATGGTAAGCAAAGATCAAGCTATAGGTGGAGCAATATTAGTTGTATGTATCCTCATCGCCGTAATTTACAGTGTTGTCATATTCAAACCTGACTGGGTCATTACATACCTTAATTTATCAACATGGGACTATTACATCAGGTTATACGCAGTCGTTGTTCCTGTCTACGTTGCCTTTATCGCAATAATGTTCATAGGTGCATGGATTGGATGGACAATGGCAACCACGCCGCCTCCAAAACCGATTGAAGAAATCACAACTGAAATAGAGGACAAGAAAGTAGTAGCTCCAGAAGCAAACACGAAATAAAACAAATAACATTTTTTTTAATATTCTATTTCTATTTTTTATTATCTAACATAACGATGTTTACATAGTCGAAAATGGGATCTGAAAGTCAAATCGGAGACACATACAACACAAAGAACTGTAAACGTATTGTGTTACAACACACGATAACATGTTGAAGCCTGAATTCTGCAGGTTTTTGTAATATACAGTTTGTTAGGTGAGTTATGTGTTTATAGTGTCAAGGGGAACCTTGAGAGTTTCAAGAATAGTACGCTGCAGTTTTGTCAAAGGAACAAAAACACGAGTTTGATCAGCCAAAGTCACCACACGAATCTTTTCAAGCTCCAAAAG
>WQYG01000119.1 GCA_009781395.1 Candidatus Bathycorpusculum sp. | reverse complement strand
TGTTTGTTAAGAGGTTGTGGCCTGAGGTATGGTTAGGTATAGCTGCTAGGCAGTTTGGTTGGTGATAGCGCATTTATTAATATAACCGATAATGAGGGGGAAATTATTTTGGGAAAAGACAGTTAAGCGTTTGCTGAAAAATGTTTAATAAAACGTGCCTCTTTATTTTCTAACACTACAATAAACACTTTTCAAATCACTCTTATTATGGGCATCTTTTGTAGAAACACTGAGAAAAATTATTTTGTCAACATACCTTAAAAGTATCTGTTCTGTTTGAAGTAACTCTGCATAAGTTATGTTCTTTGAAGCGTTAAGAAGCTTTAAGTAATTAATAGCCTTCTTTTCATCTTATAAGATAGATGCTGTCTCAAAATATGTTTCATGGATAGTAAGATTATGAAAGTTTGTATGATTTCAGGGCTGGCAAAATTTTCGGGGGGTTTGGAAAATGTTGTTAGTGAGTTAAGCAACTTTTTGATTAATCGAGATGTAGATGTCAATATTTTTGGACGAAGTGATCGAGATTTTGTGGAATTTGGTTCTAACTACAAGCTAATTGGGGTTCACCCTTTACCTTTTCTTCCATCTATGATTTGGAATCCTTTTGAAAAATTTGAGTACAACTTGAAGGCTTGGCGAAAAACTAAGGGTTTTGGGTCTTATGATATAATTCATGGCCATGGCGATAACTGTTTTTTTTCCTCCTTATTTAGAGAGCGAAAAACTCTTTTTCTGATGACTTTTCACGGAACCATGGCAAAGGCTCTACAGGGATCCACAGATCTGCAAAATAGACTCCTCGTTTATGCTGAAAAAATAGCTGCTGTTAAATGCGATATTGCCTTTGCTTGTTCAGACGCAGTAAAAAATGAGCTAATCCAATACTATGGCGTGCCCTCTAAAAAAATTAAAGTTATCCATAATGGAGTAAATGTGAAAAAATTTGTGCCTATTGATAAAAAAGAAGCACGAAGAAAACTTTCGTTACCTGAACACAACACATGCGCCCTCTGGGTGGGCACTAGCCCTCATCGGAAAGGGCTTTTAACGGCTGTTAAGGCTGTGGAGAAATCTCTGTGTTCAAAACTATTAGTTGTCGGACTGACGGGGCGGAATTCAGGAAAAACGGTTTTCTTGGGAAAAATACCTGAACAGGATCTGATTACTGCTTACAGTGCCGCTGATGTTTTAATTTTTCCAACGATTTATGAAGGCTTTCCAATGGTTCCACTAGAAGCACTATCTTGTGGTTTACCAGTAATAGTTTCAGAAGCTTCAAATATGGGGGAAATAATCACAGAGGGCGATCAAGGGTTTGTTGTAAAGGACGAAACCATAACTGCTTATCAGGAAAAAATTGATCACATTATTAACGATAGTGTTGCATTAAAAGAAATGTCTATTAAATGTCGGAATCTTGCTTTGGATTATAGTTGGCAAAAGCAGGCAGAGAAATACTGGTTGACCTATCAATGGCTTTTGAAAAATTGTTAATAATAGAGGGTGATGTATTTAGGCTATTTTTCTGAAATTATTGTCCTGTTTATTGAAGGGTTATTTTGTCTTACAGTAGGTTTTGTACCGTTGATTTTAATTTTGTTTTCTTGTTTAAGAATATTTTCAGATATGGTTTTTGTTCTCGAAAATCGTGTTATGAACTAAAAAAGAAAAAAGGGTTGGGTTATTTTTTGCGGTTCAGCATTGTACATGCGATTACAACGATGATTATTGCAATGCCTGTGCCGATGATGTACCATTCGTATGGTGGTGTTTCGACTGGTGGTGGTGCTTCTGGGGCTGTGAATACGGCTGTTTCTGTTTTTGCATATGATCCGTAGTAGCTTGCTGAGCCGCTAAAGTATGCATAGATGTCCCATTCGCCTGTTGTGTCTGTTGGTGGTGTCCATGTTATTGAGAATCTGCCGTTTGCGTCGCTTGTTGTTGTGCCTATGTCTATTACGTTGTTGTCTTGTTGTGCAAAGATTGTTATTTCGACGCCTGTTGTGTCTATTGGTCTTGCGAATTGTTTGTAGACGTAGAGCATCCATTCGCTCATGCTTTCGTCAGATACTGCCGGAACACCCTTGGGGAATCTCAATCGTAGGTTGTCTTGTTCTGTGCCTGGAGAGACGTCCATGATGGTTCCGCTGACTAGTACGGGTGCGCCTGCGGTTACTATGGCGTTTGACATTGCAACGGTCATCTCACTTGGACCTTTACCAACTGCATAGATTTGCTGATCATACACATCATGGGCAACGATGACGCTGTCACCGATCATTGTACTACCACCCCAATGGGACGTACGGAATGCTCCATCAATCTCCCAAATAAGCTCACCAGTGTATGCATCAAGACAGAGAAATGGTGCACCTCTTGAGATGGGTATCTGATTAGAGTGTGTGGCGTGAGCTAAGTAGAGTTTACCGTCTGTGACAAATTGTGTACGTATCCACCAGTTTTCACCGTGGTATGATTCATTGTATTTGTCTGTTACATCATAGGTCCAAAGTAATTCGCCAGTTGCAGCGTTGTAGCAATACAAGATACCGCCAACACTTGATGAATAGTAGTTGCCGTATGCAATTATGCTTACAGGGTTTTGCCATGCATCTGCGTAGATACGTGATTCTGTTGTTTGCCACAGTAATCTGCCTGTTTCTAAGCTAAAGCCGTAATTAAGCCGGTCATTCTTTGTCCAAAATACGGCTACGTATGGATCGTTACTATAGCATTGAAAACCGTTTTGTGTCTCACCATCAAAAAAGTCTTCCCATACAGCAGGTGCAGTGAATGATCTGTTGAAGATTAGATATCCTAGATTTTCTGGGTCAAGGCTAATTCCTGTAAGGGTCATGCCTGTTTTGTCTGGATTTGATGAGTAGAAGAGTCGATCGCCTACAAATGCAGTACGTAGAGTGCCCGGGCTAGATGTTAATCCGGATACCGAAACATTGATGTCGTAACCTCTTGTTGCATCAAATGAACGGATATTGCCGTTATCTGCTGAGTGTACTTGAGATCCCCATGCATCACTCATAGCAGCTCCACTAACAGAGTTCAAAACAACATGTGTAGAGTTCCATTGTGTTAAGCGGTAGTTTGGATTTGCTGTAGTGCCGATGTTAGTAACTGCATATTTTAGCATTTCGCCATTTGGACCATAGTAGATAGTTCCACCGGGGACGTTTGTCATGTTGTATCTAAGTTCACCCGTTGCAGGTTCAAGTGCCCACATGTTGGTTCCTTGTACAATCCAAAGATATGCAAATGTGCCTCGATTATTTTCCGTTGCGAAAGTAAGTATTGATGCGCGTTCGATTCTGCCAGTGCCAAAGTCACAGTTTCTTTCCCAAAGTGTTTTGCCTGTATGTAAGTCAACAGCAACAATTGTTTGTAAGCTTCTAGGGACATTGCCAAAACTACTTGGTGCGGCTTCTCTGTTATAGTATAGGATACCTGCGACGATAACTGAGTTTAGGAATTTGCCTTCGTAAGCATCGCCGTTCTGGAAGCCAGCTGCTCCGTTGGCTCCGCCAGATAAACCGCCTAGGGTATCGCCAATTGGTCTGCTCCATAATATGTGTGCGCTCTCAGGTCCCTGATTATACGGGGCATGTACAGCTGCGTTACGGGTGCTAAGTAGCCAGCTTCCCATGATGCTGTACCATTCCCGTAGTTGGGAATCTACTGGTCTATTCCAATATTCATCTGGAAGTGTGTGGCCTGGGTGATCTACTTTCCAGAATCCCTCAATTATCTCTAAGGTGGCGTTTTTGCTTGTAGATGCTTTATAGTATCCGCCGTTTGATCCATTTGTACCTGGTAGATATAATTCTCCGTCGAAAATGCATTGTAGGGTATAGTTTCCTGGTTCTGTGAAGGACATTTTTCTGCCGAGTGTGCCTGTGGACCATGTTTTTCCTGTGATGTTTTCGACTTTGCCGTTGGGGTGTGTGATTTGTAGGGTTACGTTCCATCCGTCATCAACCCAGAATAGGTAGTTTAGTAGACCCCAGTTTATTAGAACGGGTTGTCCAACACCTGCTTTATGTGGGATTGTGTCAGCAAACGGAAAAGTGGCTATTTGTTTTGTTGTGCTTTGTGCGTTTGCGTTTGGTAGTGCCATCATTGATGTTGTAAAGGATAGTATTAGTAGTATTGTTAGCATTGAAATTAGGTTTTTATTTTTTATAAAATTCATATTCTATTATTCTCCATAGTGATATATGGTGTTTAACTGTCTTATATAGTTGGTTCATTTTTTACATAATTATTTTTATAAAATGCGATAAAAATGCTGATTTTTAATAAAAATAAAAATGAATGGTGAGTAGTGTGTTTTGTTTCAAATAAAGTGTGCTTTATTGGTTGTGTGAGTGTTTTGTTTGAACCTAATTTTCTGAATTTTTGTACCTGCGTTAATCGAAATGTCTGAAAAAACCGTCAAATAGCAATAAGAGTTTAAAACAAATTTCTTCTCTTTCATGCAGGTAGGTATGAAAATCATGCCTACACAAATCCGTGATTTACTCTTTCTAAGTCTCTATTAACGTTTAATTGGTATTTCAAACTTCGCACATATTGTAGGCATAATTTTTCCAAGATTTCAGGTTTGAACGCAATTACTGACGTATTAAGTTTTGATATCGCTGGTTGCCATCTTTTGGAATTTATCTCCATTATTGGGTGTCCTGTTATAGCAACTTGATTTTACATTAATAGTGATATCCGTCGTGTTTGAACCAGTGTTCAATATTGCTAAGAGTAATGGCAGCTAACGCCGTCTTTAGAGCCACTTGCAACTCTTCAAAAGACCTA
>WQYG01000118.1 GCA_009781395.1 Candidatus Bathycorpusculum sp. | reverse complement strand
ACCACCAGACCCATCAACACCACCAGACCCATCAACACCACCAGACCCATCAACACCACCAGACCCATCAACACCACCAGACCCATCAACACCACCAGACCCATCAACACCACCAGACCCATCTGGCTCAGTTTTATTATACAAATGAGGGTAAGCTTTTTTATTCCATAACAATTGTAGGGTATTCCAATCGGGTTCGGCATAGTAACTTTCATCTTTCAATTTCGGCAAAACAGCCTCGTTAATAAGTACAAGAACAGTTTTATCATCAACTATTGAAGAACAAGCAGCACTATCCAAATAATCTTTACGCGCCTTACCAAGAGCATCAATCGTTTCAACCGAAGCTTTCAATACGTTATTATCCATAAAATACCGGATTACAGGAACATACACCTCAACAGGCTGCCCCTTTAACAAATAAGGAAAAAATACATCATAAACACCGTCAGTAGCAAGCAAAATACTAGCAAACTCTTCTTTTGCACAATCAATTACCCACTTATCCCTACCAGCCCTCAAAGGTACAACATATATCCCCTCAGCTTTTTGAGGAGACGTTATTTTCACATAATCCCCCTCAACAGTCAACCCTACAATTCCACCATCACCACTATGCCCATAGGTTATATGCTTCCCGTCATAAATCACCAAAGACAAAGTAGTATCATAATCAGATATCAAATGATTTTCAGAAAAAGAACGATCAGCTATGTCTCTTTCCGCTTGCGTAAACGCTTTCTCTATCACCTTCAACAAATCACAATTATCGCCGTCTTTTTTAATTTCATCGATACAAACACGAACAGAAACATCAACCGCAATAGACGCAGCAACATCAGAATATTTACAACTCCCAACGCCGTCAGCTACCGCAGCTACAACCCAACCGTTTCCTATTGAAACACAATTATTTGCATCTTGACAGCCAACACCTTTATTTGAATGGGAAGAACCTACGGATGAAAAACCATAGAAAAGCAACATCCGCAGGCTCCTTTCTTCACCAAAATTTTTCTCTATCACCAATCACTGACATCCCTATCGGGGTCAGCTTTCCGAGCATTTTCAGGAAGTTGAGTTAATGTAGCTTCCTCATCAACACGGCTAAGGGATATAGCAACCATACTTTCACCCATCCAGTTAAAGATACCTGAAAAATCTGTATCCTTAAGCTCCATCACCCGATGAGTAAGCTTAAACAAAGTAGCTTTATCATAATCCGAAACACCCAACGCAAAAAACTTTAACCTACCACGCGATCCTTTACTTTCTTCTTCTTGAATACGTTGCGCAGCTGCAGTAATATCATCAGTTGGAGCCCCATCAGATATCATAAAAATCCACGGCTTAAAAACAGGAGTACCAAGTGAATTATAATAACGATTCCGTTCCTTTACCATATCAATAGCCAAATTGACACCAGCACCCATAGAGGTGTTTCCTTTCGCCCGCAAAGTAACAGACGACATTTCCGATATAGGTGTAAAATCTTGCACTACACGCGCTTTATCATTAAATTCAACGATGGCAATATCAACCCTCTTTTTAGCCATTTCATCCAATGACACCTTTTCTTTAAAGTCTTGCAACGCTTGATTAAGGCTACCAATGGGCGAGCCAGACATTGAACCTGACGTGTCCAATAAAAGAACACACGCTAAATGCGCCTCATTTGGGGCAGCAATTTTCGGCGTATCAAAAGTTTCTTGACTAATCATCATTCATATCTCCTTTTATTCAATTTAATAAAAGTAAAACTATGCTTTTAACGTTTTGTTATATAGCAACATAATTTTTCATTAACTCCCCAACACGTGTTTAGCTCTCAAGAAAATGTGTCTTCACCCTACACTTTCCTTTCTTCAAAGGTCTAACTTTTCACACTATTTTTACTTAGCAAACACGATTACATACACACAATTATGCAGCGTTTTAACATAAAGCCCACCAAACCCCTTGCTAAACACATACCAAACTATTCGCCGATTGTCTTCTTTTTTTATGGTTATTAAATTTTGCAGAATCATTTTCATGTTGTTTAGAGCTATGCGTCTTTTTCTTGTTGTAGAGGAGGATTATTTCGTTTTTTCCCCACAGTTATATCAGGTAGAGAAAGTTGTTTTAGGTTTAGCAAATGTTTGGGTCCTATATTTCCAGATACAGAGTTGCCACCAAAGAAGCCACATCCAAGAGTTAGAGATGCTGCAAGTTTGTTGTATATACCACCTATTGCACCTTGGGAAGCGGGGGTGTTTACTAGAATGCGGCAGGTTTTCATCCTTTCAGCGAATTCTTTTATTTTTGAGGCGTCGGTGGTGTATATTGAGGAGGTATGTCCTAGACCGCTGTCTTCTATTAGTTTTTCAGCTTTATTTAGGGCTTCTTCAAAGGTTTTTGCGCGGTACATGGCAAGTATTAGGGAGAGTTTTTCACGGGCGAGGGGTTCTGTGGAGAGATCTGTACTGGTCACTTCGGCTATGAGAATTTTTGTGTCTTCTTTAACGGTAATACCAGACATTTTTGCGATTGTTTCAACTGATTGACCTACCATATTAGGGTTTAATACGTCGTTTATCACGATTTTTTCTCTAATCTGAGCTATTTCATTTGGGTTTAAGAAGTGACAATCACTTTCTTTAAATGCCGTTTTAACATCCTCATATACGCTATCTAAAACTATGATAGCTTGTTCAGACGCACAAATCATGCCATTGTCAAAAGTTTTAGATTCAATAATTGATTTAACTGTTAAAGAAATATCGGCGCTATCATCTATGATCGTTGGAGTGTTTCCTGAACCTACACCTATGGCAGGTTTACCGCTAGAATAGGCAGCTTTTACCATACTTGGACCACCTGTAGCTAGGGTAACATTTGCACGTTCCATGAGAGCATTTATAAGAGGCAGGCTGGGTTCGTCAAGCCAATCAAAAATATCTTTAGGCGCACCTGCTTTAACTGCGGCTTCAAGCACGATTTTAACTGCTTCAACGGTACATTTTTTTGCACGAGGGTGGGGACTAAATATCATACCATTACGTGTTTTAAGAGCTAAAAGAGCTTTAAATATAGCCGTAGAGGTGGGATTAGTAGTAGGAATTATAGCAGCTATGACACCTATGGGAGCAGCAAATTCCGCGTTACCATCTTTATCCTCTTTAACAACACCACAAGTTCTTGTTTTTTTATAAGATCTATAAATCTCCTCGGAAGCAAAAAGATTTTTTATAAATTTATCTTCCACCACACCCATACCCGTTTCTTTAACGGCCAACTCTGCTAGATATAAGCTTTGTTTGGAGGCAGCTTTTGCAGCAGCTGAAAAAATTTTATCCACTTCTTTTTGAGAAAAACGCGCAAACTTTTCTTGAGCTGCTTTAACACGTGCAATCTTTAACTCTAACGCTTCACCATCAACATCTAACGCAGACACAACCTTAAACTTTTCAACATTAGACGCAACACCACACGTTTTGTCTACACCAACCATTTTGTCAACAACTCTTTCCATTTCAAACACACTCAACCTACAAACTACAAACACACTTAACTACCACCACACTTCCACCTCTTTATATAGGAATTACCCTCCTAAAACACAAATTCCAACAAAAACCAACCACAACCACAACCAACAAAAAACTACAACCCACAACCACAACCAACAAAAAACAATTAAACAAAAAAAACAAAGATAAACAAACACCACACCATTACTACTATCACTACTACAGATAATTTTAAATGACAAATAAACATCATCCATTCAAAGGTGTAGAGCAAACATGGTTAAACGAATAGTACTTTATTCAGATGGCGGCGCAAGAGGAAACCCCGGACCATCAGCAGCCGCTTTCTTAGCAATGGAAAACACTGAAATAATAAAAACCGACACCCGATTCTTAGGCATCCGCACTAACAACCAAGCAGAATACGAAGCCCTAACCATGGCCTTAGAATACGCCCTAAACACTGGAGCAGAAGAAGTAATATGCTACCTAGACAGCGAACTTGTCGGACGACAAATGAAAGGCGAATACAGCGTAAAAAACCTTGAACTACGCAAACTATACCTAAAAGCCCACGCCCTACGCATACAATTCAAAAAAGCAGAATTCTACAACGTCTCCAGAAACAACAACTTTATACAAAAAGCCGACACCCTCGTAAACAAAACCCTAAACCAACAACAAACACAATAACAACCTTTAGAAAAACACTTTTTACAAACAATACAAACTTAACCAACAAAATAGCTCAGAATCCACTCTGTATACGTTTTTTCTTTTTGAAAAAGAAAAACAAAAACACAAAAATAATCAACACGATACTAACACAAACCACTACACCAACAACAACTATACCATTAACAACCACCCCGCCAGTCTTATCAAACGTACTATGTTCAGTATTGTATACAGCCCAAGCAGCACCGCGCCCGTTGTTATTAGAAATCACACCACCAGACAGTTTAAAAACACCTTGATTGTACACGCCATCACCACATCCAGCAGTGTTACCCGAAATTATACCACCAGACATTTTAAAAACACCAGCATTACATACACCTCCACCGTTGCCATCCACATAAGACGTACCAGCCCTAGTAGAAATAGAAGTACGATAGGCTCTATTACCAGAAATTTTGCCACCAGACATAGTAAAACTACCTCCATTATACACACCACCACCACCATGATTGGAAACTTTGTTACCCGAAATTTCACCATCAAGCAGGAAAAGTGTACCACCAGGACTAACAGTCACCCCACTACAGGTAATATCAGGAGCATGCGTTACAACAACACCATCTACCCTCATTACAAAAGAGCTATTTTCTAAAAAATGGGCGTAAGTCCAAACCTTCCCAACTTTATCTAAACACGAAAATCGAAATTTACATAGGAGTGTAGCAAAGTGGCACTCCGACTTT
>WQYG01000117.1 GCA_009781395.1 Candidatus Bathycorpusculum sp. | reverse complement strand
CATTTGAAATATATTTTTAAAGTCAAAATAAATGATGTATGGCACCTAAGCGAAGTCACCCAAAAAACCAACGACCTACTAGAAACCCTAAACATCCCTATTACTTAAAACGGGAAGTTAGGGATCGACAATTCTAGTGCTTGCGCTTGTTGCTGGTTGTTTTACAGCAATGCCCCTGTCGGCAAACGCAACACCAACACCAGCAGCTGGCCAACCATCTTGGGATGCCAAGTACAGTCCAGTAGCTGAATGTAATCAACGCGTTGGCGTCTACTATGATCGTGGCAACGCTAGCGGTGATAAAATCTCATCTAATGCACACAGTGGTGATTATCCCGGTGTGTATTTCCGTTGGGATGACAAACAAAAAATGCCGGGAGTCTTCTTAGTTGAGGCTTGGGTATTTGATTTGTTTGTTGGCGAAACTTTCTTTTTAACTGCAAAGAATTCAAACAGCTACTACAAATACGAAATCAGCCGTGAAACTGGCAAAGTAAAAGATGGCGTTTATGTTTATGGTATTCCTAAGGAAGTAATGGCAAAAGACAACAAAGGCAATGACAAAAAAGATGAACTAAAGAATATCAACATGGTCTTCATCGACGGCAACTACAAAAGTGCATACTTTACTATTAGTAAAGTGTGGCAAGATGAAAATGGCAACGTAGTCACAGGCGATAACAACTTAGTTACCTTTAAAGAAAACAAAGCTTGGAAGGTAGGTGACAAAATCGAAGTAAAGATTACCGATTACACTACAGCAGTAAAAGGCAAAAAAGTAACAATCACTGAAAACTCTATTGCAGGCTTTACAACAAAGACAAACCCCATAAGTCTTACAGTGAGATACGATGATTGTCCACTTAAAAACGCTGAATTCGTAAACCAGAAGCAATTCGCTAAAATCACAATTGTTAAGAACTGGGTTGATGTAGAGGGTCTTCCAACATCTGGTAATGGTGTGACCTTTGATATCATCGGTGCCCGGGCAACTTTGACAACTGTGCGAGGTGCAATTGCTTGTCGTACTTATGACGTTAAAGAAGGTACATACAGAATCTCTGAGAATGCTATCGAAGGCTGGGAACTAATAGAGGTTGAAGGCGCAGATAGCGTTGATGCTGATGGTGTTGCAACTATTACAGTCGTAGCAGGCGGTAAATATACTGTTACATTCACAAACCAAGAAGATGAACCTCAAGAAATCGGACGCAAACTAACAAAATATGTCGATGGACTACGCTTTGACTTGTGGATTGATGAAAAGTATACTGGTGATGTCGCAGAGCTTATCCGTGGTATGCGCTTTGACCTTTATGAAAAATTAGCGGATGGCAGTACAAAACGCGGATTTGATGTTCCAGTTGCGACAGGCGTTATGGCTGAAGATAGCGGAATCATCGATTTTAGCAGAGAGATTATGGCAAAATCTGTGACATCAGGTTGGTACTATGTAGTTGAAACCTTATCTGGAACAGCACAGACCGTTTTCGGTGAGGAAGCTGATGCGATAAGGGTTTACATAGAAGTCAAAGGCAGTAATGTTGTCATCGACATTTTTGACTATAACTCTCTCTACACGATTGTCAATGGCTACAACTCTCCCAAGCATAATGCAGGCTTAGGCTATCCGGGTCTTAACAACGGTGGTGATCTGTTCTACATCGGCGTTAAGAATCAGGCAGGAATGGAATATCCATCTTTCTGTGCTCACGGTGGCTCAAAAAACTTTGCGGGTGAGAGCGGTCTAGGGTGCACTGGTTACATGATTGTTCAAAGAGCTGACATGGTTGAGCTTGAAAATCCTGAAATGGCGGCTTCCTATGAGGATATTCTCTCTGCTTTGAACTGGATTGAAACCAATGTCGGTGTCGGTGGCTTGACGGCTACAAATGGTCCCTATGGTTTGGTTACAACTCAAAGAGTTGTTGCACAGACGGTCATTTGGGCGTTACTTGGCAACATTGACGTTGAATCAGAGGCTTTTGCGAATACAAATCTGACTGCTGAAGAAAGAGATTTCGTTATGAGTGCACTTGAAGCTGTTGCAGATGGTTACAAAGGCAATATCGTAGACCTCGTATACTTGGTTTGTGAAAAACACGACCACGCTTTCGAGACTTGTCAGCCACAGCTTGTACCAGTATACGACAAACCAGAGATTAACAACAAAGTAAAAGAGACATTCGGTGTTACCTTCATGAAAACCAAGTATGGCGAAAAACTGTCTGTTGAAGATGGTGAATTCCGTTTTGACTTGTTCGAAATCGTAGGCGGTGCAGAAGAATTAATTGGCACTTTCCCTACTGATGGAAACGGTGTTGTTGTTGCAACAGAACTTAAGCCTGGTAGCTACGTATTCAGAGAAGTTTGGACGACAGTATTTACTGATGGATTAGGCTATGATGACTTTGTTGGCAGTTATAATCTTGTCTGGAAGGCGATTTATCCAAACGGTGATGCTGGTCTGTACTTTACAATTGATGCACAAGGAAATATTCACTGGCCCGAAGGTTACTTGGTGAATGACAATGACGTGCCAATTGTTGACAATGTAATCCATTGTAAACACAGTGTTCTGTGGGTTGTAGATGGCTTTGTTCCAGAGGAAAACATTTTCCATGGTGCTATGGAGGTAATTAATTTGGGTGCAGGTAAAGGCCAAATTATTATCTTCGAAGACTGGTGCGATGGAATTTTGGGCGTAGTGGAAACTAAAGATCCAACATGTCAAGAGCACGGTATACTATGGCTTGGATGTACTGCTAAATGCGGTATTGGTGTTGGCATCGAATTTGGTGATCTGTGTGACCATGACATCGTTTACTTAGCTATTGTTTCAGATGGCGAGCATGACGGTTGGGTGTGGTTTGGTGGCCAGAATGGATGCATTTGTGGTGGCAAAGAGTATAACCTCAAAAAGTGGTTTGAACTCGGCGGTTATGATTTCGGTCTACCCGAATAATTAAGCCAAAGTCGTACACAATAAAACCTCAAAAGACGGATAAACCGTCTTCCCTTTTTATTTTTTTGTTTTAGACTAGATATCATGTTTGTTTTGGGTTACTTGCTTGGTTGTTTATGTTTTTAATTTTGTAAGTTGGTGTTGGCTAGGGTTGTTGTGTGTTTTGTGATTGGTTTTTATTATTGTTTTTATGGAGTTATGTGTTTTTAGCTGTCTCTTTTTGGTTTTGTAGGGGTGTTCTTTTGTTTTTCTGTGGTTTTTCATCTGTTTCTATATGGGCAGGAAACTGTTTGTTTGTCAGTTAAGTAATCAAGTTGTTTGTATGTGTTTTTCTAAAAGCCATTTCCACACGGGCATTACAAGTATGGCTGTTTCGGGGTCCTTTGTTTTTATTTCTTCTTCTTGGGTATTGGTGAGTAGGATTCCTTGTTTTAAATTAAATTCTTTCATGGCCGATAGAAGACCTCTGAGTTCTCGTTCTCGGTTTAATTCGTTAAGGTCGTAGCACACTTGAAATGCGTTAACAACTTGTTTGTTTTTAGATACAATAAAGTCGCATTCACTTTTAGAGTCTGTAAAATAAGTCACTTCTTCGGGATATTTTTTATTTAGGTTTGTGAATACAAGATTTTCTAAAAGTTTCCCTTTATCTTTTGAGAATGTTCTTGATAAAATCTCCAAAAAACCATTGTCTGATAAATAGAATTTTTTATCGTTTACTACTTGTTTTTTGAAAGAATAATCAAATTTATTTATTGATGTAGCAAAATGTGTTTGTTCAAGATATTCAATAAATTTTTTAATTGTGTTAACGCTTTTAACTGTGGTGAATTTTTTTAAGGAATTAAAACTAAACCGGTTTGACACATTAGAAATAAGATATAAATATAATTGTCTAAGGGTTATGGTGTCTTCTACTTTGTATCGGGCGGCTATGTCTTTTATTACTATGTCATTGTATACTTGTCCTAAAAGGTCTTGTTCATTGTGGATTAGGTATTCTGGCATTCCTCCCTTTGTTAGGTATTCTTCAAAATGGTTTTTTATATCTGCTCTTTTTTCAACTTTGAGCCAAAACGCTTCAGATAGCGTTATGCCTCTTAAAGATAGAAACTCGAAGAATGAGAAGGGTTTAAGAGTTATGTCTAGGTGTCTACCGGTGAGTTTTGTCCCTATTTCTTTGCTAAGTAACGCAGCACTTGAACCGGTTATTATGAATTTGAAGCCTTCTTCGTAGAATCTTCTTATAAAAGTCTCAAAATGTGATACGTTTTGAACTTCATCTAGAAAAAAAGTTTTACTTTTACCAAATAAGCTAACGGAGGCTTCATAGAGTTGATTAAACTCGTTTGCTTTGAAACCTATGAGTCTTTCGTCTTCAAAGTTTATGTAATAAAAATTTTCGTCATGGTAAAATTTTTTTATAATTTGTCTAAGCAAGGTAGATTTTCCGCTACGTCTTAAACCTGTGAGAACTAGGACATGTGGCAGAGAGAGTTTTTTTTCAATTTCCTTTAATAAATCTCGTTCTACACCAAAATTTTTCTTTAAAAAGATGTCTCTTTGTCGCAGTAGAATTTCTTTGATTTCATCTTCTGAACGCATGAAAACAAATAACACATAAACACTTATAATACTTTTCATCACCATTGAACAAAAACCATACAAAACATTTAACAACACTAAACAAAAAACAAAAAAAAACATAATTTAAACAACAACAACCCATCCATACCCAACAACTCATTTCTATCATGGCTCACCAACTTTGAAACATAAACAATACTAAAACTCAAACAACCTGACTTATTTTTTTTCTACCAAACAGGCAAACTCCAAGCTTTAACAACCAAAACAACCCTAAAACAAGCTTCTTACTTTTCACATCTACATAACTTGATAATAATGATAGATACTAAAACCTGATATTAAACCTAAAATCTGCTAACTTTTGAGCACATACAGATTTTTAAGGCTATTTTGACAAACACACCCTTTTTTAACCCACAAACCTTATATGTATATGCAACAATAAGCACATACAAAACGGTTTG
>WQYG01000116.1 GCA_009781395.1 Candidatus Bathycorpusculum sp. | reverse complement strand
TTCACCTCAATAGCCGTAAGCTGACTACCTTTCTTTATAACAAAATCAACCTCATTATTACGTTCTCTCCACCAATAAACCTCAAACCCTTCCTCTTGACCTCTTGCAAGCAAATAAGCACCCACCGCACTCTCAACAAGACGCCCCCTATCGGTCGCATTATCAAGCAAACGTCGCCTACTAGTCCCATCGGTATAGGTCATAAGCGAAGTATCATACACCATAAACTTTGGAGAACTCTTACGAACACGAATCTTGTTACCTGAATAATTCTGCAAACCCGCAAGCACATTTGCTCTACTGAGAAGATCAAGATAATGAGCCAAAGTCACAGTATTTCCCACATCTTGAAGTTGCCCAAGTATTTTTGTAAAAGACAACTCTTGCGCACTGTAAATTGAACCGAGCATAAAAAGCGAACGAAGTAACGCAGGCTTACGAACTTCATCCATCATAACAATATCCAAAGAAATAGTTGGCTCCACAATAGATGCCCCCATATATCGAGCCCAACGCTCTTCATCTTTTATAAGTACAGCCGCACCAGGATAACCCCCAAAAAACAAAAAGTCCTCAAGACTATATCCAAAAGCTTCTTTACATTCCGAATAGTTCCAATGAGCAGAATAAAGGATTTCAAACCTCCCCATAAGAGATTCAAAAAGACCCTTCTGCAAAAGCAAAGAAGATGAACCCGTGAGAACCACTTTTAGAGGTGTAAATAATCTGTTGTCTTCGTCCCAAAGAAGTTTTACTATCGATGACCATTTACTGATTTTTTGTATTTCATCAATTACAAGAATAGTTTCGCCAGTTTTTGCAAGTGCACGTGCTTGTTCCCACTCATTGCGAAGCCACTCGGTTGAAACAAGTGTTGGATCATCTGCGCTGACAAAATGTGTTGGTTTATTTATTTCTTTGAGAGCTTGTAATACGGCGGTTGTTTTACCTGTTTGTCTTGGTCCGACCAAGATTTGAATAAACCGGCGAGGCTCATTTAATCTATCCACAAGTTGCGTAACTATTTTTCTTTTGAACATGAAAATCTCCGGACTGCCAATGTGTTTCTACGTACACAGCAATTTACTCAATATGTTTTACTATTTACTCATTATAAAAGTTTTCACATATTTGTGTAAAAAAGAAAAAGGAAATTAGCGAAGAGTAGCGAGCGTTTATGGCGATATCGCCATGAGCGGTGAGGTTAAATCCCACATACTCGGTAGTTACACAGGGAGTTTGACCCACACCCTAAACACATAACTCCACCCATTTGGGTACACTAAAAATGCAAAAGTCAGCTTGGAAATATAACTCGGTAGCCCAGCACGGACACGATATCTGCCACAGCGCTTTTTTAGTTGATTACACATATAGAGTAAAAAGTCATTTCCTGAAGAGGCATATAAATGGTCTCGAAATTAACCAAGGAATACAAAGTACGTGACCCGATTTATGGATTTGTAAAACTTGATGCACAGGAAATGGATATTGTCAATTCATCCGCATTTCAGAGATTACGCAGAATTAAACAACTCGCTTTAACAGACATGGTTTACCCAGGAGCAAGCCACACACGATTTGAACACTCCTTAGGTGTGGTACAAATGGCCACAGACATGTTCGATAACATTGTCAGCAAAAAAAGCAACTTAGAAAGACTACATCTAATGTCTGATGGACTAGAAAGAATAAGAAAAATAATTCGCTTAGCCGCACTACTACATGACATTGGACATGCACCATTTTCACATACAGGCGAAGAATCAATGCCCCTATTGCCGCCAGACCATCCAAAATACGAACCGGACGGCTCAAAAAAGTATAGTCATGAAGATTATAGCATCGAAATTATCAAACACATATATGAAAATCTTATTGAGAACCATAAATTTGGAGAATCATTAGGCATTAAAGTCGGCGATATCACGGCTTTATTGGGGGATGAGTCTGTTCGACCTACACGCACGACCATACTTTGGAAAGAACTTCTATCAGGCCAGCTTGATGCTGACAGAGCAGATTATCTGCTCCGCGACTCCCTGCACATAGGGGTAAACTATGGCATCTATGATAGACATCGTCTTGTCAATTGCGTTACAATAGGCGAGGCCGAAGAATCGGATTGCTTTTTAGCAATAGAAGAGGGCGGTTGGCATGTAGCAGAAAGTCTAGTCATAGCAAGATACCAAATGTTTTCCCAAGTCTATTTCCACCCAGTCAGACGGGCTTTTGATTATCACGTGGGACAGGCAACCAAAGAAGTTCTACAAAGCTTCAAACTCAATGATGACGTATTTCCAAAACCTACATCACAACAAAATATTATAAAATATTTAGAGTTTGATGACTGGAAAATGTGTGGTGCCTTTAAGAACACTAAAGAAAACAGTCATGGAGACATCATTTTAAGGCGAGAACCGTATAAATGCAAAATGAAATGGGACAACGATCTAACAGAGGCAGAAAAGGTTGCTGCAGAAAATGCAATCACCTGCTATGGTGGATATCTTGATAAAGGCGCGCCAACATGGTATACGCTTGATAAGGATATTAAAATTTTTAGCGAAAAGGCTAAAAGAACATATCCGCTAAGTTACAAATCAAAGTTGATTGAAAAAATGCCGGGGTTGCCAAAAGAAACGCGTCTATACCTAAATCTGGAGAAATGTGGGGCAGATTATGAGTTTGCAATATAACAAAAATATTATTCTAAATGTACTTGAGCAACAATCAGGTTTGGGTAAAACGGCAGTTATGAAGATAATTTATATGTTGCAACAAGTTAAGAAGATGGATATGGGTTATGATTTTACAATTTATGCTTATGGTCCTTATTCTGCAGGGGTAATCGAAGATATTGACGACTTGATAGAGAAGTCATTGGTTGATTCTCAGGTATATGAATATGCTAACTATATTGGTTATAACCTGAATCTAACTGCCCTAGGGAAAACTAAATTGGCAAAATTGGTAACAAACGATGAAAGGAAAATTAAAGATATTTTGTCATTTGCAGGTGAGAAACAGGCTAAAGAGCTGGAACTGTTTTCAACAATCATTTTTATTGAGAACCAATATGCAAAAAACCAATGGGAAAGAGAACAAAAAGACATTGTAGATAAAGTCGCAGAAATTAAACCTCATTTCAATAAAGAAAAAATTTCTACAGCATACACTACTCTGCTAGAAAACAAATACATAAAATCATAATACAACAATTCAAACATTAATTACCCCTATTTCGACGGGTACAGGATCAGCATCTTTAAACTCCAAAATAACCGTAATTTTGAGGAAAATAAACACATAATATAAGCTCACCTTGGAGGCTGTTTTGCAGGCCTAACTACAATCAATTTATTGGTCGGGAGGCCTTAATTTTTTGTCTGACCGTTTTTGCTATATCCGGCAGGGTCAACATGAATTCTACATGTTGACACTGGTCAGTTCCACAGTGTTGACATTCAAGACCTTTGGGGTTTATAGTTATGGTGACTAAGGCTTTGTTTTGGTGGTCAAAAATTTTTATACCATTCATGTCATGACTGATGAACTCGCACCGTTTTTTAACCATAATTAAACGTCCCTTGTTTAGTGTTAGGACCAGTCTGCCTTGCGTTTTAAGCTACCCCACATATCATTCTTCAGCACATAGTTTACCCCTGTAACTACAGCACAACAACGCATTTCTTTTAGCAGACATACCTCATTCAACGACCCCTAAATACTGTTTTCTGATTTAACCTTTTTCCACCACCTCGACCGTCTCCCCACCTGCAAATTCAGTCGCCACCATCCCCACAAGGTCAGTATAAGCTCCAAATCCTGGACAGGTTATCAGAAAGGGGTGAGATGCTTTCATAACCGTTAACATGTACCGATTACCTAAACCCTGATCGGACTTAGACTCAAAAAAAATCACCACTGTAAGAAACGCTTATCTTCTTACATACTACATTACGTAAGCATGTCAACGCAAGAAGAGAACGCTCGACAGCTACAAATTGCCATTCTTGACTTACAACTGAAATATGACAATTGGAAAATGTTTGTGAACGGTTTATCCGGCTTGATTGTAGGCTTGATAATGGCTTTGTTTGCCGCTTTATACTATGAACCAAACATATCATTTTTCAATAATTACTTCGGTTTTTTACTATGTTTAATGATATCTTTTGCAATAGCAATTATAGCCATAACTGTGAAGCTTGAATGTGCCCGTAATAATGACATAAGAAAATTGAAAACAAAATATACATACACGGGTTAAACACTACGTTAAAACACAAACCCCGAATATACCTACAACTGCTCCGCTCTTCTCGCGATATTTCTGTTCATCCAGCGTTTGATGAATTCATAAAAATGAAATAAAAAACTAAAGGGCGAAAGGGATGAAAACTATTGGCGTTTTAGTTTATCATGTAAAAATGGTTACGCAATAAAAAATAAAACAGATGGACTAAAACTGTTACTACTCAGCAGGCTTGACTGCAGTTAGTGTACGCGTGGTAACGCACACTACATATTGTGTGAATTTTTTTAGAAATAGCGCTTTACAGAGAATAACGAAGTAGACGTCAGATTTTTGCATTTTAACCACCGCATATAGTGTTTCCCAGAAAAATATTTACACAATAATTATGCGTTATTGCCTGCTGAGCAGTAACCTAAAACTTAAAAAAAGGAAAATTAGCGAAGAGGAGCAGTGCTTATGGCGATATCGCCATGAACGGTGAGGTTCGAATCCCACATCCTCTGCAATTCCCCAGGGAGTTTGTCCCACATCTACTCATCCATGGCAAAAAATATCTCCAAACCACCAACCACATACACCCAAGCGTACCGAGTATGGCAAAACATTTTGACGACACTGCCGGCAAAATTGACGACAAGATATGGGAAAAATTTGGTTGAAAAATTAGCGGCATTTGGAAAACAGAAAATCAAAACACACCAACAAAATCGCTTAGTAATGTCGATAAAATAAAATACTACTTGAAACCTATTTCCTCTTGTGTTAAAATCTGCTTATCAACAAAAACTCTCAACATGTTGAGAGTTTTGGAAAGAGGTACAACAATATGCCTGACG
>WQYG01000115.1 GCA_009781395.1 Candidatus Bathycorpusculum sp. | reverse complement strand
GTAGTGCCAGCTTTCCCGATTTCACGCGGCCGAAGACCGCACTACAGTTGGGAACGGAACACGGTTTAACTTCTGAGTTCGGAATGGGATCAGGTGGAACCCGCGCCCTCTGGCCGGCATCTACACACAAGCCTTCAACAGACTCTTATATACCTTTAGCACACAGGTTACAAAACAAACATTAACAACAATACTTGACACTCAAAACAAAAAGCAACAACAGTTAAACCAACACTACCACTAGCTGACTGTCGGGCTAACTAACTGCTTGATTGTTTACGCAGGGTCTAAATGCCGTGGTTTTCCACGTGTAATCATTTTTTTCACTATTACAACTATCCATTATCTGCTAATTAATCAAGTATACTGTTTAGAGACGGGGATGGTTAGCGAAAAGGTGAAATGTAATAATGTAATTATAATTAGGCATAGGATGGTCTATAAAATGAGTGATAATGTGGATATAGTTACTATTGAGTTAAATGGAGAGAAAATGAATTTTCTTTTAGGTAAAAAAGACTTTAAAACGGGCAGTCGGGGTTATCATGCACAGGGTAAAATGATGTCAGGCGGCAAAAACTATCAAGTAAACATTCTAGTTGTCGAAATAGGCTCCAAACCCAAAGAAAAAGCGTCAACACCCTAATGAACTGTAACAACAGTTCAAGTGTTAAATGCAGCAGTGTGATAGGAAAAGTTAGGCGCTGATTTTTGGTGGAGGGCGAATGCGCCGTCCCATTTTAATACGTAAAGCAACACGGTAGAGTTTACGTAAGGATTTTACAAGTTGCTCAACACTTGGAGCGGAGGAATAAATTAGCGGGATTTGTTCATACTCTGCAAGTTTGAGGGCTTCACTGTCGGGGGAAGTTTTATGAAAAACCACCACGCAAGGTTTAAGGCTGCAAACACGAACAATCATCATGGGCAAAGTACAGTTTTCTACATTAGTAAAAATTAACGCTCGCTCGCTGGAAGCCCCAAAAAGTTGAGTATACTCCGAGCCTGAGAGGGCTTCAACAGCACATTTACTATCAATTACAGTGTAACCGCTAATTTCTTTAACAGCACCCCCCTCCTCAAAAGCAACAATCTCGCCATTAATTGCCCGTCGCAAATATTCTACACGAACAGGTATGGGAAATTCTCGCAAATCAATAATAGCAGTACTAGGAGAGCTAGTAAGTTTAGCAAACTCGCGTATGAAACGACTGCCCTTAGACTCATCAATCTGTAATAACGCCAAAACAAAGCGCCGGATAAATTTAGCACCAGGACTTTTTCGACGCCCACTCTCATAATCACTAATAACAGAAGAAGACAAATGCATAGCTTCAGAAAGACCAAGCTGAGACACCGCAAAAAGCTCACGCCACTTCCGCATAGTCACACCAGGCTTTCCTGAGAGAATAATTTCACCCGCCACCCTTCTTGCCAAAACTTCACGAGTACTAGGAGAGACAGACATAAACAACGCTCAAACCTTTTTCTTCAAACAAGTATAAAGCCATACCGTTAAAGAAAAAGAAGAAACAAAAAACACAAAACATAACCAAAAACCAAAAAACCATTTAAACTGATTTATAAGAAAGTATTGCATAACGATATAGAGTTGTCAAAAAGACAGCACAAAAAATACAACACAACAAAAGAAGTGAAAAAAGAAATGGCAGAAAATCAACAAGACGTTATTTTCGTCGGAAATAAACCTCCAATGAGCTATGTTCTAGCAATCATTACATCATTCTCTGCAGGCAACATAAAAGAAATCACTTTGAAAGCACGAGGGCAATCAATTACCACAGCTGTTGACGTAGCTGAAATAGCAAGACATCGTTTCCTCAAAGACCTCAAAGTAAGCAAGATTGCCATCGGTACAGCAGAGATGCCCCCACGCGAAGGCGAGAACAAGTCCAGAATGGTTTCCACAATAGAGATAACTCTATCAAAGTAAACCACAAACAAACAACCCATCTTTGAAGAGAGTTGAATGAATACTCTCACTCTTTTTACATTAAAAAAATAAACAACACACCGGGCATTTAGAAGAAAAGCAAGTGGACAAAAAATTAGGCCATAATAAATTTTATATTGCACCATCAACAGTCCAATAATGTAAGTGCAAACATTAATGTGAGCACCGCAATAATATAGAAGGAGATGAAAGTAGTAGTGTCAGAGAAAGAAATGCACAAGGCAACGTGTTCTGAATGTGGTCAAGAATGTGACGTCCCATTCGTACCAGATCCAAACAGACCAGTGTACTGCCGTGAATGCTGGGCAAAGAAACGACCCGCAAGACCACGCAGATACTAAGCAACAATCATAAAAGTTGTCTAAATCCAATTTATTCTTTATTTTTTCATGTTTTGAACCAAACAGTTTTTTTAGCAGGATAACACGTTTGGCTATGCAAAAACTAAAATATAACTGGAAACAATATTTTCAGCTATAACAAGGGCCGATAGTTCAGCTGGTATGAACGCTTGACTTGCACTCAAGAGGTCGGGGGTTCAAATCCCCCTCGGTCCACCAGTCACGACTTTCTTTTATACCAATTTTCACGCTAAAATACAACATTTTCCACCTTTTTTTATTTAAAAAAACAAACAAAAAAATTAAAAATAATGAAAATTAAATATTCACCTCATTCGAACAAGGATTATTTATTAAAAAATGTGGGTGAACCATGTTTTTAGGGGCGGGTATATCCTTTAAATTCTTTTAACGATGTTTATCCACTTCAACATACTCTATTTATGGTCCTCACAAATCTTATAAAATGAGTTTTCATTGAAGTACAATGGAAAAAGAAAGAATCGCCTAAATTTTAAAGTGACTGACGCAGTTTTGCGTAAACAACACAGCCGCTGTGTTGTTTTGACAAAACCATGTCAGCCTTCAAACAGTATCAAGCACACAATTAACGGTAGTTGTATCTACTAACCTGTAAACATAAACTGAATTTCACCACCAAATTTTTAAGTGGTAGCCATGGTTTTGCGTAAACAAGACAGTGACTGTCTCGTTTTGACCCAACCCTGGCTACCTATCAAGCATTAATAAACACACAGTTAACGTAATTTGTATCTACTAAACCTGAAACACAAACGTCCTCAACAATGACATAATTTTTAGAAAATATGCGACCTGATTTAGACAATACGTGCTCCTTTGGTGCATGTATTAACAAAAACAGGTCGCACACGCCATTGCACACAACCCATAGTTTACCATAAAATACAAAAAACTATATCACGCCCACCACAAAAAAGTGCTCTTGAATTTTTGAATTGTGACCATGGTTTTGCGTAAACAACACAGTCACTGTGTCGTTTTGACCAAACCATGGCTCACACCAAGCATTATCGAACACATAGTTAACGTAATTTGTATTTACATGTAAACACAAACGTCTACAACAATGATGTAATTTTTAGAAAACATGTGTACCTATTTTGGGCAATACATGCTCTTTTGGATACGTATTAACAAAATTAGATTATACACACTATTGCACACAACCTGCAGTTACCATCCTAAAATCCCGAAGATGTAACTATGGTATGTGTTTAGGTCATCTCAGAAAACATGGACAATAACACAATAACACCATAAAACTACTCATAAAACCCAAGAACACTAAACACATACTAACTATGAAATCTCGTTAAAATGGTGGAATAACGAAATTAAAGATTTTTAAGTGTTTTTTAGTGAACTAAATTGTAAAAACATAGTTATATTGTGTGTAATTATAACTATGCTGTAGTTAATACAAAAACGTGATTTCACCGCGCAATCGTCGTTTCAACGAATATTCACTCTCTATTACTCAGACATAGTTATACTTTCCGGGATTTTAGGTTACCATAAAGCCATGGTTTTAGACTAAAACGAGACAGTCAGTGTCTCGTTTTGACAAAAAACCATGGCTCATTATCTGTGGCTGTTGTGTTTTGTCTTTTTGTGAATGTTGTATTTTTGTTTGAAAAATAGACTTGCTCTTTGTGTTTGCTTGTTGTTGGGGTGGGTGGGTGTATGGAGGCTGTTGTGTGGGTGGTGGTGCTAAGTGTTCTGGTGGTGCTTTGTTTTTTGCTATGCGTTTATTTTGATTTTTTTCATGTGGTTATTGTTGTTCTCATCAAAAGATAGAATTGCCTAAAATTTTAAATCAACTGACACAATTTTGTGTAAACAACACAGTCACTATGTCGTTTTAACAAAACTATGTCAGCCTTCAAGCACTATCGAACACACAATTAATAACAGTTGTATCTACTACTAAATCTGTAAACACAAACACAATCAACCTGACGTATTTTTAGGAAAATAGGTGACATAGTTAGGGCAATACGTGTTCTTTTGGAGCACGTTTTGGTCAAACTATGTCACACACACCACGCACACAGCCTATAGTTTACCCTAAAACATGAAAGCTATACTGTGTCTGTCACAAAGAGACCCTTGAATTTTTGAAACTGTAATCCCTAGTTTAGGCTAAAACGAGATAGTCAGTGTATCGTTTTTGATAAAACTAGGGATTTGCATTAGTTGTTGTGTGCTATCTTTTTTTGTGAAGAGGTTTTTGTTTAAAAATTAGGTTTGTTCTTTTTTGTGTGTTTGTTTGTTGGAGTGCGTGGGTGGTTGTTTTGGGTGTTTTGGTGTGGGAAACTGTGGGAAATTTTTGGAAACTACTTTTTTTATAATTAACTGTTTTAGAAACTGCTTATGTGATGTTGATATTTTGTTTATAATGCATGTCAACAGAAAAACTATTTGAGCAGTGGGTGGGTGTGTTTGTTTGCCCCCATTATAATGTGAGATATTTTGTGTTTGTTTCCCTCTTTTTGTTTCCCATTTTTTATGTTCTGAGAAAAACTTTTCAAGTCTATCAAATGTTATGACGTACTGTTGGCAGTTTTTCTTAACTCTGGGTATCAAAAAATTAGAAGGTGTAGGGTGGCCATCGGTATTGTCTTCTTTTGCCATGCCACTCGCCTACAAATCCTCCTATGACACAGCAAACAATTAGACTTGTTATAAAAAATAAGTCAAACCCTGCAGTAGACCATGTTGACTGGTACAACTTTGATTGCAGGTCAACCATTTTTGCAAAACCCAACGTAAGGAGC
>WQYG01000114.1 GCA_009781395.1 Candidatus Bathycorpusculum sp. | reverse complement strand
TTGGATTCAACACTTTGAACTGCTCCCAGTTGTGTGTAAGCAGCATAATGTTTTTGATGGTAATTTTTAAGGTCGCTGCCCTTCAGAAGAAGGGCAGCTCCAATTATATAAATTCGTTAACTAAAATAAACCTTTGAACCTTCAGACAGATACAACTTGTTATTTTGTAACGAGTTTTCCTTCAAGCAGACCTTCCTCTTCAAGAACATCTAAAGCATCAATAACTAGTTCAGGGTCAAAATCTAACTCAAATAACAGATCACTAGTCTTAATCCCCTGATGAGCCTTTACATAATCCAAAATAGCTTTCTTTACCGCCTCAATAGACTCATCATTTTTACCCCTATTTGAGGATACTTCAACAGTTACAGCTGTCATACTACTTCACCAACAAACTATTAGTACCATTTTAATTGTAAGATTTAAACCTACTTACCAATTGATGTTACAGTTTCTTGCGTTCTCCATACGCCTTTTTTGTTGAAAGCATCAACTTAATAGTATTCATGACAACTTTTCAGTCTTTATTCAACCAGACAATCATGCACCACTAACTGTTGTCGCCCCACTTGTTATCTGGGAAAAAGCAAAAACTAATACTGTTTTTTCGTTGCCCCCGCATTTTTAGGTGTAAATTGCAGTTTGTTATTGCTAAAAGGCCAAGTTGAACCATATTTTTGCAGTTACTCGGTCGTTAACGGTTGTAATATCAGATTACTCAGATGGCAACAGGGTGAATAACTTTACAGGATGGTAACCTGTAAATTATTCACCCAAAACAATTTAACAGGTTTATCACACCATTTTTATAAATTGTTATCATAGTATTAATTATTTAAGAGTAAAATGTGCAGAATAAATAATCATGAATAATACGTGTTTTATTGTTAAATGATAACGCCACAGGTTATGCATAGTGCAGTGTTTTGTTCAGCTTTATTGTTGTAGCGTTTTAGGTGAATTTTGTATTTTCAGTAAGATATAAATGCCAATACTTGTCACCTTACTATTGTTTAGGTTCTTATGAGTATACAGAAGAGTGACTCTCGGGCAATATCTGCGGATTTGATTCGTGTGGTAGCGATAGCTGCGGTGCTTGTGCTTCATGCAGGGGTTTATGGGGCTAACATGATTCCGTTTTATGAGGGGGTAGATGTTTGGCGTGGGGGGATAGTTAATGTGTATATGTGTTTTGGTTATTTGGGGGTGCCGTTGTTTCTCATGTTGTCGGGGGCGTTGTTGCTTGTGCCGTCGAAGAAGGATGAAGAGTTGGGTGTGTTTTTTAAGAAACGTTTTAGTCGTGTGGGTTTGCCTTTTCTGTTTTGGGGAGCTATATATTTTCTTTGGGACATTTATATTGAAAATCAATTGGTCACGCAGGAATTTATAGTTAAAAGTATTTTGTTAGGTCCATATATTACATTTTGGTATCTCTATCTGTTAGCGGGTCTTTATCTTATAACGCCTATGTTACGTGTTATGGTGGCTCATTTTACAGATAAGCACTTCAAATATTTCATAGGCTTATGGTTTGCAGGCACTATGTTAACTACGTGGATAAAATTTTTAAGTGGTTCTCAATACGCAATAGATTCCAATCTTTTTGTCATCCCATTATGTGTTGGTTATTTTGTAATGGGAGCTTATCTTGTTAAAGTACAAATTCATCGACGAATTCTTGCAGCGCTTACCGTTTTAGGTCTTTCTTTAACAGCTATAACGTCTTACCTTGTATCGACATATAGTGGTAAGGAGGTGTTGTTTTTCCAAGAATACGCCAGTCCAACTATAATGTTAACCTCAATTTCATTATTTTTGTTGCTAAATAGTTATGCTAAATCTAAAAGTAATGCATTTCAAATAGAAAAGCTTTCATGGAAACAACGCATAATACAGGTAATTAGCGAAAATAGTCTACCAATTTATCTGCTTCATATGATACCTCTGTCTTTGATTAAAAATGGTTTCTTTAGTTTCGCAGTAAATGGTAACACCGTTGACCCCATTATAGGTGTGCCAATACTAGCAGGTCTAACACTAATACTTAGTTTAATGATAATTATTCCACTTAAAAAAATACCTATATTAAAAAAATTCATCGGATAAACTCTGCCATCATATGTTAAAAATTTACAAGACAAAAATCACAAGAATACATGAAACAAAAACTAATGCGTCATCCATAAAAAATGACCTATGTTACGGGTGGAGCAGCTGTTTTGCAACAAATCAAATATTTTTAGGATAAACTGGCTAAAGCATAAATTTTACAAAACGCAATAAACAACATATTCACACATTTATCGCAACAATATGATAAAAAAATAAACAGGTGTTGATTTGTTTTAGGTGTTTTGGCTTGTTTTATATGGCATGAGTGATGTGTGTATGTTTTTGTGTGCTTTGAGGGTTATGTTTCATAAGGCTTTTATATGGGGTATGATGTTTTTTGGTATATCTAATGTTCAAAGGATACGGTAGTAGTATGATGATGGAACCAAGTAAAAAACCGTTGAATGTACTAATAAAGCAGTTACATGGAAACATTGAAGTTGTTCTAAAGAATGGATGTGACTATAAAGGTAAAATGATTAAATGCGATGGTCATATGAATATTCTTTTAGAAGGTGCAACAGAATTTAAAGATACGCAAGCTCTCACAAATTATGGTAACGTTTTACTGAGAGGAAACAATGTTCTCTATATTGTTTTAGATGCTAACAAGCACTAAAACACTACATTTTCAATTTTACCCACAACATAATCGTAAGCAAGCTGAAAATCAACTTTTACATTAAATCTGCGATTAAAAAAAGTTAACACATTTTGAATGTCTCTTTGCAAAAGCTCAGAGGCATTCGGATGATCCGATGAAACATACTGAGGCCAATCAATAATCAACACCTGCACACCGCCATCATCAGTATCATTGCTATTAGGTTTTAAGATAATGTTATATTCGCTTAAATCACCGTGAATGATGTGTGCTTTGAGGTAGGCTGTTTGAATGTTGTACAAAATTTCTTTAAGAACACAGTTTGGGTAAGATAATTTTCGCCATTTTGATAATTCACCGCCTTCAATAATACCCATAACAAGAGCATGCCGATTATGACCTAAAGGTTTAGGCACCGACACTCCCTGTTTGTAAACTAGTTGAAGAGCCAAAAATTCTTTTTCAGCCGCAAGATGAGACTGAAACAACCAAGCAGCATTCTCTTTAAGATACCCACGTTTACGACGAGTCTGCCTAAAACTTATCCGCCCAAGCCGATGAAACTTAACAGCCACCGTCAACCCACCACCGCCATTATCCTCCACACTAGGCGCTAGAGCAGTATAAACATCTGCCTCCTTACCCACACCTATAGTCTGACCAAAAGAAGAAAAAACACCCGCCTTCACAAACGCATTAATAGCCAAACAATCATACCCAACATAATTCAACGCATACCCAACATAAGCCCCCCTATTATAATAAATTAAACCAAGCTTACTTAACTTATTAAGAATAAAATCAACCCTATCCATAGGCACCTTAGCAAACTTTTGAATCTGTTCACGCGGCACAAACTCACGCCTATTCATACCAACCTCAATAACATTTAACATCCGAAAATCCTCACTCACCAACCGACGAAAAACCTGCACCGCCAAATCAGCACTAGACATACATATACTAAATTAGCTACCGTTAATAAAGTACACACCTAAACTTTTTAGTTTACCAAAACTGTCGTTATAAGTGTGCTGATAGAGTGCGAAGTAGGGGTTTACAACTTTGTTTTTGTTTTTGTTGGTGTAAGCCTTATTTGGTATTTGTGTATATCTTTTGGTGTTGGATGATTTTATGAGTGTTGAGGAGCTTCGGGTTTCGAAAATTAGGGATGGCACGGTTATTGATCATATAAGTGGTGGGTATGCGTTAGATGTTGTAAAGATTTTGGGTATTACGGGTAAGGAGCGGTGTGTTGTGACTATTGCTATTAATGTGTTTAGTAGGCGGTTTGGTGTGAAGGATATTGTAAAGATTGAGGGGCGGTTTTTGAGTGTTGATGAGGTTAGTAGGATTGCTCTTGTTGCGCCTTGTGCGTCGATAAATGTGGTTAGGGATTATGTTGTTGTTGAAAAGTTGGAGGTAAAAACTCCGCGGGTTATATTTGGTGTAGTGAGGTGTGTGAATTCTGTTTGTATAACAAATAGTGATGAGCCTGTTGGTTCTAAGTTTAGTGTTGATTCGGTAGATCCGTTGGTTTTAAAATGTCATTATTGTGGGTATGTTCTTGAGAAAAGAGATGTGTTATCTCAGATGTAGGTTATGTTGTTTGTAGTAATTTTTTTTCTGCTAACCAAAATAATAGTTTGAAATCTGTTTGGGTTAAACGTTTGCCTTTTTGATTTAGTGCGGGGCATTCTGTTGTTGCAGTAAATACGTATTTTTGTAGAGTTTCGTCGAATTTTAACTCAAAGGGATAAAAACGACAGATCATAGGTCGGAAATTGTAAATACTGCAACAACCGGCCTGTTTGAGAAAAAAACATTTACCGCCATCACCAGCACTATTGTCAGTGTTAGTGTTAGTGTTGTTGGATAGTTTCATCTCAAATAGGTATGGCTGTTTGCCGGTGATTTTAGAGCAGAATAGTTCTATACCTAGTTTTGTTTGTTCTTGGATTTCCTGAACTTCACTTTCAAGCATAAGTACATGACGAGTTTTTTTGTCAGTGTTTCCACAGCAAACAGTACATCTACTACATTCAAATCGTAGATTTTTTGGGTAAAGAAAGCTCATTGTTAATCAGAACACAAACTTTTACCTAAAAACTCTTGCCTATCTATCTAAATAGCAATAAAGTAAAGAAGTTAAGGTTGTTTTGTGCGGTGGCCTTCACCGTATTGATAGGGTCGGTTAAAGTTTTTACAAAGTTTCTTTTTGAACACTTCATCCATATCGGTGTTTGGGCAAGCAAGACGGCTAGCATCTAAGAGATAAAAAATTACATCCACTAGTTCTTCAGCTATTTCTTCTTCAGGTTTGCCTTTTTTCCATTTATCACTAGCTTCTCCAAGTTCAATAAATGCAAAAAGCAGTTTTTTAGGTATATCTTCAGGTTTATTGTAGAAGCCTTTGGCTATAACTAATGCTTCAATTTCCTTTTTCATTTCTTCAAGATGCATAAACTTGATCTCTTAAACAAACTATACACCTAGTTTTATTTAACTGATACTTTGCGTTTTTCCATTATTTCGTGTTAATTCTCCTCAGCAAGCTTCGTGTAGATTCCTTTGAGTCTCTAATCATATGAACAAACATACCTCCAACCTGCCCCCTAACCCAC
>WQYG01000113.1 GCA_009781395.1 Candidatus Bathycorpusculum sp. | reverse complement strand
TCCGTTGTAGCGCCATCCTGTGAAGGTGTAGCCGGTTCTTGTTGGTATGGTGTTGGTTATGGTTATGGTGGTGCCTTGTTGGTGTTGTGTGGTGGTTGGTGTGCCGGTGCCTCCGTTTGTGTTATAACTTACAGAATAATAGTTTGGCTGCCTATCCGTAGATGTAGAATCAGAGACGCTGGCGCCATTGAGCCAGTTGGTATAGTTATTCCAAATGGCTACATTCTCTTGACCTAATGCCCATGCACCCGCGCCTTTCAAATTATATCTTTGAACTAGCTCCATTTTAGCTTGTATTGATCGATTATTTTCAAACCATACTACATAACTTCCGACCGCTAAACGCTGTCCTTGGATAGTGAGCAAAGGATCTTCCTTTTTTACATTAAACTCTACTTTCGCTGATTGTGTTACAGCATCAAAAGTGGTTATGCCATTATACGTTCTAACAATAAGATCAATGTCGCTGTTAGTAATGCCCACACCGCGGATGTTTGTATTTCCTACGCTCCACATCCGTCCATAGAAGGGTATGCCCATAACTATTTTATCTGCAACAGTTTTTGTTAGAGCATATTGAATTGATTTTTCAACAAAATTTATGCTAGACACTGAACCGGCATTACCGCCTTCATAATGTTCATCGTATGTCATAATCATAAAATAGTCAACATATGGATTCATACTTGTATAATCATACGAACCTGCCCATCCGGTTGTTGTACCTGATGGATTTGCACTTACAGCAATAGATACTTCTTTGTGTTTGGGAATTTTGTCACGTAGCAACGCCATAAATTTCGTGTATAGGTCTCTTTGTGCTGGTGTAACATTTTCAATATCTATGTTAATGCCGTCTAAATTATATAATTCAACATAGTGTGCAAGTTGAGTAGTGAGGCGTTCAGCATTATTTAAGGCGTTAATGCCTGTAGTTCGATCCCAATGATTATTTAAACATACAACAACGCGAATACCCTGTTCATGCATCCGAGCAACAAACTGTGTCCTGTTGGCCGGTGTCTGCAGAGTGCCATCAACATTTAAATTAAACCAGCCACTAGGAGACACCGTTTGTACAGCGCCTTTTGTTTGTTCTACATAACTAATCTGTGTCGAAATATTCCCAGTAAACACATATGCCATGGAATATTTTTCATTTTCAATGCCTGTTGCTTCTACATGCATAATATTGTAAACAGATGCAAACTCTAACAATAAAAGTACACAAATAATCATAAATACTATGTATTTTCGACCAAATGTTTTCACACGTTTTCCTCCATAAAAATCACACTTGTGTTTTTAAATAAAGAAACGTCACCCGTCATTAATTAATCATGTGTCAAAAAAACTTGTGGCTTTTCAGGAAAGACAATTTTGCTATGTAAGAGCAAAGTTGCTTGTTTAAATGAATTTTGGCAGTGTCCTAAATAAGATTTGATAACAGTCTGTGGTAAAAGAATTCGTGCCAAGTCCACATGTGATCAGTTAAGCCTTCAAGTTTTGCAGAAGAAACATTACGTTTAAACTCATTGATAAAGTTCCAATAAAATTTAAACAGTTCAACCGCACAAACAAGACACCGCTTCACCTTAGAAAAACATTTACAACCCCATAACCAAACGACCTAACCATTCACGCAAAATACCCTTAAAATTCTCAACATCTGTAGTCTACACATCCTCCAAAGAAGGCCCCCATAAACAACCAGTCTTCTTACCCACCACCCGACCACTCCGCTTAACCTTATTTACCTAACTTTTTATGGTTGGCGAATTTATATGATTGAAGCTGTCCTTTCAATTTGGCTGTATGTGTGTGTTTGTGATATGTGTTTTGGTTTAAGGTCTGTACAATTGTGTAAGTTGAATGTTTGTAATTGGTTGTTTTTTTGTGATGTTTTTTTGTATGTTTTATTCTTTTTTTTGTAATGTTTTTTTGGTTTGATTAGGGGTTAATAAAGGTCTTAAGCGACATGGTGTGGTTAGGATGAAAAAATAAATGAAAAGTATGGCACAAAAAATAGTGTTAACGATTCTAGTGTTTGCGCTTGTTGCTGGTTGTTTTGCAGCAATGCCTCTGTCGGCAAACGTGGCATCTCAACCGGTGCTTGGAGGCTCTGCTTGGAAAGCAGGTTATTCAAAATCTGCTTGCAAGGGTGTTCCCTCTCCTATGCTGTATGACTGCGGTGATGTATCGGGTGATAAAATTTCCTCTAATGCTCACAGCGCAGATTATACCGGTTTGTATTTCTACTGGGATGACAAACAGAAGGATGACGGCGTACTTTTAGTGGCTGAAAGAGTCTTTGACTTATTCCAAGACAACTATAGCTGCAAGTTACCTGGAGCTAACATTAAGAAAAACCCTGCCGACTTTACCATAGTCGAATTTGGCAAGGTGATTCTGGGTTTGTGCTTGATATCGTGATGATGGAATATGATTAATTTTTGGTTACACTTTAAACGTATGAATTTATCTGGAAATTTTATTTCTAATAGGTCTCTAACTTGTATGTTTTCGTGGTTCTTCCAGTGTCAACATGTCGCTGGCGGTGTGCTTTTCTTTGTAACAAACAATAGCAACACCCCCTACGGGACACGAAACCATCAATATTACTTAGTATGTCGTCAGTCTGATAAAAGTTACAATAAAATAGATGCTGCACGTTATCATCAATGCGACAGGGTGTAGTTAATAATGAATATGACAGTTAAAAAATGCTTTATTAGTATATTTATTTGTATGCTGTTAGGGTTAACATTTATTTGTAGTGTTATTCCTGATGTACCAGTTGCATCTGGCAAAGTTTCCAATAACAAGATGATTGCTCTAACATTCGATGATGGACCTAGTGTGTACACCGACCGATTATTGGATATATTGAGTGAAAATAATGCTAAAGCAACTTTTTTTGTTCTCGGTTCCATGGTCGATCCGTATCAAGATGTGATAACAAAAGCACATTTACAGGGATGCGATATTCTTGGACATTCCTGGAATCATGACGATTACACAGCCCTTACTCCTGCTGCCCTTAAACAAGACTTGGAACGTACAAACAACGCCATCTTTAGCGCAACAGGCACTCATCCTGACATGTTCCGCCCCCCCTATCTAGCATACAATGATGCTGTTATGAGCACTGCAGAAGATATGGGCCTCGCAATCATACTCTGCGCCCTTGACTCTGATGACTGGAGAACTCTAAGTGCAACCTCTATCTATAACCAAATTATGAACAACGCCAAAGATGGCACAATTATTCTCTGCCATGACATATATGCATCAACTGTGGACGCTATGGAACTAGTTATACCTGCTTTGATTGCAAATGGATATGATTTAGTAACAGTTTCCGAAATCTTGGGCGACCCCGAAGCAGGAAAATTATACAGCAACGGTATAGGCGACTGGAAAGGACTCACACATACCGTGATGGCAGCAGATGACCTGTGGATTATAGCTGCCCAGTATTACAAACCCGGCTCTTCAATTCCTAGCACAAGTGCAATGATGGCTGCCATAGTTGCACTAAATGAGATTACCAATGTCAACGAAGTCCCCGATGGATTGATACTGCGTATTCCCTGCACTGGTGGTGGAGGCTCTTTTTATCATGAGTGGGAAAACGATGATGGCGTACATACAGACCCAACCTGTGTGGCAAATGAGCACTGGACCTATACCTGCGTTAAATGCGATCTCCATTATGTAAAAGAGACTAAGGGTACAGCACTTGGCCATACAGAAGTTACAGAAATTGTTAATGCCGCTGATACTGAGGATGGCTACATTAAGGTAACATGCTCTGTCTGTGGCGAGGAACTTAGCTATACCGTTCTTGATGCTACTGGATGTCTCCTAAATTATGATGTCGCTGGTGGTGTTGGCAACCCAATTGGGGGTCAATATAAACAAGGTATTTCAGTACCAATATCAAATGTTGTCCCGACAAAGACTGGGTATACTTTTGCTGGCTGGCTCTATGAAGGTGTCACATATGCATATGGTGACTCGTTTGTGATGCCTAATTGTAATGTTATTTTGGTTGCTCAGTGGTCATCTTCTACAAGTGTTCATGTGACCAGCGCAACAGGTAGAGCAGGTGAGGAAGTAACACTCACTGTTTCCATAGAAAATAACCCTGGAATCGCATCATATTCTATAACCATGCGCTACCCCAACACACTTACCTACGTTTCTCCAGTTGTAGGCGATTTCACCTCAAACTTTAATGCAGACACAACAATTGCTGGGCAGATCACTGTAACTGCTACCTCTCCTATGGGCACTGATGTATCCTCTGGCAGAGTCTTGTTCGGCATCACATTCAAAATCAACGATGCACTAGATGATTGTATCATTGACGAACTTTGCGGACTTAGCCTGGGATATTATAACGTAAATCGTGACGGAATCGAACACAACGAACACCTATACCAATACCCAATTGCCACACAACCCGTAATTACTGTTAAAAACGCAGTTTATGGTGACGTTAACGGTGATGATGCCATCAATATGCTTGATGTTACCCGCCTATTGCGCTATATCTGGAACGTTGATTCTTCATCAACAAATTTTGTGGCGGCAAATGCTGATGTCAATGGCGATGGAGTTATCAATATGCTTGATGTTACCCGCCTATTGCGCTATATCTGGAATGTTGACCCAAGCCCACTTGGACCAAAAATGGAACCAACTGGCGCTCAAATGGTCATGTTTGCCGCATTTGACCTAACCGACCCTACTGTTAGCGTATCTAGTGCTTCGGGCTATGCATCTGATGAGATAACTTTGACTGTATCATTAGAAAATAATCCGGGGATTGCATCTTTCTGTCTAACAATGCAGTATCCTAACACGCTTACCTATGTCGGCTGTGATTCTGGTAATATTATTTCTTCAAACTTTTATGAAATAACTAACACTGGGCAGGTTACTGTAACTGCTACATCTCTTACGGGTGTTGATGTGTCAACTGGTAACATCTTGTTTACTATTAAATTTAAAATTAATGAGGACACACCTGCTGGTGCTATCAACGGTTTAAATCTTGGTTATTTCAACGCAGGACTTGACGGCATTGAACACAACGCAAAACTTGAACATTATACAATTGACCAAGGCACAATAACTGTAATTTCTACAACCTGTGTTCATGATTATGGTGTTGGTGTTGTGACTAAGGTTGCGACTTGTGTTGAGGAAGGTGTGAGGACTTTTACTTGTTCTTTGTGTGGTGATAGTTATGTTGAGGTGTTATCAAAAGATTCTGGTAATCATGTTGGTGGTACTTATGAGCAAGTGATTTTTGAGGCGTCTGTTGATGTTGAGGGTGTTATGGGTGTTTATTGTTCTGGTTGTCATGAGGAGTTGAGTACGTATGTTATTGCCAAGT
>WQYG01000112.1 GCA_009781395.1 Candidatus Bathycorpusculum sp. | reverse complement strand
TCAAACCGTTTTGTATGTGCTTATTGTTGCATATACATATAAGGTTTGTGGGTTAAAAAAGGGTGTGTTTGTCAAAATAGCCTTAAAAATCTGTATGTGCTCAAAAGTTAGCAGATTTTAGGTCATAACACACACCCCGCCCCACCACTCATTTACCTATATAGACCCTTTGACTAATAGGTACTTAGAATTCAGTGATTACACAGTTAGCGTTTAATTACTAGTTTGCACAATAGTAACTGTATTGACATATTAAGTGGTTCTAAAATGAAGTTGAACATTTACAAGGGCGCCATCATTAACATAGTCTTAGTAGTTAATGCACTCTGCTGGTATATGAGTTATTTTAGTGCTCTAAAAACTAACTCAGGATTCACAAGTAATAACCTTGTAATAATCATTGGCTTTAACGTGTTAACCGTCATTTTATCCGCCCTCTTAAGTTCTGTTCTAACTCAAAAAATCCGAAACAGACTCAAATTCCTATTCTACTGGATGGGCATAGGCGCATTATTATCACCCATATTTCTATTGATCGGCAACACCCCCTTCTATGGCACCATAGCCCTTGCAGGCATCATTGGAACCTATTTTGGATTTGGCTTTCCCGTATTACTAGGCTACTACTCCGCCACTACAAACAACACTAATCGCGCAAAAATAAGCGGCTTAACAATATTTTTCACATACATAGGCTTCTACATAATAAACATAATCATCCCAGCCGCAATATCCAATACACCACCCCTATCAAACACTTCAAATACACTACTACCCAGTGCAATATCACTAATACTTTGGAAACTAATAGGCATAATTACCATAGCACTTCTAAAACCTACAGAAACAAAAATCAGCAACGAAGAAACCAGCTCATACAAAAATATACTAAAAATGCACCCAATACTGTTCTACCTCCTACTTTGGCTAATATTCTCAATAGTAAACAATTTTGCACTCCCAATACTACACCACACCTTTGGCAACAACAACATCATCACCACAGTATCCATGATAGAAACCATTTTAGCCGGAACCCTAGCAATACTCTTCGGCTTCTTAGCTGACCGCACCGGCAGAAAACGCTTGATATTCATCGGTTTTGTCACACTAGGATTAGGCTATGCAGTTTTAGGCTTACTACCCACCACAGGAGGCCTATACTTTTACACAATAGTTGACGGCATCGCCTGGGGAATCTTTTCCCCACTATTCCTCCTAACAATATGGGGCGATCTAGCAGGAAAAAAAGGCAGCGAAAAATTCTTCGTCATAGGCCTTCTACCCTACCTACTTTCCAATTTTCTAGAGGTTGCATTCAGCCAATACATCATACTCTCAATAACAGGCTTAACAACCATATTCACCTTCATCTGCTTCTTCCTATTTATTGCCGTCATCCCCCTCTATTTAGCCCCTGAAACCTTATCTGAACAAGAAATCCAAGAAATAAAATTAAAAAACTATCTTAAAAAAGCACAAACAAAAGTTGAAAAAGAAACAAAAAAAACTCAAACAAACAATAATACTACGGATTAACCCAAATCCCCAAAAATTCCTAAATCCCAAAAAATCAGAAAGACAAACAGTTTAAAAAACGACATCAACACAATTTTCCATCCTAACCACCTGAAAATATAAACATATAGTCTTGACAAAAGGACGAAATAACAGAAAAAATAGATTTGAACGCTTTCAGTTGATTAAATTATACAAACACGTCACAATATGGATAATTACAACATGCCACAGTTAATGCCAACACAATTTCACACCACATTCACAATTTCAACAAATACCCACCCATCACCCAAACATAGCCCTACTTTTCAGGAATTTAGGATGCTAAAGAACTTTAGCAGATGAGGTGACTAAGATCAAAAAGAGATTACGCAAACACCCCATAGTATAGTGTCTAAAATTTGGAAATTTAGGGATATCCCCCTGATAATAGCACACATACTAAAAATGTTTACAAATGTGATGCTAAGGTTGAGGGGGGGCTATAGCTTTGTGTATGGCAGTGGCCATTATTTGTGCTACGGGTTCATTGCCCCCGTTACCGGTTGTCTTTTTTGGATGTATACCATCGGGGAAATATTCAGGGTAATCAACTAAGAGCGAATAAACATCAATAACAGGCAGGTTGGTTTCGTTTGCGACTTGTTGTATACCTGGAAGTATAGTTTGATCAAAGTATTCAGGGCTTATGTGTCCTGTGTGGTTGTCGAAAAGCGGTGGTGGCAGCACGAGCCATATTTCGGGGTTACTTGAAAGTTTCTGGAAAGCTTGTATTAGAGTTATGTAGTCACCTACAAATGTGCCGTTGTATGGAAAAAGACTGGGCTGGGCATCATTGGTTCCAAGCATAATAATTACGATATTTGGTTTAAAGTCTAAGGCATCTTGAAATAGAGTTGATTCCATGTAGGGCGTTTCGGAAGCTAAATTGACAGTTGTTGAGCCAGCACCGAAATTGCGCAACACATAGTTATCGCCGAGTTTATTCATAAGATTATAGGGGTACTCAGTTGACTGCGTAAGACTATCGCCAACACACGCAACTCGAATGGGTTTTGAACTGTTTTGTCCAATTAAATAAACTATACCTGATGATGCAAACACAAGAATCACACAAACCGTTAATAATATACCCAAAGTTTTTTTATTCAATTTAGGATACCACACAATAATCCTGCAATTTAAATCATACAACAAGACAGCAGACATTCATATATATGTAGTGTCATGTTTAACAGTCAGCTAAAACAATCAGGGCTATAAAGCAGACCACATACACAAAGCAGATTCACCATAAACTCTTAGAAACAACATGTGTTTGACAAAACTTTTCAAATAATAACACCCTACCACTATCACACCAAACATCACTAAGGCTGATTGGAACTAAAATTTACAGAGAAAGACATAATGACAAAATTGTTAATGAACCCAGTATGCTCTAATTATCACAGTCACGCATAAATGTAAAAATTATTTTTGAATACCACCAACGTCAAGTTTTTAAAGAACATGTTTTGGATGTTTTTAAATCACACACCATTTTGACCATTAATTCTGAAAAACCGACAATTAACCCACCCCATCATCAAATAGTTATGAAAGGCACATAACAATAGCTAGTTTGCCAGTTAGTTCGATGTATCACCGGACAATTTGACCGTCAAACAGAATAACTTAAACCGAACGGCTAAACAACTTTGCAGTCATACAAATAAGAAAATACACCCACCAGCAAGAGTTTGAGAAGGAAATGACAATAACATATGTTAAGTAGACGTAAGCAAAAATAGATGCCTCACTGTGCTCAGGTATCAAAAGACCCATATAAAGAGAAAACTTTTTGAAAGCACCTCAAACAAACAGAACAAATACCTTGCTGTTGACTAGAAGACATGGTATGATGAAATTCACTGCAAACTTGTGCTAAACACATACAAATCAGGGACAAATAAACAGTCCAAAAAAAAACAAAATATTTTTCAAAAACAGAAATTCAAATCAATAAACACACCATCAAGTAACAATTTTCTTTAATTTAGGTATTTTTTTGAGCAAAAGAATTATACCTAGAGAAATAAACAATGTGATCACCATCAACAGTGGCGCCCCGACTACAGGGTTGAGTATTTCACGGTTGAGCGCAAACCCAAGTAAGCCCCATTGAATGGTCTCAATTACTATAACGTGAACAAAATATATACCTAGTGTATTTTGACTGATTACTTTAATAAACTTACCAAATAGAGAGGGTTTAGTTTCCTGCTGGAACGATACTGAGGGCTTAATTGTGAGCAACAGCAGAAACGCCATAACAGATGCAAGGATCATGGTAAGACTAAGGTATTCTTGGAAGAAGTACATCCCTTTACCAACATCAAAAGCTGCCAACACATAAGTACCCAACGTAGCTAAAGCAATTCCCAGAAGCATAAACGCCAAAGCTGTTCTGCGACGAATCTGCACTGAGCTAAGATACACACCTAAAACAAAATAACCCACAAACCCCACTATAGTAAAAATGTTTTTACTAGGTATAAAGGGAGACAACAAATTCAGAAAGGGTATAACAGACACACTAATGATCCACAGTACCACAAAATACTTGATAAGCGTTTGACTGGCATGAGCTATAATTACACGCAAAAGAGGAGTTAACAAATAGAGACCGAGCAACACATGAATATACCAAAACTGAGAATACGCACCATTAAGTACACCCTGCAGTATGGCACCTGCAGAGAAGGGAAGTTTTAGAACCGAAAAATCCCAAATAAAATAAATAACAGTCCAAAATATAAGAGGCAAACCTATACGAATAAAACGCTTTCTAAAGAATACCCCAAGACCTTCATTTTTATCAGGTTGCAACAAAAGATAACCCGTTAACATCAAAAACAAAGGCACACCCAACATCGCAAAACATTGATAAACAATCACAACAACCCAATTTACCATACCAAGCGCGCTAAACTGACTTAACTCCTGACTGGTAACAGGCCATCGACCTATAGCATGAACCATGACAACAGCTATCATAGCTACTGTACGAATCAAATCAACATGGAAATCATGCAATTTAAACTGAAAGCGCCGCTCCATCGCCAACCTAAACGTAGTATAAGAACACTACATTATATACATTTGCAAAACACAAACTTGAGACAAAACCCTTGAAACATTTCCAACCCACTCTTTAAACACACAGTCACAACTCAAACATACCCATGAAACACCCGACACTCCACAACACATAGCACTAACACATTACCGATTAACACCACAATTAACACACTTCAAACGCGCATGCTAACCCATTTTACGGTTTATGAACAAAAATATAAGGAATTGTCATATTGATTGTAACTTTTCCGTAGAACTAAATAAGTACCACTAAACACGTACAAAATATGCATTAAATCGTAACCTCCAACACTAATGTCAAACGGTGAAGGGGAAAACAAAATGACCTCAAAAGACAGCAACTATTATGCAAGCAGCAAAAATTTGCTTATGGTCACAATGACAGCAGCAGGTTTGCTTTCTGCTGTAATATTTCTCAGTAATTCTTGGATAAAAAGTGCAATAATTATCTTAATTGCAGCCATGAGTATTAGTTGGTTAGTGACACAGGGGTTACTTCGACGAACACTAAAATATACGCTACTGGCGGTAACGATTTTTTCTATAAGCTTTTCAGCATTTGAAGGCTACACACGTTGGCATGTCGAATATCCCCCAACTTTTGGCACCTCACAACCAGACATCACCATTTCTTACCCCCACATATTAAATGTATCATTACTAGAGACAGCACAAAGCGTCAAAAACACGCCTACCTTTAAACTTTTCATGTTAAAACACCCTGGTGAAACCATCACAAACATCATATCATTAGATACGGCTGACTACATGGGCGGAAGAATTGAAGTTATAGCAACTTAAATATACATTGTCGTATATGTTTGTGGTGTTTTATTGTTGAGAAGGTATGTTTAGTGGTTAGACCGGTTTCAGATGACAAACGAGCAGACATAATAGCAGCTAAACAAAG
>WQYG01000111.1 GCA_009781395.1 Candidatus Bathycorpusculum sp. | reverse complement strand
TTATGCAAATGTTGAGTTTAGGCTTGGTGATATAGAGCAGATGCCTATAGATGATAGTGTTGTTGATGTGATAATTAGTAATTGTGTGATCAATTTGGCTCCTGATAAGTTGAAGGTTTTCAAGGAAGCGTATAGGGTTCTAAAGAGGGGTGGTAAAATGTTTGTTTCAGATATTGTTCTGACTGGACAACTTAGTGAAGAGCAGCGTAATGATGAGGATCTTCTTACTAGTTGTGTTGCAGGTGCTTTACATAAGGCTGACTACCTAAGCAAAATGGAACAAGCAGGCTTTAGCGTTAAGATTGCAGGTGGAGATAATAAAGAAATTAGTCTAACGCAATACAGCGGGTTACCTATTGAGAGTTTAAAAATTGAAGCCTCAAAGAAGTGAACGACTCATAGCTTTTGCTGAAGTATTCGCCTGCTTTTTGTAGGTGCTCATTTTCTTTTGGTAGCAGTGTGTAGTTTTAACTGTGTTAATGAAATGGTCTTATGGTTAGTTGGGCAAGGAACAAATCTTTTTATCTGTTTTTTTCATCTTTAGTGTAAAGAGGTATTGGTATGAGTGGCGAGTTTAAGAATCGTATAGAAGCTTTAGGTCTTGATGAGGATGCAAAACAGAAAGTGTTAACTGTTATAGACGAAGTGGGATCGGCGTGTCCTTGTTTGCAGTGTAGTTCTAAGGATACCTGTGAAAATTTTCAATGGCACATTAAATGGTTCGGAAACAAATAGACAACATTCTAAAAATAGTTGCAAACCAAAGTTTATAGCAAGTCATAACTTAACTTAGATGCATTCACTTAACACAGAAAGAAGAAGCAACTTGTCTATTCAGTTATCTGTATCTCTTTTCAGTGTTTATGCGCAAAGAGGGACTATCGTAAGTGCAATGGTGAAGAAAATCATTGTGGGGATTGTTGGAGAGGCAAGCACACCGTTTTGATATAGTTCACTGTGTTCCTTTAGTTTATCAAGGCATTTTTGTAAATTTGTTTCTGCTTTTACAAAATGCAGCAACTTTCTAGTGGGGTCACCGTTTTTTTCTTGAACTACCACTGTTTCGGCTGGAAAATATCTAAGACTCTCAAGTTGAGTTAGTGATACGTATCTTGCCGTAAAGAGCAACAAGACTTTTTGTCGTAGGGTGAGTTTAATTCCATCGAACATAGGTACTTTCTTAATGAGCAGGTCTTTTAGGTTTAGGGTAAAAATGGATAGAGGCCAGATCAGGCTTAAAATAGTTGAAATGCAAAATACTGCCAAAACAACCGGTAGTGCAGAAAACCCTAATGTCATGTTAAAAGTGTGGGGGATTGTTGGAAGGGTTAAACCCATAAAGACTATCGCTTTTACATCTGCTCCTCCATAAAAGCCAGAGCAAAATAAAACAAACCCCAAAACCATCGAAACCCCCAAAGAAACAAAAACAGCTTGTACATCTAACAAGCTAACTGTTAATTTTGTCAGAGTCATTATACATCCTATGGGGTAGGCAAAGAGCCAAACCCGATTAGACACTGCTCTTTTCTTTAAATCAAAAACAGATGCATATGTTAAAACGCTTAACGTAAAAACAAACGGTATCCACATCATTAGTAATTGCATTTTTCATTCCTCTATAATAAATTGTGAGACTTTTAAAAGTCAGGTAAAGGGTTTCTCCTCTTCAGGATAGGGAAAGTGACGGCTGACTGGGAAGGTTGTCTTTTGACATAACGCCCCCTTTGCCTCTTCTGGTTCCTCTTTTTTGTTGGTTGTCTGTTTTTCGTTTTTCGGTTCTTCTTTTTCTTTTTCTTTTGTTGTTTGTTCAAAGCCTAATTGTGTTCTTGAAACTGGTACTTTTCCTAATGCTATGGGGAGTTTTGCTATTGCTGTGGGTAGTCCTATGATTTGTGCTAATTCTTGCGTGCTAAGCACAATTGGCTGGCGTTTTCTAAATGCCACAAATAAACAAACTGCAAAAAACACTGCCAAACAAAGAGGTATCAAATCCACACTACTACTAAACCCTAAAGAAAAAAGTTTTAGGGGGTTAAAAAAACCCAAAACTCCTGCAAACAACAAAATACTTAAAGGTACAGTCCACCAGAGGTGGCAGAGAACATTATTTTGTACCCAATATCTTGTGGGTGCTTTGAGAGTGGTTGTTGGGTGTTGTTTGGGTTTTTTGGTTGTTTTAAAAGTTTTTAGTCTGTTGGTGGGGGCTGCTGGTAACGCCTTTTTGATTGCTTGGACAGTTTGCAAAGAGTTGCCAAAAACAAGGATTTTACAGGTGAAAAGGTTACTTGCAAGTTTTAGCTCCGCATGCTTTACAAGTTCACGACTCCAAGAATCCACCTTAGCCTGCCCAGACCGCCCACCCCTACCAGAAGTAGATGACTCAGTTTTGGGGGCTTGCCCAACACCTGCCCCTATCAAATCAACAACAGGATCCAAAACATTTACACCCAACAAAGAGGTTGATGTTTTGGGGTAGAGTTTGTTGTACACGAATTTTTGTATGCCTAATGTTGCATTGGGATCGGCTTGGGTAACCACTTCTACACAGACCCCCAGACCTGCGGTAGATGCAACTAATCGGTCAATAAGATTAACCATAAACTCTTGCCGCTGACAACTATACACTATAGGCAAAGCATAATTCTTTGCCAATTCTAAGTCTGCACAGAAACGGTATTGAGATTTTGGCGGTTCAATGTCTCCTACGATTTCCACGTCAAGTAGGGTTCGTATGATATTTGTCATCTGCACTCGTGCATACTCATCATAAAACTGGAGAAAAAACCTAACCAACGCCCGCTCATCACTCCCATAACCACTGCCCTCTCGGTGGGCAACAATAAAAAACCTAAACGGCTTACCCAAATTATGCAACACATCTAAAATAGGGGCAAAATTTGCAGCCTCCAACTTGGAAGTAATAAGTGGTCTAAGCTCAACCCAGCAACAATTATTTTCTGCCAGATCCATCAAACATCGCCATCAACTTTACATCCCCCTAACTTTAAAAGAACAAAAACGGCAATGCCCTGATATAGTGCAATTTATGCACTATGGGAAATAGGTTTAAGTCGTATTGTCAGGTTTTTTTGGTCTAAAATCTATTGTAACTATTTCCTGTTTACCCTTGTCTGTTTGTACTTGCAGGTTTAGGTAAGGCTGTTTTTGGGTGGGGTAACTATGAACTTTTACAAGATGCGTTGCACCCACACTTTTTAGGGTCTCCTGTAGGGCGTGTTTTAACGGTTTGTCTATATTGGGCAGATTAGGATCTCTATGTGTCTGTTCGATATGGTTGTTTGGTATTGACTGCCGGGTTTGTTTTCGTTTTTTGTGCAGAAACCCGTGTGATTTATGTGTATTGAATTTAAGGTGCATCGTGAAGGACTATTGTTTGACGCAAAAATGAGGGCAGTGGTAAACCTTTTCCTCTCTAAAATCAAACAAAACGTACACAAACGCGTTTTAAGGCAAAAAAATAAGCCGAAGTTTGAACCCTCGGCCTACTTGTGTTTTACGTTAGCTATTTTCTTACAATCTCAAACTGTTTGATGTTTGACCCATTACCCTTAATATCAAACTTCAGATAATAACCATCATCAAGAACAATTTCACCGCTGATATTGCGGTTATTAGCATTGGTGCTTAGAACAAACTCCCTGCCGTCTACCACTAAAGTCAATGTTTTACCATCAAGACGTAGATTGTTTGCACTAAGCCCAGCCTTGATTATTCCTACCGCCCTTGACTGCAAAAATTCGGTGTTAGTAATTTCAGGGGTTCCTATAACTGAAATTTGATAAATCATTGTATGAGAACCATAAGCATTTGTTGCGGTAACGGAGAAGAATTTAAGGCCCACTGTATTAGGTAAACCTGTAATGGTACCGCCTATCTCGTTGATCCACATTCCGGCGGGAAGACCCGAGGCGGACCATGAAATCGGTTGTGTACCGATGGCTGACATGGCAACGCTCGGATATGGAGTTCCGACCGTGGCGTCAGGAAACTGAGCATTTGCAAATGTTGTCGTAATGAGTGGCGCAACGCCTATGATCTCAATAGATAACTCTTTCTCATGATAACCATATCTATTCTGAACACGGACGACAAAAGTCGCCGTTTCTACTTTATTTGGTGTGCCGGAAAGGATGCCGGTAGTAGGGTTAAGAGTAATGCTCGAAGGTAAGCTGCCTTTTACAATGCTCCAAGTCATGGGGGTATTAACAGTATTATCGCCGATGGCTTCCAAAATCTCATTGTATTCAGTTCCTGCCGCAACGGTTGGCAGGCTAGTTGTAATGATTTCTGGGGCTTCGCCAACCTCGAATAAAAATGAAACCGGTACGCTTACACCGAAATCATTTTCTGCCTGAATCATAAAAATAAAAGTGCCTTTTTCTTTTGGTATACTTGATATGATACCCGTGTTCTTGTCGAGTTTCAGATTTGCAGGCAAATCATACGGAACAACACCCCCTGGACCTACAGCTCTCCATGTAACTGGCAAATTACCGCTTTCAAGTTCCAGTGCCACACTATATGGCTGGCCTACCACGCCTAAGGGTAGATCCATCACCTTAATTTTTGGCGACATTTTTATTATCAGTGTTGGACGAACGCCAAACCAATACCCTACATAGCCCATACTCTCATCACCAGTATATTGGTCAAAAAAACGGGCATGCCATACACCGCCTATCCCAACAGGCTCCCCCGCCAACCAATAGGGTCTAATAACTCCTAAACGATCGGTTGCTATACCCGCGTGTTGTATTGGCAGGGTTACATCTCCTTTGATAGCGGCTTGTTCTTCAGCAGTAAAACAGCTATTCTTTAAGTTTCTCATTATAACGCCTAAAGTCGAAGTAGCAAAGGTAAGGTTAGGCGCATCGTACACTCCAGCTACACTATGATACCACTGTCTACTTATCAGTATGTATTCCGAGAGTAGACTGGCTTCGCCATCGCCTACAGCCGTCACCCGCCACAATATAGGTTCGCCGTCGTATGTGCCGAAGTAGAGTGTATCCCCCACTTCGAGTGAAGTCGCCGCGTTTGCCGTCATCGGCATTACGGCGAACAGTCCTGCAACCATCATCACCGCAAGCAGTAACGATGTTAGTTTTTTTGCTTTGTTTTTCGGTAATATTTTTTCGGTTTCTAATTTTATTTTTGACTCCATAATATTCACCAGTAACATTATTCATTTTGGAATGTTATATGTATGTTACAGCTGTCAAAAATTTTTGATGAAAAATTAAAGCAACCCGTACAGTAAAACAAGTCTTGTCTTGGTTGTCATAATTTTTTATCCTTTTTATACCAACAATATTATCAGGCTAAAAAGGTCACGCTTTTGGGTGTGTTTATTTTTCTATGGCTTTTTTGGCGGCGATTTCTATGTCTTTGGCTTTGATGGTTTTTCTGCCTGCGTGCATTGCATAGTCTAGGGCTTCTTTGGCGATTTTTATGCCTATTTTTTGAAGGGCTTCTGCGAGTTCTTTGGCTGCAGCTTCACTTACACGGTCTGCGCCTGCTTTTTTACATAATCTGTGCATTGGGGCTACAGCTATTTCTATTTCAGTCATAATAATAACATCT
>WQYG01000110.1 GCA_009781395.1 Candidatus Bathycorpusculum sp. | reverse complement strand
ATAAAACATCCCCCACAAGAAGCGCAACCTCCGACCCAAACCTACCACACACCGTCCGCTTACCATACTTAACATCTGAACAATCAACAACATCATCATGAACATCCGCCGAAAAAGCAATAAAGAGCATAGCAAGCGCCACTGAGTCAGTTTCACCGTTTTTTTGAGTGCTACCTGTTGCTGCCTCATAGGAAAGAGACATTAACGTTGGAAAAAGAGGTTTAACTAGAGGCAAATTCGCTTTAGCGTAATGTTTTAAAGCAGAATCAAGCACACCTCCACTATCATATGTGGTGTTCAAAATTTTTTGCATTGCCTTTGTCATAACAAAGTTGCCGCGGTGTTTAACCATTGCCACTGCAGCTTTGTGAAGTTCCAATTGACTCATATTGAGTATTAAGATTCAGTTAAATATATTGTTTAGGTTACCGGCAACATAAAACCAGAGCAAAAGTCTTAATAGTATAGGTCTTACTCAACAGGTTTATGAGCCAAACAACAAAGCAAATTGAGGAAAAATGGTTAGCCAAATGGGACGCAGCTCACATATTTGAAGCAGACCCAAATCCGGTTAAACAGAAAATTATGGTAACTTTTCCATTCCCCTACATGAACGGACCGCTCCATGTAGGCCATGCTTTTTCCGCCTCCAGAGTCGATGCTTACGCTCGATTCAAACGCATGCAAGGCTACAATGTACTTTGGCCTTGGGCATGGCACTGGACGGGTCAACCCATACTTGGGGCAAGCCAACGCATAGCAAAAGGCGATCAAACATATACACGCGTACTTCGTGAAGTAGACGGCGTCCCTCAAGAAGAGTTACAAAAATTTGTTGACCCAAACTATCTGGCTCAATATTACACAAACGAAGGCAAAAACGCCGCCAAACGCATCGGCTTCTCAGTAGACTGGCGACGCGAATTTACCACCGTTTGGCCCACATTCCAAAAATTCATTGAATGGCAATACAAAAACCTAAAAGAATTAGGCTATGTCATACGAGGCACCCATCCTGTTGTTTGGTGTCCAAAAGACCAAAGCCCCACAGGAGACCATGACCGCCAAAGCGGCGAAGGCATAACACCTGAAAAATACACCCTAATTAAATACAAACTAGACGAAAACACTGTTTTACCTGCAGCAACCTTTCGTCCTGAAACCATTTACGGCATAACAAACCTATGGATTAACCCAGACGCTACATACGTAGAGGCCAAAGTAAACGACAAAGAAAACTGGATAATTAGCCAAGAAGCCGCAGAAAAACTAAAAGACCAAGAAAAAACCCTAACAATCAACCGCACCCTCAAAGGTAAAGAGCTCATTGGTAAAACCTTTGAAAATCCTCTAACTCGTGATAAATTTCCAATTTTACCTGGCTGGTTTGTTGACACAAAAACTGCAACAGGCATCGTCTATAGTGTTCCAGCCCATGCCCCCTTTGACTGGCTGGCACTAAAAGACCTCCAACAAAAACCCGAAATTATGCATGATTTCGGTATTGATCCACAAATAGTTTTGCAAATTAAACCAGTTTCAATTATTAAAGTAGACGGATTTGGTGAACACCCTGCGGTAGAAATTGTAGAACAAATGGGCATAAAAGATCAACATGACTCTAAAGCTGATCAAGCAACTAAAGAACTCTACAAAAAAGAATTCCATAGCGGCAAGCTCAAATCCAACTGTGGAATATATGCAGGTAAATCCATCCGAGAAGTTAAAGATCAACTAGTTACAGACTTTACAAAACTAGACATCGCAGATATCATGTATGACCTCCCTGAACAGGTAGTATGTCGATGCATGACCCCTTGTATAGTGAAAATTCTCTCAGACCAATGGTTCCTAAACTATTCCAACCCCGCATGGAAAGAAAAAGCCAAAGAAGTCATCAGTCAAATGAAAATTTATCCTGAAACTGTACGTGCTGATTTTTATGCTAAAATAGATTGGTTAAAAGAGTGGGCGTGTGCTCGAACAACAGGGTTTGGTACACCCGTACCTTGGGGTCAGGGTTGGATAATTGAAACCTTAAGCGATTCTACACTGTATATGGCATTTTACACCATAAACAAACACATCAACCAAAACAATATATCCCCCAAAGCTCTCACCCCAGAGGTTTTCGACTACATCTATCATGGTAAAGGTGACAAAACTCAAATCACCAACGCAACCCCCGGTATAACTGTAGAGTTATTAGATGCGATGCGGAAAGAGTTTCTGTACTGGTACCCCTTTGATTTGCGAAATTCTGCAAAAGAACTAGTTCCAAACCACCTATCTTTTTGCATTTTTCACCATGCTGCCCTTTTCCCCCCTCAACACTGGCCAAGAGGTATAGGTGTAAATGGTATGTTAATGGTTGAAGGCCAAGGTATGCATAAAAGTAAAGGTAACTTTATCACACTAAAAAGTGCCATTGATAAATACGGAGCCGATGCCACCCGATGCGGCCTAATGATGGGTGCAGAAGGCATGGATGACCCTGATTGGCGCGCAGACAACGTAAACGAACTAAAAAATAAATTTGAAGCCCTCACAAACTTTGCCACCAACATCGTTATTACCCCTCCTCAAACAGCCTCCATTGAACAAATCAAAAACAGTGCGTTGGAGCGTTGGTTACAAAATAAGTTACAGTATCGTATTTGTGAAGTCACTGAAGCTCTTGAAGAGTTAAAAACTCGTACAGCACTTCAAACAGCCTTATTTGAAGTTTGGAATGACATACGCTGGTATATGCAAAGAAAGGGCAACACTACTACTGCTGCTAATGCTGTCGCACTTGTTGATACCGTTAAAATTTGGATAAAGCTACTTACCCCCTTTGCGCCCTATATGTGTGAAGAAATATGGAGCCAAACAGGTGAAACAGGCTTTATCAGTACCGCAGAATGGCCCCAGTTTGATGAAAAGAAAATAGACTTTGAAGCCGAAGAGCAAGAAAATTTGATCATTGACATATTAGCTGACACACAAAACATTCTTAAAGCCACTAAAATCACACCTAAACAACTTGTTTTCTATACTGCTGCAACATGGAAATGGCAAATATATCTAAAAATCCTTGAAAAAACAAAAACCGGCGAAACTAGGATTTCTGATTTAATGAAAGAATTTTCAAACACCCCCGAGTTAAAACCATACCTAAAAGACATCGCTGCCTTAGTGCCAAAAATCCTAAAAACCGCAACTAAATTGTCTACAAATCGCAAAACAAACATGATAAAAATTCAAAACATCAACGAACAACAAATCATACAAAACGCACTAAACTTTCTAAAAGACAAATTTGACGCAGAAATAACCGTTTACAGCGAAGACGACAAAAACCGCTACGACCCCAAAAACCGCGCACCCACAGCAATACCCTACCAACCCGCAATATACATCCAATAACCAACACCACCTCACACCATGCCCCTTTTAAACATAAACACTACCAAACTACTAACTAACTAACTAACTAACTTTTTTTTTACACAAGACACACATACAAATTTAATAAAATATTTTTCATAAAGTGTGCTGTCTTTTTGAGAAAAACCTTCATAGAAGAAGTGCAACAAAAACATTTTTTCACAAAAGTCTACTATCTATACTGCTATAACTGCTCACAACCGCAACAGCAGCTATGGAAAATAAAAATAGGTTATGGTTTAGCGGTTTTTAGTATTTTGTAGCTCATAATTATTATCCAAAAAGAACAAACCAGACTAGATATAATTTCAGGGATAGCCACATTTGGAACGTAATGTACCATAAAATAAAAAATCCACGGTATAGCAACAACAAAAGAAGAAACCAATGTAAAAACAGCCAATTTAACCTCCTGACATTGATACAATGCCCCAGTTAAAACTACAAGAGCAACAGGTAACGTAACAAAAAACAGCACCGCAACAACAAAATGCACAGGCCAAAAACTCTCATTAAATATACCTACACCCATCAACCAAACAGCTGCAACACCAAAAACTATTGAACCCACACGACCAACAACCCCGCCAACACCCTTTTTAAAATAACCCAACAATCCAAAAACCGCAAAAAAGAAACACAACAACCCCGAAACAAACAAACCAACATTAAAAACAGGCGCAGAAACACCCGACACCACACCTAAATCACTTAAAGCATTATTAAACCAGCTAAACTCAGAACACAACCCAACCGCCACACCTATACAACCAAACGCAACAATAGGCACTGCAAAACCACAAACACCACCAAATCTCTGCAAAAAAGACAACCTAAACATACAACTCACCCACCCAACAGCAACATTTACAATTTAAAAGTTTACAACAACAAAACTTTTTTTCATTGAAGCGTGCACCATCGTGATGTGCCGATGATATACAAACTATGAAAATTGCAAATTGGTTTAATGGAAACGCTTACTTATATTATAGAACTGAAGAAAAAAGAGAAAAGAAGAAAATAGGTACAAAGACTGATGTATAATGGCGGGCCCGATGGGATTTGAACCCATGATCTCCGGCTTCGAAGGCCGACACCTTAATCCGTGCTAGGCTACAGACCCTTTCCCATGCTTTTTAGATGGATTACGTACCTTTTTTGTTCCTTGCCTTATATTGTTTTTTGGACTAAAATATAGAAAACAGTTGTGTTAATAGTTGCTCTTTTCTTTTCGTAAGTAATGTCTGCCTGTTGTATGGTTATAGTTATATTCTTGGTATCCTTCTGCTCCATATCGACTCATTTTTTCACTGTAATCGGGATCGTGTTCTGAGATTTCTATTGGTTCCCACTCTTTATCACTGCCATATAGTCGTTCAGATATTGGTGCATAAACTTTAACGTATTTATCAGAATTTTCACCTAATAGGTTTGCGACTGCGTCACTGTTACCTTTGAGGTAGCGTTCGAGAACTGCTCGCCAATGTCTATTGCTATAGAAAGTGATATTGTTTATTTCAGGTATACCTAAACGTTTAGCCGCTCTTTTTCTAGCTCGTCTAAATAGTTGTCCTGCTGTTTCTGTGGTTCCATATGTGAAGACAAGATTTAGGTTTCTTTGTGTTCGGTTTCCACTGGTTGCAAGGTTACACTGTCGATTTTTCAGTTCCTCTAACATAGAAATAACTCTAACAAATCTTCCTTTCAGAGGAATTGTTCGTGTTCGTCCATGTTTAGCAGGCTTATTTATACTAATTGTGTTTCTTACAAAGTCTATATCTTTCCATTCAATCCTTAACGCTTCAATAGGTCGTGCAGCTGTAGCCATTAACACAAAACAGAAGACCTGCATTTGAAAGCTAAGAGCGGAATAGAGTTGTTCCATGTGTTCGGTTAGAGGCACATTATATTCTGGTGTTCGATATTCAAACCGTGGTATCCTTACGTCTTCCATATGCATATAACGTTTGATAAAACTGGTGTAAGCTTTACAAATACTGTTTTTGTAGCAATTTGATTTCACACTTAATTCTGGGTCGAAAGCTAGTTTAGTTTTAAAGTCGTCAGAGTCAAAGAGATTAACACCGATTTTGGAAAGATATTTGAGCGATACAAGATATTTACTTAATGTTAAGTCGTTATAGCAACTTAACTTTTTATTGTTTATATCCACAGTGTTTAACCCACGCTGCAATTAACTCTGGTGAAACATTTGATAAAATAGAATGTATTGCAGTAATTAAAGTTTCCACAGTTCGAGCT
>WQYG01000109.1 GCA_009781395.1 Candidatus Bathycorpusculum sp. | reverse complement strand
GTACTGCCATCTATGAGACAATGATGTCACTAATCACTACGTGGGACAAACAAGGCTTAGATACGTTTGAACAAATGAAAACCTGCCTCATCAACAACTGGACAAAGAGCTGAATACATACGTTTTTTTGTTTAGTGCATAAAAACGTGTGTCCAATAATTTTAAAATTATTTTAGCACATATTTTTTTTTAAATCAAGCAATTTCACATACATCAACAAAATTCAATTAGCTGATAAAAAATGGTTTTGGGGAAAATGAATGTTTATTAAGTAGGGGTGTAGTGTTGTGTTGGGTTTGCCGGCCAGAGGGCGCGGGTTCCACCTGATCCCATTCCGAACTCAGAAGTTAAACCGTGTTCCGTTCCCAACTGTAGTGCGGTCTTCGGCCGCGTGAAATCGGGAAAGCTGGCTACCTACTTGTTTTAATTTTTAGATAAATTTGGAGGCTACATTTGGCATATATTTATAACTGAGCGGCCATAGTTTTTTGAGAAGTGGTGTAAAACGTGACTTTAATTCCCACAAGTGATATAATAGCACAAGTAACTTCAAACATTCCCATTATCTCTAATCGATTTGGTGGTGGAGGGGGAAATGATTGGACTTCCTACATAGGTTTGTTTACATGGGTTTTCTTTATTTTCATACTCTTTTATGGTCAGAGGCTTCAAATGCGTGTGATGATGCGTGAAGTAGAGAATAATTTGCATAAGCTCAAGTTTATCAAAGAGGAAGGGTGTAAAACTGCTATTGAAACGTTAAAAGAAGTTGGCAAGTCAACAGAAGATATTTCGCCACGTGTTGACAGATGTTTAGACTATTTCACAATTGGTCCTCAAGGTATGGATCCGGCAGGTATTGTTTCTAAGCTTGATCATATACTTGATGTACGGGATCAGCGTATAAAAGATGATGTAAAACGCATAGCACCTCAATGTGATGATGTGCAGTTAAATAATATGGAAAATACTCTTGAAGCGGCAATGGCTCTAAACTATATCTACAAAATAGTGCGTCACTTCTACATTCAAGGTAAGAAGACCATGAGTCTTTATGTAATTATGCAGTTACAAATGATTTTGCCTCTTGTTATGAAAGAAGCAGAAGCATATTCTGCAGCACTAAAGGCTTTTTCATTGGGTCAACCAATTGGAGATAGTGTTGGACCATTAATTGCAAGTAAATTAATGCTTGGACAAGAGGTACGTAAAGTTCACAAAGACTGTGTCGTTGCAACTGTCCCATTTGAAGGTCGCACAGCTCTAGTTATGAAAGCTGAAGGTCCAGGTGGAAATTGTGGCAAGCCGGGCGATGCTATAGAAACAGTAATTGAAGAAAATGAAGGCAAAATTGCGATGCTTATCATGATTGATGCAGGCTTAAAGCTTGAAGGTGAAAACGTTGGGGAAGTGGCAGAAGGTATAGGTTCTGCAATTGGCGGTCCGGGTGTTGATGCCTTTAAGATTGAAGAAAAGCTTGTCAAATACAAGATTCCAATCAATGCAGTTATTATTAAAGAAGATATAGGTGATGCAGTTTCACCCATGCGCAAAGAAATCCATGACGCAGCAGACAAAGCAATTGAACGTGTACGAGAGTTAGTCTTGGAGCGAACCAAAGAAGGCGACATTCTAATAATCTTTGGCGTAGGAAACAGCATAGGAATAGGACAATAAAAAGAAGAAAGAAAAGATAGTGAGAGGAAAGATATGACAACACAAAACCAAACAAATACAACAACTGCTGCAAACAAAATTTCAACCTATTTAATGTTTATAGTTTTAATTGTGATGGGGCTTGCTATTGTGTCGATATTTAGCGCTGTTTACGCATACACGTTAGGTAGTGTCTATGAGGCAGGTTTTATGACGATAATTGGTGTGTTTGGGTTAACTTTGTCAGCGGTGGTTCTTTATCAAAATAGTAAGAGAAGTGCAGCTATGAAAGTTGAAGCGCCAAAGGTCATGACATACATTGAATGTAAAAGCTGTGGTACAAAAACTAGTCGAGAATTTCAACGCGGCGATTTTGTCTTCAAAGAACTAGATGTATGCCCAAAATGTCCGGAACAAAAACAAATGATAACAGGCGTCTATAAAGAAATAAAAGAAAAAGAAAAAACCTACACAATATAAACCCCCTTCTAACTTTCTTTTTTCACTGTTTTTTTGTTTAAGCTCAAGTTTAGGTTCAAGTTTTTGTTTAGGTTAGATTTTTTGTTTTTTGTAAACGTTGGTTTTGTTTTTTAGGTTAGGATTTCACAGTTGTCTTTTTTTATTAGTAGAGTGTGTTCTGCTTGTGCGACGGGTTTTTTGCTTGCTTCGACAAATACGGGGTAGCTTGTTATGATTTTTGATGTTAAGAGTTCTTTAAAGGCTTCCTGATAATGCTCGTGGGGTATAACTTTTGTTATCCAGCGTTCGGTGAAGGGTAAGGTTCGAAAGTTTGTTTCTATATGTTTTAGTAATTGTTTGGCGTAGGGGGTTTTGACAGATTTTGCGCGCACCAGACGAAAAATTGTGTGTTGTGAGCTATCGTCCACGCGGGCTATGGCGTCGGGTTGGGTTACGAAGGGTTCAACTGCGAAAATTTCGCCTGTGTGCACTTTGGTTGTGGCTAATGTTGCAACGTTAGGAATGCTTGTTCCGGCATGAATTAAGTATCGACCAACAGAATGTCCCGTAAGATTACTAATAGGTTTAAACCCGTGATTTCGAATAGCAGACTCTATAATACCCCCAATACGCCCCGTAGACACCCCATCACAAATATTATCAACCACCGCCTTTAAAGCAAACTCTGCTGTTGCAAGCATACTTTTACCCTCAGGATTAAAAGACACCGTAAACGCAGTATCCGTAACATACCCATCAACATGCACCCCCATATCAACCTTAACAGTTGAACCAACAGGAATAACACTCTCATCCCCCGGAGGAGACGTATAATGCGCCGCAACCTCATTAACACTAACATTACAAGGAAACGCCGGCAAACCACCCCCCTCACAAATAAGCGCCTCCGCCTTCTCACACACATCCAACACCAACATACCCTCCCTAACAAACCCCCTCAACGCCTCACGAGCAGCACACAAAATCCTACCCGACAACCGAAACTTTTCCAACTCTTCCAAATCATAAGACATACAAATAACCCTTCAAACAAAAACATACACATTAAAAACTTAAATTTATTGCCCACAAAACAAAAAAAAACAACAACAAACAAGCACCAACACACAACAAAACAAACCGTGATTAAATGATAAAAACAGGTTTAAAAACCAAACTAAACCCTAAAAATAACCCTGAAAAACAAAACGTTGTAGATATTTGGCAATGTTGTTGGGTAAGTTGCACATTAAGTGTATGTGTATCCAATAAATTTAAATTCTTTCGCTTAATCTTTATGGAAGACTATCTTTCGGGAGGTAGCTCAGCCTGGCAGAGCTCTCGAGCCCGTTAACTCGCTTAGCGGACGGAGAAGCTGTAGAGGTCTACCCACGGTGGGCTTCATTCTAGCCTGTCTAGGCCACAGAAACCGAGCTGTCGCAGGTTCAAATCCTGCTCTCCCGACCAAATAAAACCGCCTATCACGGCTGTTTTTACGCCTATTTTCGATATTGCGGTGATTTAAACCGATATTGATTTCAGCGTTTTTTTAGGTTTCACTTTTCGGTTTAGACCGTCGATTTAAAGATTTAGAGATGCATTATAGGGTGTTGAATGTTTGGTGATGTTGTGATGCGTCGTGCTTGGACTCAGGAAAAGCTTGCTTTGGCGTTAAGTGATGGCAAACCCCATAGTTCTAAGGAGCTTACGTTGTCGTTAAAGTTGAATAGTGATATTGTTGAGAGTGGGTTAGGTCGTATGTGGCGTAGTTTTCGGGTTTTGCGCAGTGCTAAGCCTGTGGTTTGTAGTGGACAAACGTTTCGAGGGAGGTTTGGGATGATTTCTAATGTGCGCCAGTATTACAATTATCTGTTGTGTTCTGAGGAGAGTAGTGGGGTGAGTGATGATAATCGTGTGGTGTCTTCGGTGTTTTTGGGTGGGGTGGAGTATGTGGCGTATAATCGCAAGTATTTGGATAGACGGGGTGGTGTGGGAGAGGTTAGTAAGGCTAATTGTATTAGACAGTTTTTGTTTGAGAATCGTGATCGGGCACATTTTTCTCGGGGAGTGGTTGAGGCACTTAAGGATAAGGAAGTTATAATTTGTGATGTTATGTCAACTGTTAGGCGCTTGGAGGCTAAGGGGCGGGTTTATGTTCGGGGTTATCGGTCTCATGATAAGCAGACGCCTTTTCGTGATGGTTTTTTGTTGACGTGGATAGATGAGTATAAGCCTAGGGTAGATGCTTTGGCTGATGCTGTGCGGAAAACAAATGTTGCATTGGAGAATAATGATTCGACTAATCCTGTGATTGAACGTATTCATGTTATACATGATGCGATAGTGGAGTCTACTTTGTTGAAGGATCTTGTTAGTTTTGAGTTTCTTTATAGTAAGCTTGGTTGTTCTGAGTATGAAGCTGAAGGGGCAATTATGCGGGCATTAAAGTTGTATAGTGATCTGCGGGAAGTCAAGTTGTTTGGGGCTTACAAGTATTATTATCATGAGTCGATGTCTGCGGCGGATCTTAGTGTGGCGACTGTGTTTAAGCAGAATTATGTTCGACAGATGAAGGGTAGGTATAATCGGCTTGGTCATAATTGGGAGGCTTGTGTGGAGTGGTTTATTGATCTGTATACTTCTGGGGCGGTTTTTCAGAGGCAGAAGCATCGTACTGAGGGTATGGATCCGAGGCGTATTACTTTGCATTTGGTGAAGAGTGTGGGGTCGAGGAGGATGAATGCTGAGGTGGATCGTGTTTGGTCGGTTTCGTCTAATGGGTTGTTTTCTCAGCCTTTGACTTATGTGCTTGAGTGTAAGTGGGGTTTGGTTAAGAAGTATGTGATTGATGATTTTTTGGAGGTGCTTAAGTGGAGTACAGAGTTTGGTGTTGATACTACGGAGGGGCGACAGATTAAGCAGGGGGTTGTGGGTGTTTTTGCTGCTTCTGCTTTCGATCCGCAAGAAAATGTTAAACTCAATGATCAGACTAAGATTAGTTTGGCGGCTTATGCAGCACGTATAAAGTTAGAGTTAGTGTCTGCAGCTGATCTTAATGAAAAGTTTAGAGCCAGAGGAATCCCGAAAGAGATTACAGTACAGGAAATTTGCAGGATTGCAAAAGATGAAAAAGATGTACGAGATACGCTTGGGCTTATTTGGGAAAAACCTGCCTCAGCCAAAAATATAACCGCCCAAGTCATAGCTAAAAACCGAAAAGTATACGAATTCGAAAAAGCTTTAGAAGAAAAGCCCAATCCCATAACAGTTGTCCAATAACAGTTGAGGGTGATTCACTCTCTTATTATTTGGTTAAACAAAATGTTTGATGGCTTTTGTGGATGTGTGTGTTGGAATGGTAAAAAGTGGTTATTGTTTGTATTATAATAGTGAGTCTACTTGGACTTTTTTTAGATCTTGTTCCACCTGTTTTTCGTTGTAAAGTTTTAGTGCTTGTATTATTCCATCTGAATAACTTGTGATAATACCTCTTTGTTTCCATTCACCTAACCACTGAGCAGGTTCACCAACAATTAACGTATTAATCCTAATTTTAGATACAGACCGAACATTTTCTTTGCTAACGTTCATGATAACATTTCACCTACTCTTTACGTTACTTAAAAATTTAAAAAACAACAAACGAAACAACAATTACACTGAAAAACACTACCAATTATATACAACATGTGACACCAAAAATAACCTGACTTGAACAATAACTGACTCATCAAAAATACAGCTTTTTATATAATATCCCTTTCCATTTTTCAAACATCTCATAACCAACATACATACAAAAAATGCACTACAATACCCCCCTTTTGCACTTAGCTTGACCCACAATTTTTTGATAAACTAAAAAGGGTGTTTGTGGTTAGTAGTATTGTGGTTGCTGTTTGTCTTGAATGGGGATGTTAATAGTTGGGTAGAGAAAGAGTTCCAAACAAT
>WQYG01000108.1 GCA_009781395.1 Candidatus Bathycorpusculum sp. | reverse complement strand
CAAACCAATCTCATCAGCCAACTTTGAAAGCTCAAACTTCCACAACCGATTACGATAACCATTACTCCCCCCACAATCAGCAGTTAAAACAATCTTTGACGCACCCCCATATTCAACAACCCCTTGCGCATACCACCACTTCCGTATTGACTCCACAGCAAAAACCGCCGTATCACAACTCAAACCCACACTAACAAACCCCCGATTCTTAAAAACATCATACACCCCATAAGGAGTCGCCTTCCCCAACTCTTCTATGGGAAAATCATGATCCAAAGTCTCAACCGGTGTACCCTGCGGCTGACAAGTCTGACCATTGTTTTTAAAATTTCCAATATTTTCCTTCTTTTTAGCATCAACAGACAACACAGGATCACCTTTTACAACTGCTTTTAAAGTTTGAGTGTTTAAGTATTCAAATTGTGCATCTCGGTCAGGATGGGAGGGTTCTATGGTCAGGGTTTTTTTATTTGCTTGTAAGCCATATCCCAGAGTTTTTAGTATTTCGCCTACTATTCGGTAGCTGATTTTGTAGCCTTGGTTGTTTAGGTCTTTTTGGAGGTTGCGTAGGCTTTTGTTTGTCCATAGGTTGGTGCGCATGGGGTCGCCTTTGGTGTGGGGTTCTATGAGGGTTTTTAGGGCGTTAAGTATTGTTGGTTGGTTTGTGGTTGTGGTGGTTTTTCTTTGTGTGTGTATTGGTATATGATGATTGTTATTAGAATTGTGATGATGCAGGTGGCGACAAAAATTACCTCACGATTAGATGATAAAGGATTTTGTGGTGGAGGATTGTGAGGATCAGAGGTTGTTGGTGTGCTAGGAAAGTTTGTTGTTTGTGTGGGTGAGACAGACGGTTTACCTGGTACGGTAAATGTTTGAATTTTACTCCAGTCACTTGATGTCTCAACAGCTACTGTCCAAAAAATTGCATTGTGAAATCTATGTCCAATGACTGCTTGAACTCTAAAATCCACTTGAACACCCGAATCATACGATTTATTACTCGTAAAAACAGTATACCCCGAATCCGACTGTTCTATGTATTCTCCAGTTCCTAGTCCAGAACCATCACTGGGAGGATCCACAGTGTGCCAGTCATTATCGCCACCAAAATAACCTTTAGCCTGAACTAGATAGAACAAACTATTGCGACCATCTCCAGTAAAGGGCTGATTTTTTATTGTAACCTCTGGTACAATCCTAGATACGTGGTATCCTGGTTGTGTTGTGGTTACTCCTGTGTAGGGATCTGTAGTTTGAGTGGGAGGTACATCGTAAGAGTTGTCAATAAATTTTACACTTAATTGGGGTACAGACGGTTTAGACGCAGCATACACATTAACAGAGTTAACTAAAAACACTATAAAACCAGATAATACTAAAATAATTAAAGTTAATGCCAACAACTTGCGCACTGAACTCATAAGTAGCTCATCCTGAATTTGAACACTTGAATAACCATACAGAACATTTTATAAAGATTAAATGCATCAGATATAAAAATATTTTCACCACAAAACACAAATACTAACATACCATTCTTATTTCCTTCAAAACTTTTGCAATATTCAAACGCAAACCACAATTCTCACAGACCAACAACAACCCCTAACACACCAAAAACACACACAGAAAGAAAAAACAATCTAACAAACAACACAACAAACACCCTCCAACTAACTTTTGTAAAAATCGAACAACTTTCCCAAACCATTAGCCTTACACACACAAAATTCAACAACAAAAGACAAAAGAAGAAATGGCAGGGGACTAACTGCACAACAACCTATTTTACTTCAATAATAATATCTTCAAGTTCACTACAGAGTTCAATACGACCATTAACCCTAATATTATAATGGACATACAAAACATATGTGCCTGCTTCAGTAACTTCTCGGTTAAAAACAGAAGTCATTTTACCACCTGCCTTTAAAACCTCACCCCGCCCAGCATCTGTTTCAACATGCACACTTGTAGTATTTACCTTATGAAGATATATACACGGCGTATGCCCATTGGAAAAAACCGTAACATCTTTACCACTTTTATTTGTTATTGTCGCAGTACCTGATACTTTATCTCCAACATAAAAAACAGCAGTAGACAAATCTACCTCTAAAGGAAAATCTGCTTCACTAAAAACTATCTCACTAAAATCCTCTTTAGGAATAACAGTTAAAACCACCATAACAACATTAAAAAACAAACTAGCCACTAAAACAATAATTAAAAATTTATATGCCCTACTTTTAACCATTTTCCATCTCACCAATTTTTATTTGCTTAGATATAGAAAAAAGTTGTGAGATAAAAGTTTTTACCGGGCATGATTATGACTGCGTCTATGTTAATACTGACTACGTTTCCGTTGTCATTGAGGGCTACTATGCTAAAGCATCGTACAACATTTTTGGTGCAGAAACCACGTAAAAACCATACAGAAACATTATTACTCTACAAAACTGTGCTCATAACTTGCATCCAATCACTATAACCACCATTATTGTTATAGACTACAAACGTGTAAAAGTCTGCTTTGTAACCCAAAAAAAAACTTATGTACATCCAAACGTCAACCGTTATACCCCGATTAAATTGCGCCACAATTTTTCCACAAGCAACAACAACCACCCCTTAGATGTTAACAAAACTTTCATCCTACAAAGCTCTAGCCACACCACCTCAATAGTAACACTTCCAGATCCCAAATGCAAAACAACAGTCAGAATGCGAGTTTAAATACAGAAGCCTAATAATTTTGTCTAAGTTGGTGGGAGGATTTCGGCTTGGTCACTGTTTATGCCGTGCCATTTTATTTTGTATTTGAGATGGTCTAGTATGTTAGTTATGTCGTTTACGCCTTGGGCTTCAATTAGTGTTGTTGCTTGGCTAAGGGTTAATTTTCCTATCTGTTGTAGAGCATTGTTAAGTGTTTGAGAGATTTGTTGAAGTTTTTCTTCGCTGACTAATCCGTTAGTTACTGATATGTAACCTGTAGGGGGTTTAGTGGTTAATACTTCTTGTACGGCTTCTATTGAAAAACCTATGCGTTGGGCAAATTCGGTGTAAACTAGTAGGGGTTCTGTGAATGTGATGTTCATTTCTTTAAGTATGTTGATTTCTTTTGTTTTGATTGTTTCAAATTCTTTTTGAAGATATTGGAGAATGGGTGCCATGGGGATTTTGTCTTTATAGTAGATGAAATGTAGTTGAGGTCGTTTTTCTAGGGAGATGAGTTTTTCACAGGCTAAAGTTTCGCGGACTAGGATTATCATTTTTTCGTTGACATGCTGTAGTTTTTCTGCTTTACGGCGTAAATAGTCTTCAGTCCAAAATCCAACTATTTCTAGGTAAATTTTAAGACCTGCTTTTTCAAGGGAAAAGTCAGGCAGGATAACTTGGTGGCCTGCTTGAACGGGTTCGGGTTCACGTTTAAGAATCCAGCCCAAGTTTACCGCTTTAAATTGGCTAGCAAAGCTTTCCTCATCGGCGCTATCAAAAGTTACTGATTGTATGTTTGGTGTTCGTAGCAGGGAGCTGTGTTTTGTGTTGTCCATTTCAAAGTTACATATTTCATTGGTATATCGCCACAGTATTTTGGCGTTTATAGTCCATGTTTGGTTTGCCATAATTAGGGGTAGTAATTTTGCTATGTTAATACCGTAGCGTTTTGTAAGTTTGAAGAGGCTGGAGGGGCCGTCTATTTTTACAGAAAAATCGTTCGAAGAGATGTCATATATAAGCCCTAATCTTTTAACTCCATAAAATAGTTTTTGCCAGTTTCCTGAAGCGTTAAAGTTTAATTCACTGCATTCAAAGAGGAGAGTTTGTGTTAAACTAAGGTTATATTGTTGTAGCAAGTCTAATGCTGTGGGGGTTTCAAATTTTTCAAGAATTAATTCAGCATCTAAATCAGCGTACATTTGCTCTTCAACAGCTTCAATTGTTTGAGACAGTTCAGATGCAACAATATCTAAAAGTTGCTGTCGTTTTTTAGGTGTTGTGGGTATTCCATGTTTTTCTGTTGTCTGAAAGAGTTTTTTTCTTAAATCAGAGGGGTTAATTTTACTGTTACAAATAAACTGGCTTTTTCGGTCAAGCAACAAAGAGAGTGCTCTGATGAAGCGATAGTCATAGCCTTGATTTTCTAACTCTGCAATAAATGCTGTGAGAACTTTTTTCTTCGCCCCCACATGGGCAGTGTACATGTCGATAAGCTTGTTTGCTACTTTTAAATTCTCAGAAGACAATTTTGCATACCGAGGCTGTATCTCCCCTTTTCGTTTATACACTACAAGTAGGTTACTGGGCAGCATTTTTGGGTTCTCCTGTTTTTAAACGTCGGCGACGGCTAATGTTTACCTCAACGGTTTCCTTAGAAATTATCTCTACCAACTTGGCAATTTTACCATCCTTCCGTCTAAGAAGCCGCCCCAGGCGCTGTACAAACTCCCGCTTACTTCCCGTTCCACCAAGCACTATACCAACCGATGCGTCAGGAACATCCACCCCCTCATCTAAAACCTGAGAAGTAACAATTACCCTATATTTTCCATTCCCAAAATTTGCCAATATCTCCCGCCGCTCATCTCTAGGCGTGCGATGGGTAACAGCAGGTACAAGAAAACGCTTACTGATAGTGTAAACCAAATCGTTATATAATGTAAAAATTAACACTTTCTCATCTTTGTAGAATTCAAGTTTTTCTGCAAGTAAATCAAGCTTAGCGGTAGAGTTAACAGCCACTTTTAAGGCTTTATTTCGTGCAAGCAAAGCCTCCCGTGCCTGAGGATCCCTACCGGTTGACATAATGAAACGCTGAAAAGCAACCGCCGATTTTAACACAATATGCCGTGAGGCAATATAATTTTTAAAAATTGCCATGTTTTCCTCATAGATTTGCTGCTCCTGCACAGTCAACTCTACAGCCAACTTTTCATAAGTGTAATCTGAAAGATGCTTACCAGCGGTTAACTCTTCAACTGAAACAGAATAAACCGGATCACCTACAAGCAAAGGAAGCAAATTATGTCTTTGATCACCTCGCTCATACGTTGCAGTCAAACCCATACGATAGGGTGCAAGATACATCTCAGCAATCTGCATATACCCCGGCGAAGCCAAATGATGCACCTCATCAAAAATCAACAACAAAAAATTATTACCCAAATACGCCGCCTGCGCATAGGCTGAATCATACGTTGAAATCGTCACCATACGCACAACACGCTCACCACCACCCACCACACCAGCTTCCACCCCAAGACACTCCCACACCCGCTTCTTCCACTGATCAAGCAAATCCAAAGTTGGAACAACTATTAACGTCTGTACTTTAAGCAAACCAACTGCCTTAAGGGCAATAAAAGTTTTCCCAGCAGCCGTTGGCAAAACCAACACCCCCCGCTTACCCGCAACCAACCACCGATCCAACGCCTCATTCTGATAACTCCTCAACTCAATACTACCTTGCAACTGCTCAACAGCAGGCAAAGACAACGCAGCATCTTCAACACAAATACCACTCACCTTAAAAAAATCCAAAACATCCCCATAATGACAAGCCTTAACCCGATAACACCCACTTCTAGGATCCCATTTACCATAAGGAGTACCAACCGCCCCCTTCAACAACAAAGTACCCTTATCAAACCATAAACGAACCATAAAATAACATAAACAACACAACATCAATTAAACTTATGCAAACACACAAAAAAAACACACACCAACCACACAACTCCACGATACAAAACAACCCCTAAAATAGTTGAAAACCGAACCACCACCCAAAAAAAATAACCAGCATGACAAAATTCTTAAAACACAACAAATTTCCAAAATACAGTTCAAACCACACTTAAACATGACCGTCATAAACGCTGAAGACCAAATTATTTTTAATCCGTACATTGAGGATAATGCAGACCAAAAATAATTGTTTTTGACGAAAAAACAATGTCTATACGTTTTTACAACACAGGTCAAATTGTTTTTCAGAAAGTCATATTCCAAATATTGCAACTAAAAACTAACTAAAACAACGATAACCCGTTACTGCTTAGCAGGTAGTTTTTGTGTACGGGTTTAGTTTGTGATTTAAGCTTTGTTGTTTCGTTGCATTTTTCCTTAGAGTTTTTCCAATCAATAATCGTTATAATTTTTATTTCATCT
>WQYG01000107.1 GCA_009781395.1 Candidatus Bathycorpusculum sp. | reverse complement strand
TGTGTGTGTTTTTTTGTTGTTGTTTGTTTTTTTGGTGTTGTTTTTTTTTGGTTTGGGTGTGTTTTTTTTTTTGATGTTTTTTGGGGGGGGGGGGTAGTTGTGTAATGTGATAACGTATATATGCAATGTTTTCTATAATACCTAAAAATGTTTGGTGTATCTTTCGAGGTATCTATATGAGTATAAATGTTAAGTCCAAGTTTGGTTTACCTTCTGTCTCTTACAAGAATTTGTTCTTTGTTTCTTTAATGTGTATGTTATTGTTTGTTTCCTTGTTTTCTTGTGCCTTAGTGGTTGTTGGTGCTGAGGCTTCTGTTAAGACTGAGGCTGACCTTCTAGCGGCTATTGATAATGCGCCTTCTGGTGTGTCTGTTGCCATTGTTCTTGGGGCTGACATTGTACTTACCAACTCGCTTAGTATTCCTGTCAATAAGAATATTACTTTGGTAAGTGATGATGATAACGTGTTCAAGTTAGTTGGTACAGTTGCTGCTCAGAGCACTATTGCTGTTAAGAGTGGTGGAATACTGGTGCTTGACGGTGTTATTGTAACTCATGCAAGTGGTGTTAGTGGTAGTGGTGTAAATGTTGCTTCCGGTGGAGCCCTTATTTTGTTGAGTGGCGAAATTTTTAACAACACAGACACTGAGGGTGGCGGTGTGGTTAACTTTGGTAACTTTACGATGTCGGGTGGAAAAATTTCTAACGGTACAAACGTTATGGGTGGTGTGGTTAACAATGGTACCTTTACTATGTCTGGCGGTGAAGTTTTCAATAACACAATTGTAGCTGGTGTTGATGGTGGTGGTGTGCTTAATTGTGGTAACTTTAGTTTGTCAGGTGGTGAAATTTATGGCAACACACTTTGTGGAGTGTACAACTCTGGTAACTTTACGATGTCGGGTGGCAAAATTCTCAAAAACACTGGTAACGGTGTGGTTATTAACCATGATGGCACCTTCATACTGTCAGGTGGTGAAATTTCTAATAATAAAGCCGATTTTGGTGGCGGTGTCTATATTAGCAGTTCTCATGGCACCGGTAACTTTACGATGTCTGGTGGTATGATTTTTAACAACACAGCTATCGAATTTGGTGGCGGAGTATACAATGAAGGTAGCATTTTTGAATTATCTGGCGGTGTGATTGCTAACAACACTGCTAACGCTGGAGGTGGTCTGTACACAATGGGTAACTTTACTATGTCTGGAGGTGAATTTTCTAACAACACAGCTACATCCGGTGGAGGTGTATACAACTTTATGGGCAACTTTAGTTTAACTAAAGGTGAACTGTTCAATAACACAGCTACAAATGGCGGTGGCATGTACACTTACGGTGGCAACTTTACGATGCATGGTGGCAAAATTTCAAACAACACTGCACTTGGCAGTGGTGGAGGCATTGGAGTTCCCGGTTTTTCAGGTCTTCAATACGTTTACATCTTTGACAACGTAGTCTTTTCAAATAACCGCGCCTCAGCATCATACAACCGAAGCTCTACACATGACGAACTATACAATTCACGTATAAGTAACAGAGTCACTTGGACCTCACCTTTTACCCAAGGATACAACAACTATGACATTTCCTACATCAGCGGCGAACAAAACAATGGCGGCTCTGGTGGACCAACTAAAGACCCGGGACCTGATGGAAGCAACACCCCTGGTACAAGTCCCCCTCCAAGTAACCCTGGAAGTAATCCTGTCGATGATCCACGTGCTGATCTTTTGCGTATTGTCATTGTTTTAGCTTTAGTTGTGGGTCTTGTTGCTGCTGTTTTAATTTTTTATCTTCCCAAGAGGGCGACAAAACCCAAAGAAGAAGACTTGAGCAACTTTAGTGTTGTCTAATCTGCTACGCATATCGCCCTTTTTTTTGGGCTAATTTTCTTTTTTATTTTACTTTATTTTATTTTGTCTGTTAAAGTGCGTCTGTAGTGGTGGTGTGTGATTTATTTGTTAGTTGATGATTAGTGGGTTTTGTTGCATGCTATTTTTTGAACACTTGTTTTTGAGAATATGGTTGTATGTTTTGGTGATGATGTTGTTTGTTGTTTATTGGTGATGAAGAGGTGTTTTAGTGTGTGTGGTGTTGTTTGTTGTTGGTGATTGTTTAGTAATCCTTAAGTTGGTCTTTGTGTTTTTAGTTTTTAAGGTCATTGTTGATGATGGTTGCTGTTTTGCAAATTGGTAGCAACTTTTCTGAAAATGTATCAGTGTTCCATTAAAATGGTTAATGTTCTGCGTTGTTTTTTCAGTCTAATTTATATATTGGTGTTTTAACTATGCTTGTGCATTAAAGAGGAATATCTTAAATATGGGTTCCAAGTCTCCAAGAGGCGAATTTGCCGCAAGGCAATTAGCAAAAAAGCGGAAGAATTTCCGTTGGCATAATCGTTACTTTAACCGACGCATGCTTATGCTAGATGAAAAAGTAGACCCTATGCAGGGTGCCCCACAATCACGGGGTATTGTTCTAGAAAAAGTAGGTGTCGAATCAAAACAGCCTAACAGTGCCGTTAGAAAATGTGTCCGAACGCAACTCATCAAAAACGGCCGAACAATCACAGCCTTCCTGCCTGGTGACGGTGCACTTAACGTTGTTGACGAACACGATGAAGTCGTCGTTGAGGGCATTGGTGGTACAAGAGGCGGTGCTATGGGAGACATTCCCGGTGTACGCTGGAAGGTAGTAATGGTAAATGGCGTATCCTTAAACGAGTTAGTTTACGGACGAAAACAAAAACCATCAAGGTAATAGCTTATGAGTACACAAACAACCACAGTAGCGCAATCTCAAGAAATCAAACTTTTCCAGAAATGGTCCTTTAAAGAAATTGCAGTAAAGGACATTGGACTACAACGTTACCTAAACCTAGTTCCAATGGTTGCCCCCCACAGCATGGGTCGCCACGAACACCAAAGATTCCGCAAAGCAAAAGTAAACATTGTCGAACGCTTAATCAACGGGTTAATGCGTAGCGGCAAAAACAGCGGCAAAAAAGCCAAAGCAGCAAACATTGTCAAAGAAGCCTTCGAAATAATTAACGTAAAAACAGGCAAAAACCCCATAGAAGTTCTCGTTAAAGCAGTAGAAAACTCTTCCCCATGCGAGGACACAACAAGAATCAGCTACGGTGGAGTTGTCTACCACTTATCCGTCGACGTTGCACCTCAACGCAGAATCGACCTAGCAATCCGCCACATCACCGCAGGCGCAAGAAACGCATCCCTAAACAACCCCCGCAGCATCCAAGAAACCCTAGCCGATGAACTCATCTTAGCCGCAAACAAAGACATAAAAAGCGCAGCCGTCGCAAAACGCAACGAAATCGAACGCGTAGCCCAAAGCAGCAGATAAAACTACAATCTTCCCTCTTATATTACACCTTATCTTTTCATTTTATTTCAAACCCAATTAGAATAATTAACTAATTAACAAAACACTAAACAAAATTTATATTTAATTTCAAAAAAAATATCTAGATGCTAATATTTTTTACTGCTCTATCTTTTAGCCTGATCGAGTGTGAATCTCTACTATATCCCCATCGTCCAAAACAAAATTTAACCCAACTTTTTTTGGACTAAAAGGCAAACGTTTAGCCCAAACCATTGCAAACAAAAAATTACTAATAAATTCTTTATGAATATTCTTTGCCAAATCCCCTATCGTAGTCCCACTCTTAAGTGCAAAAGGCCTACCCGTATCCGTTCTTGAACCCGGCTCTTTAGTATATATACGTATAATACCTAAACTTTGAATTAACGCCTTACCTACCCCATCAACACCCAACTTTCTCTCACACGACACAGGCACAATCGGAATCCTATTATTAACATACTTTTCAAGCTTCTGCAAATTCAATATTGTACCCGGCAACTCAGCCTTATTTGCCACAATCACCGCCGGTTTATACGTAGTCGTTTCAAAAATCGCATCCTCCACATCATCAAGAGACACCTCCCCACTAATTCTCACAATAGCATCATGAATCTTGTAACTACGCAACACATTCTCCACCTCCCTTAAGGTACAATCAATTAATTTACCCACCACAATAACACGCAACGCTGTACCCGCATGACGCCTCTCCACCTCCACACGCCCATTAGGCTTTTTCACCAAAACCCTACTCTTCTCCAACTCAGAAACCAAAAGCTCCACCTGACCCACAGGATCATCCGCCAAATCAACCATCAAAATCACCCCATCCGCATTCCGAGCAACCCCCAAAGTAACCAAACCCCAAGCCCGACCATCCCCACTACCCTCCATAACCGCCGGCGTCTCAACCAACTGAAACTGAACATCCCCAAAATCCATAATACCCGGAACCGGCTGCGTCGTAGTATACTTTGTAGGCGACACAACAACATTAGCATTAGTAACCGCCTGCATCAAACAACTCTTACCAACATTTGTAGGCCCCAAAATAGCAACCTGCGCCGACCCCTCCTTCTCCACAAACAACTTTGGACCACCACTACTCTTACCCGTACCCTTACGCTTCTTATCCTCAAGATCCTCACGAATTACCGCAATCTTTCTTTTAATCTCACCACGAAGCTTCAACGTACCCTTATGCTGCGGAACATACTTTAGAAACTCTATCATTTTCTCCATTTTATCTCTTGGCGTATGGGCAGCTTCAACTTCTTCCCATCTATCAAGCGCTTCAGGCGGAAGATTTGTCGGCATGTAAACTTCAGCAACATATACCACAAGTCAACTTTAAGTCTATTTCGAATGCTATGCCGCCTTTTTTGCCCATTTGATGGTTCTGCGACATGGTTTGATACTGTTTTGCGTAGTGTGACTATGTATATAAGGGGGGCGAGGTCATTACGTCTTATCTATGCGACTAACTGTTTAGGAGTCTGTTAGCATGAACAGTATATGGTTAAGTTTAATGTATAGTTCCAAGTTTAATTTACGCCCGCGTAGCGGTAGTCGAGTTTTGTCCTTTATTTCTTTATTATTTATGGTGATGTTGGTTTTTTCTTGTTTTGTTTCTGTGTTTCATAGTGTTTCTCCATTTGCGTTAGGTGCTTATAGTATAATTAGTAATGAATCAGGCCTTAGAAACGCCGTTGATAATGTTCCTTTTGGAGGTGCTACTGTTATAACTATTGTTTGTGATATTGTTCTAACAGAGGAGTTTAGAGTTTCTTATGGTAAAGATGTTACTTTGGTTAGCAATGGTGATGTTGAGTGTTTCAAGTTGATTGGTGTAGATGGTAAAAGTACAATTGTTGTTGAAAATGGAGTGCTACGACTTGATGGTGTTATTATAACTCATGCAGATGGTGCTAGTGGTAATGGTGTAACTGTTCACCCCGATGGCATGCTTATAATGTCTGCAGGTGAAATTTCTGGTAACTCTGCCTCTCGAGGTAATGGTGGAGGCGTATTTAATGATGGTACTTTTGTTTTGTCTGGCGGGGTGATTTCCGGCAATACTGCTTATTCTTTGGGTGGTGGCGTGTTTAATCGGGGTTCTTTTAGGATGAATGGAGGGGTAATTACAGGTAATGTGGCTTCTTTTGGGGGTGGTATGCATACTCAATTGGGTTCTTTTAGTATGTTTGACGGTGAAATTTCCGGCAATACCGCTAATTGGGATGGAGGTGGTATGTATAATCAGGAGAGTGACTTTGTTTTGGTTGGCGGGGTGATTTCTGGCAATATAGCGTCCAAAAATGGTGGTGGGCTTTGTGTTTCTTATTTTTCAGATCTTGAGAAAGTGTTTATTGAAGATGGAGTAGTGTTTGAGAATAATTGGGCTTCTGCAGCCTACACTAGAGATTCTGCTCATAATGAGTTATACAATTCCCGTATAGGCCGTAATGTTGTTTGGACGGCTCCTTTTAAACAGGGTTATAACAACTATGACATCAGCTACACATGGGGCACACTATACAACAGTAAAAATAATCAATATGCCCTTTTTGCTGTAGCTGCCTTAATTGTAGTGCTTTGCATAGTTGTTGTTACTTCAGCTTTTCACCGCAAAAAGAGCAAAAAGATAAAACAGGTAAAAAAACGGATAAACCCTTAAGACAACTCTACTCTACATCGAGTTTAAAAATTTATTGAAAAAAAACCATGTATCCATAAGTAGCATACAAGCTTTGAAGTGGGGTTTTTCATTACTGTTTGAGCTGTTTAGGCATCCAAAAAATACTGAATCTATCATGCCTTAACGATAGAAATACCTGA
>WQYG01000106.1 GCA_009781395.1 Candidatus Bathycorpusculum sp. | reverse complement strand
GGTCTTGAGTGTTATGCTCGTATTCGTAGTTTTCTCTCGACCGAAACTAAGCGAGGGCATCCACTGTTACCCGCAGTGAAAACCCTCTTCACCAAAACACCTATAACCCGCTAAGCAGTAACGTTTTTGTCAGCAGTATTTGTTTTTTTGCTACTATCAAGTTTACTTGTGTTAACAATTACTCCTGTAACTGTGCAAGCAGTATCCAAACCCTCTGTGCCACAGTTCAGCATAAAACTCATTGATAACTCATATGATATACCCGCCTCTACTACAACAACTATTGATCCATACACTGGAAAAGAATCCACAACCACAACCCCCGGTCGTCGAGTAGATAACTGGTCAATAGAGGTTACGATAAAAAATCAACCCTTTAAACCCTACACCACGCAATACGATGAGTATCAACAGGTGGTACATAATCTATATTATGCGGTTCATTTTAAAGGTCATTTTGGTGACGAATGGGAAGTTTTTTGTCAAAATATTGTTCAATCAGATTCTAGCTATACGATTATAACGGGTACCCGTTCTGCAAATAATTATGCTGCTGGAACTCAATTGGACTTTAGGGTTGAAGCAATAGTTGGATACATGTATGATATGGCGGCTGAACGAAGATCTTGGGCTGCTTTTTATATACCCCCAAATTACACGTTTAACCCTGAGGAGTCAAGTGGGTGGAGTAGAATTCAAACAATCACGGTAAATTATGAGACTTTGTTGCCCTCATTTTCACAAACAGCAACTTTGCCTCCGCCGGCTGCAATTTTTGAGGATAGTCAACCACAAATGCAAGATCAACCACAGACACTGGATGTTATATTTAATCAACCATTCTTTTTGTTGGTGGTTGGGTTTCTTTTTGTGGGTATAGTTGTGGCTTTGGTGTTGGTGTTTCTTAGACGGCATTTAAAAACTTTTGAGTTTAGCAATGATTTTCCGCAATCTAACATTTATCTTGGACATCATATTTTATGATGATTATTAGATGCATGGTTAGTTAGTTTTGAGTTGCTGAAAAGGGTTTATTAACTAATGCAAAGATGTCTGGTGTTGGTGTAAAAAAAATGGTACACAAACTGTTTGGTTTTGAAGAAGAAGACGAAGAATGGTCCGACGAAGACTGCGATTGTGACTGCGAAGACTGCGAGGACGAATAAACCACAAATGTGTGGGTAACCCACTTTCCATTTTAACCCCCTACATTTTTTAGCAGGATTTAGTTCTTTGTATTATTCTAAGAATTGCTCAAGGTACTCTGTTACCTGTGCATATGCTTCTGCATCATTTGGCCCAGAACAGTGAGTGCCGTTTCGGTCACATTTAATTAACGCTTCACCATCATTTTCTCCTACAGGTTCATTATACTTAATTCGGTAAATGAGCCGTACCACTTTGCCGTTTTGTTCTTGAAAAGTGAGCAGAGGAAATTTTACGCCTATAAAAAATACATCATATTTTTCACCTACGCGTTGCTCAATTAAGAATTTTTTATGTTCCGTTAACGCTAATAAACTAGCTAGAAGGGTTCCCTTATACATTGGAAAAACCATTTGAACCGCCAATTCAGTCTTCTTTTTTACCTCCAAGATTTTTTCGTCAATTTTTTGAGCATCCCAAAGCTCAACATTGCATGCTTTAGCGTATAGTTTGGCTTTGTCAGAAAACATTGCAGGGGTCAAGATAAGGGCGTGTTCGCATTGATAGTTATGTTTTGCCTGTTGAGCCAGCAAAACAGCAGCTTCAGAAACTAGACATGTTGGGGGGTATTTGCGGGTTAAAATGGTGGTTTTTGAGTTGTTTTTTGTTGCCAAATAGTCTACGCCTAAAAAGGTAGGGATTTTTTCTGGTTGAATGTTGTAGCCTAATTCTTGTAGGAGCCATTTGGTGAAGGCTTCAAACTCTTTGTTTGACAAACTTGCAAGGGCATAACTAGTTTCTTTTTGCAGGGGTTGTTGAGGGTTTTGTTTTGTTTCGGGGGTTTTTTCGGTGGCTATTTTTATAGGGGGTTGTTTGGTGTTGTCGTTGTTTGTTGTTTGGAGGTATTGTTTTTCTATTCTGTTAGCGAGTACTTCGGCTTTGTCTTGGGGTAAGTGTAGTTTGTCTTGGAGCAGTTCCACAATGTCGGTGTTTGGATTTTCGAGAATTTCTTGTATAATTCCACTAAATTTTGTGTTTTGCATTTCATCAGTGTTCCTTTAGGGTTTGGGTTTTTTGGCGTGTTTGGGGCATAGTTGATGTTTGAATTCGTCTGTGTATGAGAGGTTGTCTTTTGAGTAGATTTTTTCATTTCCGCAGATATTACAGAAGCTGTAATGGTGGATGCAAATGCTAGAGTTGTCGTGGTTGCATTTGAATTCAAGTAGGTTGCTGTGGCGTTTTCGGCATACGGAGCATACAAATCCTGAGCCTTGCTCTATGTACTCGTTTAGGGTGTCATCAAAGCTTAGGGTTGCTTTTTTGGAGTAGAGTTTGCCTGAGTCAATGGACTGTTTAATACAGTTTTCACATACATACATACTATCGTGGGTGGCGTAGCCTTCGGTGAAGGTTTTTTTACATAGGGGGCATGTGAGGTCTATTGTTTGGTTTAAACCTAAAGTTAAAGTGGAGTGAATTGTAGCGTTATTGTTTAGGATTAGGTCAAATTTTATTTTGTAGGTGTTGATGACTAGAAAATTGATGAGTTGTATAGATATGTTGGTTAGATAGGTTTCTTCTTCTCGTTTTAGGAGGGTTTGGTAGTTGTTTTGCCATTTTAGGGGGTCAAAGTTGTGTTTGCGAGAGAGGATTTGTTCTCTACGTTCTTGTTTTAGGCGTTTTTCAAATGTTTGAAGTTTAGCTTTTTTTTCTCGGTTGAGGGGTAAATCAAAGAGTGTTACTTTTTCACATAGTATCGACTGAAGTTTTTTATCAACAACCTCTCTGAGTTGGTCAAATAGTTCAGGTTTAATTTTACCTTTGCATTCAGAGACCGTTAAAGTGTCATCTATTATAATGGGGGTGTCGTCAAGGTTTGTTACTGCAATAATGTTTGTTTTCTCGTCAAGTAAAACTGTTAGGATTTCCTCGTTTTTTGATCGTAGTTTGTTGTAGAAAACAAGTGAGTAGTAAAATTGAAAGTATTTTACGGGTTCTTGTTTGCTGATTTTTATTTGATGAATTTGGCTGTTATTAATTTGGTGGTAACAGCTTTGAGGTTTAACACAGACACTGACCATTTTCTGTCCAATGAAAACTTTATCACAGTCAATGCATGCAAATGGGGCGTCTTTAAAGTATTGTTGTATGGTTGTTTGTAAATCATTTTTTGGACAAAGTTGAATTTGACATAAAATGCCGTTTTTTTGGCATTCACGTAGAATCTGTTGAAAAGTGGGGCTGCCGGGTGCAATAAGGGGTATTTTTTTTTCACACTCAACCGAGGGGCAATATGTATATATCGCCTCTTGTTGGTTGGGGTAGGTTACATGTATGAGATTGTTTTTTAGAGTTATTTTACCTTCTTTTGCTTTAAGATAAGCTTCAAAAAAACTTTCAATGTTTGATGTTAATGTTGTTATGGGCGGTGTTGTTGGTGTTGTTGTTTTGTTCAATCGATTATGCCTCGGGTGAATTGTTCTGCTAATTCTTGATTTGTTTTTGACACATTCAAGTTGTTGGCTAGTTTTTCTAGTTCTTTTTGGATGTCTATTCGGGAGTTGCTGCGCAGTAAGATTTCGGCGATGGTTTTTTGGATGTCTTGATTGCCTTCTTTAAGTTCGGCAAGTACGGTTTCCATTTTACCAATGGTCATGGTAAATAACTCAATTTTTTGGTATAAAATGTGTAAAACATAGTCATCAACGGTGTCTTTAACGGCTAGGTTAAATATTGTAACATCGCGGTCTTGTTTGAAGCGGTGAATTCTGCCTATGCGTTGTTCAATTTTCATAGGATTCCAATGTAGATCATAATTAAACATTAATGCACAGTTTTGTAGGTTAAGACCTTCAGCAGCAGCGTCCGTTGCAATTAAATATTGAATTTCTCCTTTTTTGAAAGCTTCAATAGTGGCATCTCTTTCAATTTGAGACATATCACCCAAATAGACTTCTGCTTTACCGAATTCTTGATTAATCATATCTCGTAGGTTGCGCGCAGTAATTTTCCGCAGACAAAAAATTAATGCCTGCTCTTGAAGAGTCTCCTTTAATATGCTTCGCAGTAAATCTGTTTTGGCACTTTTAACTTTTTTAGCCATCTCAATAAGTTGATCAGTCGCCTGAGCCTCCAAGGGAAAACGTTGCTGACGTCTCCTTAAAGATTCAATAGCAGCCTCAGGAGAACTAGAAAAGGACTGATGCAAAGTTATCGCTTGAAACACCAAAATAGCATGACTTTGAGGACCACTAATTTTCCGATTTGGATTTTCAGCCATCAAAGTTTCAATAGTTTTAAATTTGTTTTGACTAACCGCCTGCAAATACTGGGTAGCCTGATCTATAAATTCACGCTCATACGGATTAGCTTCAAGCGTACGAGACTCAACCACACGTTTAGTAAACGGAATACCCGTCTGCTCTCTACGCGTACGACACATCATATCCCGCAAAGTTCTTCGAAGCAAAACAGCCTCTTCTTCTTTAACAACACGACTCTTCGCATCCTCTGCAAATCTAGAAACAAACGCCCGCTCACTATCCAAAACCCCCGGATGAATCAAATCAACAATACTATAAAGATCCGTAAGTTTATTACATAACGGCGTAGCAGTCAACATCAAAAGATGATTCTTACGCAACCCCCCAAGACACACCCTACCCTTACTGTGCGTATTACGAAAAGCATGCGCCTCATCAACCACAATCAAATCCCAAACCCGACCTGCAAACTCTTCAAACTTTCGCACCAACAAACTATGAGAACAAATCACCCGACTACAACGCCTAAAATCCACCCGCTCACCAGGATAATTCGCAATAGAAAAAACCTCACCAAACTTTTCATCCATCTCAACCTTCCACTGAGAAAGCAAACTCTTAGGAGAAACAATCAAAATAGAATTAACCTCCCCCCGCAAAACCAACTCTTTCATAATCAAACCCGCCTCAATAGTCTTACCCAAACCCACCTCATCAGCCAAAATTGCATTCGCGTTCATCTCATTAATAACTTGCAAAGCAGTCTGCATCTGAAAACCATAAGGAACCAACTTTGCCCGTATGGCATCTAACGCAATTAACTGATCAATTTGTCCAATATTTTTAATCTGTAAAGCCTCAAGATTAAGCCTAAACAGTTGGTAAGATGAGTAAAGATTTGACGTAACCAACTTTTTAATGTTGTAAGGATCACTATAAGTACAGGTATAGGCATGTTTAACCTTCTTACCTGACACTGTTTCCTCCTCAAACTCACATAAAACAGTTTTTTCCTCAACCTTACCAGTCATAATCGAGGCTTTCTTAGGTCTACGGGTTTTCTCTGAGGAGGACTCAAGACTACACACATCCACACTATGAATCAGAGAGGCTTTTTTACCCAAAGATTTAGAGTTTTCTAGGTGTTCAATCAAACGTATCGCGCAGAGTACTTTCACTCAAGATATAAAAACCTAAAGATACAGAAAAAAAATTCGTCCACAAGCCCCACCACAAGACTAACTCAGAAGAACAAAGAATAAACCATCAAAAACAGTAAAGAGAATACGACCAAAACCTCTAATTTAGTTAACTAAAGAAAGAAGAAAGCTTTTTTTGTCCATTCCAAGTAGCCTTAACTTTAAATGAGTTAAATGTTTAAGATAAGCGGAGTGAGACATCTTGACTAAGAAGAAGAAAGATAGTGTTGAAATTACAGAGGCAGAAACTTTTGCATCTTATAATGAAAAATTAAAGCAAAAGTATGGAGATAACTGGCTAGGAAAAGGCAAAGGCACCGGACTTGAAGTTAAACGCTGGCTAGCTTTACGAGATAATAAAACAGAAATCCCATAATAGAATATGAAAATGGAAATTGTATTGAAACTTTTTGTAAAGCTCAAAACTATCACTAGTATGGAAGAAGCAGTGGTTACCAAAGTAAAAAGAGCATGAAATGAAAGTGACAATTTTAGCAGGTAACTAAGGGATTGTCGATAAATAAACTTATATTTTTGAAACCCCATGGAGCAACAACACATTTTTGCTGAGTCATTGTCAACTTAATTTCCGACACTCCCTAAACATAGGGAGCCCATAACTTTTATACAACAGCTTGGATGCAGGATCTATAAAATGGTAGAGATGCTGCTATCTAAGAAACTGTTTTTTTTCCATGTGTCCATAAGTCACATACACAAGTTGTGGAGTAAAATTTTTCGGGTCAGTATCAGGTATTTCTATCGTTAAGGCATGATAGATTCAGTATTTTTTGGATGCCTAAACAGCTCAAACAG
>WQYG01000105.1 GCA_009781395.1 Candidatus Bathycorpusculum sp. | reverse complement strand
ATTTTATCAATGAGTTTAAGCGTAAGGCTTCTCCTGCAAAACTTGAGGGTTTAACGGATCATTTGTGGACTTGGCACGAATTTTTCTACTCTAAATTAAATATCCTAAATTAGGTCACTGCCAAATATTCAAAAGCACACAAGTCACCAACATTAAAAAACGTATCTGTAGCCCTTAATTGAAAAATAACTCCCAAACAAAGCCTAAATTATATTGCCCCAGCAGTTAAACCGCGACATAGATATAATTCATCGGGATTTCAGGGTTAAAGGTGTGTGGTTGTAAATTGTGTTTGTGGGGTTTTTTGTTAAACAGGTTTGTTGTGTTTGGTTTGTTGGGTGTTGTTTGTGTTTTCTTGGTTTGGGTGTTTGTATTTGTTGTTTTTGTAAGAAGTGTTAAATTCTGGTTGTTGGTTTGTTTTCTTTAAGGTGACGATTATGTTTCGTGTAAGAGTTAATAAAATTGAGTCTAACCGTGATGTGGATGGGAATTTGGGTAAGAGAATTGAGCTTCTTGAGGAGCGGGAATTAAATCCTTATGTGTTAAGGCCTCAAACAGATGAAGCAAAAATGGCTCAGGATATTATGCAGGCTCTGCAGCAGCAAATGCCTTTTTTGCCTCAACGTCAACAGTTGGCTACTCCAAAACTTATCTTGTTTCTAACTGAGCAGGAGTATGATAGTTTAGGTATAGTCTTTGATGTAAATCAGGTTTATGAAGTAGTGTTGGAAAATCAGGCTGTTCGTTTCAGAAAAGTCTGACCTTTTGTTACATTTGTTAGTAGTTTCATATGTAATTGGGTGTGGTGTAGTGGTGGGTAGCAAATGTGTGGTTTTTTGAGGGTGGGCGACTGGTTTGTTTAACCAGTTCTTTTTCTTTTTTTATTTTGGTATATGTTTATGGTTTAATGTTTTTATGTTATTGGAGTGTTTTTGGGTTTTAGTGTATATGTGTTAAATAGTTTAGTTGTGTGTGAATTGTTATGTTAAATGTGCGTGTTCATGTTTATGTGGCTGGTAAAGTTCAGGGTGTTTTTTTTAGGCAAAATGTTAAGCGGCAGGCTCAGTGTCGTGGTGTTTGTGGTTGGGTTAGTAATTTGTCTGATGGGCGTGTTGAAGCGGTTTTTGAAGGGGAGTCTTTGTCTGTTCAAGAGGTTGTAGATTATTGTCATCATGGGCCTTCTTTTGCTAAAGTTGAGCATGTTGAAGTATTTTTTGAAGATTACACAGGTGACTTTTTAGATTTTCACATACTACTTTTATAAACTTTTTTTTAGCTAGTTAATTGGTTAGGTAGTAGTAGTGTTATTGAATAATGTTAACAGTTGTTGCGGTAATGCCCATAAACTATGCATAGCCTAAATGTGTACTGTGGAAATTGGATAGTATCCATTCCTTAGTTTTGGGGTTTCTTTTTTGGGATTCGGAAGTGGCTGTCTTTTCCTGCGCTTATGTATTCTCCGCCCATTCCTCGGGATGCTGAAGCGATTTTGGCAAAATTGTCACTGCCGAGAAATTGTTTGGGTTTAATTGCGATGTAGTCGTCTTTGTCTTCAAAGACTAATTTAGCTTCAAGTTCTTCTGGGAAGGACATGCGGACATCGTCTAGTGAACGTAGTTTTGCTTCTGGTTGAACTAGACTATCTGTAACGGTGGTTGTTTGATTTGTTGTTGTTGCTGGTTGTGGTGTGTATGTTGGTTTTGGGTTTGTGGGTTTGGGTGTGGGGGTTGTTGTTTGTTGGGTTTGTGTTTGTTCTTGTATGGTGAGGAGTTTTATGGTAGCTGAGATGGATCGTAGTTCTTCTGTGATTTTGTTGATGGTGATTAATAGTTCGTCTATTCTTGTGGATAGTTGGCTGAGTTTTTCTTTGTCGTTGTTCATGTGTTTCCCTAAGCTCTAAAAGTAGCTTGGCGTATTTAATTATTATTCGTAATCGTAGAGTTGTATTTGATGTTTGAGATTGATGGTAGTCAGAAAAGTGGGAGTGGTACTATTTTGCGTTTGGCTGTGGCTGTTTCAGCTATTACGCAGCAGCCTTTACATATAACTAGTATTAGGCGGCGGAGGCCTCAGCCGGGGTTGAAAAGGCAGCATCTTGAATCTGTTTTGACGGCGGCAAAACTGTGTAATGCTACTGTTGAAGGTGCCCGATTAGGTTCTGAGGAACTCTATTTTACTCCCGGGCCTATAGAGGGGGGTAATGTTGAGGCGGTGATTGAAACAGCTGGCAGCATACCTATGCTTTTTTTAGCTTCTCTTCCTATTTGTGTCTACGCTAAAAATCCTGTGACTTTACATGTGGCTAAAGGCGGCACCGATACTTTACATGCTCCAACAATTAATTATCTTAAATTTGTGTTACTTCCAACCTTGTGTAAACTAGGTGTTAATGCTGAAATTACTGTGCAAAAATATGGTTACTATCCAAAAGGGTTGGGGGAGGCAACAATGACTGTAAAGCCTGCGTTGCTTAAGGCGTTTGAGTTTGAAAGGTTTGGTAGCCTTAAAAGTGTTAAGGGTTTATCTGTTTGTACTTTTTTATCTGATCGTCAAGTTGCTAAACGCCAAGCTGATGCGGCTCTAAACTTTTTAGCTAAAAACAGTTACCAACCCAACAACAATAATATTCAAGTTTTAAATGATCAGTCAAACCCGTATCAGAAGGGCAGCTCAATTGTGTTATGGGCTGAAACAGACACAGATGTTCTTGTTGGAGCTGATGCTCTTGGAGAACTTGGCGCAACAAGTGAGTCTGTTGGAGAAAAAGCTGCCAAAAAACTTGTTTTAGAATTAAATACCCGATCTACTGTTGACTTGTTTTTAGCTGACATGCTCATCCCCTTCATAGCCCTCTCTTCCGGTAGGTCTGTTTTCTACACGCGCGCACTCTCAGAGCATCTTGAGACTAACATTTGGCTCATGGAGACCATGCTAAACTCGGTGTTTAGTATTGAAAAAGTAAATAACTTGTATCGAATAGAAAAAACCTAATTGATTGCAATGATGCTGATGATAAATACGGTTTGCCTTAAAGTGTCTAAATGTTTGGGTGAAAAAGTAATCTCTTTAGCACACAAACTTGAACTAGTAAATAAGACTCTATTTATTGAAAAGCAAGACGACCAACTTTTAATCCCCCTTAAAAGAATGCCAACTGAAATTGAACTGTCCCAATTAAAAGACCTAGCACCTCAACTGGTGTTAGATAATGCAAACTTTACTCTAAAGCGTCCGGCAGAAGAAACCCTAATATCTGCTCTTAAAAGACAAATACCTCCTAATCTACACTCAAGCATTCCCCACTCATTTGACATAGTTGGTGATATAGCAGTAATTGAAATTCCTCCTGAACTAACTGCTTACCAAGTGATCATTGGGCAGGCCGTTTTAAGTGCTCATAAAAACATTAAAAGTGTTCATACAAAAGCCAGTGCCATTAGCGGTGTTTATCGTATTCGTGATCTCTCCCACATTGCAGGTGAGAACCGAACACAAACCGTTTATAACGAATATGGCTGCCAATACCATGTTGATTTGGCTAAGGCCTATTTTTCTCCCCGACTCTCTCAAGAGCATCATCGTGTAGCAACGCTTGTAAATAATAATAAGGCAGAGGTTGTGGTGGATCTTTTTGCGGGTGTTGGTCCCTTTGCTATACCTATAGGTAAATTGTGTCCTAACGTGAAAGTGTATGCCCTAGACATTAACCCTGACGCGGTTGAGTTGCTTAAAGTTAATGTTCAAATTAATAAAGTTGAGAATCGGGTTTATCCTTTGCTGGGGGATGCACGAGAATCGGCTAAGGGCACCTTGTTTGGGGTTGCTGATAGAGTGATTATGAATTTGCCCGAAACTGCTATCGACTTTGTTGATGCTGCTTGTCAAACCTTAAAATCCACAGGTGGGCTGGTGCATTTTTATGGTTTTGTTCGTAAACCTGATACAATTGAAGACCTCAAAACGCGTTTTACGTGTTTAGTTGAACATCAAGGTAGACGTGTAGTTGCATTTGAGGGTGTTAAATGTGTCAGAGAAACAGCCCCTTATGAACAGCAAGTTGTATTAGACGTTCAAATTCACTAACACTCCAACAGTAGTAGGCGTGTTATTTTGTGTTTTTGAATTCTTGTCAACGAATTTATCCCTAACTTCTTTTTTTAAGTAATAGGTGTCAGTTGCTGGCTTAGTTTTTGGTTGTTTTTATATTAAAGGTTTTTTATGGCGTTTTTACGATAACATCATATTACTTATGTTAAGTAATATGTGTGCAAACTTAAAAGAGTCAAATATCGCGTTAATTGTAAAAATAACTAAAAACAAGGTTTATAGCCAAAACCTATTACTTACTTTTGGGAAGTTAGGGATTTATCTATGGCAAGATAAGTGGATGTTGGCGTATTTTTCCAGTGGCAACAAGATCAGTAATGGAAAAAGTATGTAAAACGAACAATTTTAAACAGTATAAACGAAAATACACGCGCCAATGTCATTTTGACTTGCTATAAAGAGGTTTTTGTGCTCGTAAAAAATAGTGCTGATTGCTAAGAAGTGTAGCGTGAAAAATTGCTACACCTTCCAAAGATCGAAGAAACACTATATGTTTTCCGACTTAACACTCATGGTTACACATGATGAATTATTATCATAATTGAACATCATGTCTAAAAGACAAATATTGTAGTTTTTATGCTGACAAATATTTGTTTTACCATTAGCGCACTAAAGAACTGTCACTAAATAATTTGACCAAGTTCCTGGTGTAATTCATGTTTTTATTCGATAAAAATGGTCGAGCTGTTTCGCGACAGATTCTAATTGCCTTTAACCTGAATTCTGCACGTTTTTGTACTATACGCCTGTTTGCATTAGTTTTAATTTATATTTGTAAACACTGGTTCAATTAAAATATGCTTCACAACTAACGTTATTTTTTACAACCTGTATTTTTATCGTATAACGTAATTGTACTATATATCACAGACGAAAAATAGCGATACAATTGTCACACAAAAAATAAATACGCATACGTAAAAAAATGATTGCGATGAAGCATAATAAACAATAGGGGTAACGATGTTGTGAATATTTTCGGCCACGTATATTACAAGTTTGACGAGAATTCAGGCTTTAAGGTCTATAGATATTTTTCTTTCATAGAACAGTGTAGCAATATGATTTCATGTTGCCATGTGAAACTGATGCATAGCCGTAAAAAACAAAGAGTTAAATATGCCTTCAATAACGGCATATGTTAACAATCAACTGTCCTAGAAGGTACTGGTATGAGAAAAGTTTACTGTCTGTGTTCAATATGTTTGGCGTTATTTTTAATGAGTGCTACTGTATTTCTAGTTCAAGGTTATAATACAGGTTCCTCTGAAGCTTTAGAAGAACAGTTGCTCTCAGTAAACGATTCAGTTCCAGATATTAATTGGGACATAGTCCATAAAGAGTTGGCGCAAAATTATACGGGATCTGATTTTGAAGGCTTCTTTTCAGAAATAAAGAAAAACACAGAAAAAAATTACAATACTAATGGTGAATCCTCAAATTCAAATAGCAACGGGTCAAGCACTGCAGAGAGTATTCCCTTACAGATTCCTGTAGAGTCTCCTGCCAAAGGTCACTGGAAACAATCAGGTGAATACTGGAATCCTATATTTGAAGAAATGACGCCAATTTACGAATGGACACCTGACTAACAAATACACAAACACGCCATATTTTCAATGTGTGAACAACTATTTTTTCTTGTCATAATTAATGAAAAACATGTTTTTTCAAGTGTGACACGAAAAAAATTCAAAATACGCATATTTTACCCTATTTTCAAACGAATAAGCACTCAGAAAACCGTTTCAACAAACCCTCTCGATAGAAGGACCTGTTACTCAATTTTGAAAAATCAGTTGACTCCTTGAGGTTGAAAAGTCCCATTATGTTTGTCATTGAAAACGTTTACCACAAAAAGTTTCTATCCTACAAATGGTTTGATGACAAAAAAGGAAAAAGAGAAAAATTAGCGTTTTTTAAATACTGCTATTGCAATTAAACCAATTATTATAGTCATGGCTATAATTATGGTTGTAATGGATAGCAGGTTTTTGTTGTGTTCAGACTGAGCCAGATTTGTATCCGACGGTGTTCTTTGAAGATTTGATGAACCATCCGCTACATCAGGCACAGCGCCATAACCTCCAACGGGATGACTGCTTGCAATTTCGCCAGTATCCGCCCAAATACTCAACTGCCAAGCATACATAGACAAATCAGGCGAATAAACTAAAGGCAACTCAACAAACCAATAAGGATACAAAACCAGCCCACCCATATTAGGTGATGTGCGTAGCTCAGCTATAATTGGTCTATCAGAAGGAAACTCTAAACCCACCGACCCAGATGCATCAATATAGCAACTTGATTTTACATTAATAGTGATATCCGTCGTGTTTGAACCAGTGTTCAATATTGCTAAGAGTAATGGCAGCTAACGCCGTCTTTAGAGCCACTTGCAACTCTTCAAAAGACCT
>WQYG01000104.1 GCA_009781395.1 Candidatus Bathycorpusculum sp. | reverse complement strand
CGACGACAATGACGAAGAAGAGTTGGAGTTAGTTCTTTGCAGCCGTTGCGATCCAGTTAGGAAAGGATCAATAAATGTCCACACCGGTGAAATTACATGGTTTTAAGCTGGGTCAACTAGAAAAAAATGTTATCTATCTGATGAGGAAAGGTGATGAACCTCATGGCAAACCTATCCTCATCTGGATGGATATATGTCAAACCTATGGCATAGAATTTAGTGCGTATCCAAAAAAAGATCAACCTGAAGAGTTCTTTAAAGAAAAACAGTACAAATGTGCCCTCTCAAGGTTAGTTAAAGCGCGCATTATTAAACCTTCAATAAGAATACCTTCAACATCAGAAAACAATTTTTCTATACCAAACCCCAAAGGTCATGGTTACAACTATTATAGCTTGACTAAATTTGGGCGAGCAGTGGCAGACAAGTTACATCAAGAGCAACAGCAAAAAGAGCGGTCGATGAGGGCTAAGGTGGATTTGAAGAAGGTGATGGATAAGATTTGTGACACAGGGTGTGTTGAGTTTGCAATTGATCTGATCCAAAGGGAGTTGTGGCAGTTATCAGGCGATAGTTTTGGCAGTAGAGCAGAGTTTGATGGTTATTGGAGCAATACCAAGATTGGTATAATGCTGAAAGGTTACAGGGTTGAGCCAATAACGCGTGTGGGTAAAAAAGATAGACATCAAAAATATCGTTGGATAAAGTAGTCTTGGTTTAGTAAGTTGCTTAGTTTGTGTTTCTTATCTGTTGGTTGTTGAAATGTTGTTGGTTAGTTTTTTTGTTTGTTTTGAGGGTGTTTGGTTAGGGTGGTAGCCAGGGTTTGGTCATAACGAGACAGTCACTGTCTCGTTTTGGGGCAACTCTGGCTACCTATGGTTATTTTGTGGTTTAGTTTTGTGTTTTTTAGGGCGGCTTGCAAGTGGCCGATTGCACATATGCCAAAGCTTGCCATGATACAAACGATTAGTTGGTTTGGGGTGTTGGGGAATAGGTAGGTGTGTAGGGTTTGTAGGGGTAGAAGGGCAAAAAACAGTAGCAGGGGGACTTCGATTAGTAGTGGGAAGAGTATTGTGGCTTTTTTGAAGCCCGCATTTTTTGTTAGCCATACGAAGAGTTTGTTGCGTTCATTGTTGTGAAATTGGTTGGGGTTTTCGAGGTAGAACCTGTGGGTTGAATGTAGATCAAAGCCTAAACAAAACAACCATCCTACAATAAACAATGCGTGGGTTTGGGGAAAAATGGCAGATAAGAAAAGAAAGGTGGGGATGGCTACTATGAGGGTTAGTAGTTCTTTGAGGGGCATTTCGGGTCAGTTTAGGTGGCAGAGTTTGTTGTTGGTTTTGTTGGGTTTGTGCGGCTTAGTTGTATTCCGCCATAGATCAAGCCAGCGATGACGACCACGACACCTATGTACATCAAGAGCTGCAAAAGATTATCAACCGCACTAATCAATTCAACGGGCAGACCTGCTTGCATCGTTGTTACGTTCCATCCCGTCACCCAAAAGGCAACTGGTTTGGCGACCGCCATAAGCACCCCTGCAATAACACATCCAACCAAAACTTTCTGTGCGCGAGCCTGCTCCTCAGGACCCTCTGATCGAACAAGAGGCAACGACCGATAGACAAACAACGTGGTAGTAAGTAATGCAATAAGCGTAGGCAACACATTTGAGCTTAGAAGGTTAGAAAACAATAGGGTTACTGTTGAGGTCAACTTAGTTTGTCTCCTTTGTCTTTTTTGAATTCGAACTCGAACCTGATGTTGAATACAACTTGAGGGTTGTTTTGAATTTGTGGAAATATTTGCTAAAAAAGCCTGAAATGCCTGTTAGCATTTTACATTTAGAGATTTTTTTACATACAGTATTATTATGCATATAGAGACCTAAAAATAGAGTACACAGAAATTTTTAAAGCCCATAAGACCCACACAGAAAAATGAAGCCCCCAGAGGCACTATATGCACTCTAAGAGCACTCTGAACTTTATTGGACAAATTAAGCCTTTAACCATAACAACAGGTTGGTTAACTATTAATGTCAACCATGATGCGATTGATGTTTCTTAATGTAATTGGAGCCAAATTTTTGTAGGTCTGTAAAATTGCATCATAAAGACTTCCAGTGTAACTTTGTGCCTCAATCGAAACGGCTACATGATATTTAATGCTCTGAGCATTGAACCCATTACGATCAATTGCCTGCAAAGTCAGATATGGATTACGCAAAGAAGAACCTCGCATACGCTGATGCTTTTTGATAACCGTATCCCACTTGTAATCTTTCACCCGTAAATCATCTTCAGAACGAAAAGACTTTGGTGTACAACTCATAGGAAAAGGTGATCTCTTATAACCCTCAGCAAGAAGAATTTGCTCCCTTTCTATGTCAGCAGCTTTGCACAAATTTAACCTCTTTGTGAGCGGTTTTTGAGTCTTAGAATCTTCCTTAGTATACTTAAAGACATCTGTATGGGGAATAAAAACATCGTCTATGCAATCATTTGTATATGCGTCGGGATCGTTTGCATACGGAGCTACTATCGTTGTAATAGTCCACGATATGTTAACCATGCCTTTAATGCTGTTAATGTTGGGAGCAAATATGGGCAAATTAACTATTTGTGCTGGCTCAAGTAGCCCTGAATATAGAATAGTCACTTTTTTGTCATCACAAGACAAAATCTCATCCACATCTTCAAGACAAAAACCATGACCCTGCTCGTCTAGTGTGAACTTTTTATTAAAACGTGCAGTATGTATCAACAACGTTCGGCCAAGATGCGGTGCAATGTTATCACTCTTTGCCATAAGCTTACCAATCTTATGCACCGTATATGGAGAGGCAAAACTAGTACCATACGATGTTGCTAGCGAATCTGGTTTTGAACCTACTAAAACAAATGGGCGATCAATACTCCCTCCAAAATCAAGCAAATCAGGTTTAATCTTAGCACCTTCTCGTCCACGCCCAACACAACTATAGGCTGCTCGTATCTTTGAACCATCAACTGTTGTTAAAGTGTATGCACCTACACCTAATCCATTGACCATATCTGCAGGCGATTGCACACGATTAAAAGGCTCAGGCAAATCACCATCATTTCCAGCCGCAACACAAAATAAGGGATTAACCTCTCCCTCAGAGACATCATAAGTAAGTTGATCGAGAACATACGTAAAACGGTTAATGCTGTCATCAATAATAGCCCCTCTAGGACCAAAAGACACGTTGCAGAGTTTTAGATCACGACGACCACTAACAATTTTTTCAATTTCATCTATAGCCTCATAAAGCTCAAAATCCGCTTTATCTTGTATTGGAAGCACTCTAAAACTTTCTACCGAAACATAAGGCGTTTGAAGAGGATAAAATTTATTTTTCCCAGCCAAATTTCCATGTAATACCGCACCACAGACAGCAGTACCATGCGACAAGTAGTTCTCATTTGGAGCAATTACTGCGCAATCAGTTGTTTTTACATACCCCTTTAACAACGGAAGAGTATCATCTGCACCACCATCAAAAACTCCAACAACAATACTAGATTTTTTGTTTGATGACGAAGGTTGAGGTGCATCTCCAACAGATACAGTTCTAACGGGTGTTATGTCTATTTGCCCCAGTGGATGCATAGCTCGTAGAGGGTTAAAACGCTTTATATTTTCTAATTCAACACGACTACACTTAGCACTAATGAAAGTTAAACCCAATTTATACGCTTTTACTCTTGTGTCTTTTCTTGGAATCTTACTTGTGGAATAAAAATTATCTAACATTTGATCGTGTTCATTTTCTAATGGATGCAACACAATTTCTACAATACCCTTGTTCCAGTCTTCAGGAAAACCCATAATTTTCTCATCAGGTCTTAGAAGATCCAACGAGTGAATAGACCCAATTTGATCACGCCAATTCTGCACATCATCTTTGACACCTGATGTCAAGGTTTCTCGTAGATTACTAAGACCCATATCATCCGTTTTAACAAAATATAGTTTTGCAACCTGCTGTTGTTCTACCCCATTATCCTCTGTAAAACGATATTTTCTTCCACCTACAAAGCTCAGGTTATCAGTGGTTAATAATTGATTTGGAACATATGATTTGGCTTCAAATTTAGGCTCCATACGAACGCATACAATTTTTTCTTTCAGAAAAATCTCGTGCTTTTCGTGAATTGCATCGAAAATTCTGTTAAGGTCTGCAACAATTTTAGGTTTTGCCTCTTCGTAGTCATGTGGAATGTCTTTTGGGCCACCCGAGTTCTTTTTTTCTATAGGCTTTACGTAAAGTTCTCCATGCGCAATAATTGGATATTTTGAACCTGTCATATTATTTCACTTTTTCCTTCTTCTTTTCCTTGTTTGTCAAATATCTAGAAACTGTTGCTAAGGGTATTTGGGTGATTTGAGCTACCTCTCTTTGAGATAATCCGAATTCTTTTTTAAGCATATTGCATGTGACTATTTTTTCTTCTTTTGTTTCAGGTAGAGTTATTTTAAATAGTTCAGTTAAAGCCACAAGGTCAACCTTTACTTCTGGATTTAGCAAAGCCTGCCGTTTTATGTGTTCACATAATTTACAGATATCAGCAGCGTTTACATTTTTGGTATTGATCGTTAAGCATTTGATACTACTTGGCTTAAGGTGTTGCCCAAGTTTACCTAAATGCCTTTGCAGTAGTAGAGTTCGTTCATTTTCTTCAGGCATAGGTATGGTAAGTGTGCGGTCAAAGCGTCTCCATATGGCTTTGTCTAATAGCTCAGGGTGGTTAGTCGCTCCAATGATAATGCAATTACTTGGGCAGGCTTCTAATTCTTTTAGTAAAACATTGACTAATCGTTTTAGTTCGCCTAAGTCGCTTGCATCATCGCGGCGTTTTGCGATGGCATCTAATTCGTCAAGTAATAGTATTGCATTTTGGTTTATGGCGTATTCAAAAATGCTTCGGATATTTTGGCCTGATCTGCCAAGAAAACTAGATATTGAGGATGCTAAATCCAAGGTGATTAGTGGTAGTTTGAGTTGGTGCGCTATCCATTGGGCTATGTAGGTTTTTCCTACTCCGGGGGCTCCATTGAGAAGGATGCTGTTGGGTGGAATTATATCTTCGTCTAGGAATTTGTTGAGCATTTTGCGTTCTTTAATAAAATCATCTAATTGTTTACGCACTTGCTCATTGAGTATTGGATCGAGCATTTCTATGGGTTGAGCTGTCTTTACTAGTGCGTGTCTTGTTTCTCGGTCTACTGGTGGGTGAGGCAGGTTTAAGGAACGGGTGCTTGAATTTTCGAGTCCAGCGTAGGCTAGAGCTTTTGTAATTTCTGCGGCTATGTCGGGGCGGTCTTTTTTTATTTTTTTTGCAATCATTAAAGCGGTTGCTTCGATGTTCTTTTTATCGGACTCTAAGCTTGCCCGTACAAGTGTAGAAAGTAAATCGAATGCATCCATTGCTGTTCCATTCCCAAATATTTGCCTATATTGGAACACTTGTGTTTGATGTATAATAAATGGTTTTTCTACATGTTTTGTTCCATTTACCATTTACTCGCAAAAATGGAACAGGCATTTCAGTTTTCAGATTGGCATTGTTTTCGCCCAATTAGTTTAACAGGTTTTATTTGTCTTATTGTAGGGCATTAATTTTTCACTTTAAGCATCAAAGTCTGGGGTACAAATAGTTGCCAATGCTTATCAAAAACAACCTCAGAACTCTCAGCGGAGATAAATTCCTTATGAAGATAACGGATGCTCTGGCCGATATGTTGTTTGCATTTATCAAAAAAACGATCAGATAAACGTAGGGATTTTTTGAGTTGTGAGAGTATGTATCCGGTTTTTTGGTAGAGAAATTGCTTGTTGTAGAGTTGCAGGTACTCTACGAGCTTATTTTCCTCAACATACGGAATTAATGCTATGCATTGTAGCACTTCTTCTAGGCCAGCTATTTTCTCAAAATCGTTTATACTATCAAGTATGGTTCGTTCCATATCGGTCACACAGATCCCGTCAGAATTTTTTACAATGCCAACTGTTAGGCGGGGGTAGAGATATTTGTAGGTTATATCGTCAAATTTGAAGGGTGTGAAACGGGTTTTGCCTGAAACATGGACGGTGTTGAAGACTTGGTTTGCGCAGCCATAGTATTCAAAGGCTGTGTGATGGGATAGATAGGTGTCTTCTGTTATGGTGGTTGCTATTTTGTATCGGGTTGGGATTATTTGATCTGTTTCTAGGCTGATTGTGGCGTAGAGGTTGCGTTTTATTTGTTTTATGTAGTTCTTTTTTTGGTATTGTTTTAGTATTGAGCCGGTAGTGTTTGTGTTGCCGACTATTTTTTGTAGGTCGGTTTTTGTGAAGCATTGTAGTTTTGCTAATTCGGAATAATACTTCATGTCTTCACTGTCACTTTCAATTTTAGTTAGTAGAGGTTTACAATTAAACTATTTCTCACTAAAATTAAAATATTTCCATCCTAAATCAAACCACTACACAAACCCTCACAAATTAAATCGCAAACCCCACCACACAACACCAACCAAACATAT
>WQYG01000103.1 GCA_009781395.1 Candidatus Bathycorpusculum sp. | reverse complement strand
ATAATTAGTTTTAATTTGACAAAGTATCTGCAGCAGCTTTTAGTAGTCTAAAAAATAGTAACGTTTTTCCTCAAGTATCTCTGCTAAAAGCGCTCACAAAAATTTTTCATGCGTTTGTCGTGTGACAACAAACAAAATCATTCTTTTCACATTACTCCTCTTATTCTTCATAACCGGCCCACTCACACCAACCCTAAACCCTACTGTCGCATCAGACACAAATGAAAACTCGTGGCACACTAAAAAACCAATGACCCACGCAAGATCAGGATTAGGCATCATCGCAGCAGAAGACAAAATTTATGCCATTGGAGGTTACGGCTTTGGCGGTTGGGGCATAGCTTCCTACGTGTCTACAAATGAATGCTACGACCCAAAAACTGACAAATGGACTACTTTAACCTCTATGCCTACCCAAAGATCTGATTTTGCTATAGCAACGTATAATGGTAAAATTTACTGCATAGGCGGTGGAGCACCTAATACACCCGGCACATCAATTGCATTATTGAACATAAATGAGGTTTATGACATAGCTACCGACAGTTGGAGCACCAAAGCTGCTTTACCATTTAGTGGCAAAGATTTACATGCAAATGTTGTAGATGGAAAAATTTTTGTTGTAGGCACCCGTGTACCTTTCAAGTATGGCACTCCTCAGGATTTATATATGTATGATCCCGATAAAAATGTGTGGACCAAAAAAACCAGTATGCCTATGGCTCCTCCTGCAGGAAATTTTATTGTCTCATCAGTTGTAGATGATAAAATAATCTTTGAAGGTACCTTTACAATTGACCACACTTACAATATTGAGCAACAAAAGATTTTGATTTATGACCCAAAAACAGATAGTTGGCATGAAGGTACCGCTGGTTCTACAAAAGTTTGGTGTGGCGGAGCCGGCGCAACAACTGGACTTTATGCCCCAAAAAAGTTTTATTCCTTAGGAATATCTAGTAACAATGTCTATGATCATATAAAGGATTCTTGGTCGTCTGCTAAAGCTATGCCTACTGAACGTGCAAATTTTGGTGTAGCAGTTGTTGAGGATGTTTTATATGTAATCGGCGGCTACACTTCTGATGACTTTCACTTATTTGGCAGCACTAATGTTGCCAGTGCATTAAATGAACAATACATACCCCTTGGCTATAATGACGCCATACCCCTAACTACTTCACCGTCTGATGCTTCTACACCTTCTAACTCGTTTGTTTCCACTGAACCTTCTAAATCTTTCTTAACTGGACCTATTATAGCTATAATAACTCTAACAACAGGCGCTATTGTTGCTGCTACTGCAACATCTTTGTGTATCTACCTACACAGAAAAAAAATAAGCAAGAGGAATACACATGCATAAAGTCTTAGCTGTTACACTACTTTGTTTTTTCATAGCTGGAACATTTGTAATAACATTTAACTCTACTTTCTCCTCAGAGATAACTGAGAATTCTTGGTATACTAAAAAGTCGATGAGTCAAGCTCGAACGGGTTTAGGGGTTGTTGCGGTGGATGGTAAAATTTATGCCATTGGTGGTGGAGGTGTAGGTGGTTTTGTGGGGATTAATGAGCGGTATGATCCTAAGTTGGATGTGTGGGTTACTTTGGAGGCTATGCCTACTCCTAGGATGAATTTTGGTATTGTTGCGTATGATGGTAAAATTTATTGTATAGGCAGTGCAACATATTTTGACACTTCAACCTCAAGAGTAAGTGTAAATGAGGTTTATGACATAGCTACCGACAGTTGGAGTACTAAAGCTCCTTTGCCGTTTGCTGCAACTAATTTGCATGCTCAGGTTGTGGATGGAAAAATTTTTGTTACCGCTAGGGAAGCCTCTTTGTTGTCATCGGATTTTGAAGACTCAAATGGTTGGATAGAATATCTTGTTGCAAATGGACGTGACCCTTTTAGTCCTTATCCGGATTATTTCTATATGTATGATCCCGTTACGGATGTGTGGACTCAAAAAACCTGTATGCCTACACCTTTTATGGCGGGGAATTTTATTGTGTCAGCGGTTGTGGATGGTAAAATATTTTTTGCCGGCGAATTTGAAATTGCCTATAGTCGCTTAGGACAAAAGGTTTTGATTTATGATCCAAAGACAGATGAATGGAGTGAAGGTACGACAGGTTTTATGCGATTGTGGTGTGGCAGTGCTGGAGTAACAAGTGGTGTTTATGCACCTAAAAACCTCTATGCTTTAGGCATATCAAGTAACAATATTTATGATCCTGTAACTGATGTTTGGTCGTCTGCTAAAGCTATGCCTACTGAACGTGCAAATTTTGGTGTGGCCGTTGTTGACGATATCTTGTACGTAATCGGTGGCTCCACTTCTAATGATTTTCACTCATTTGACAGCCCTAACGTTCCTAGTGCTTTAAATGAACAATATATACCCCTTGACTACCGTGGCGCACTACCCTCTGTTACTTCCACACCTTTGTCCTCTGTTGTTTCGTCCTCTGTTGTTTCATCCTCTGTTGCTCCTACCCCTTCTGATTTGTTTGTTTCTTCTGAACCTAAACCTGAACAGGAGTCTGAGCTTTCTGATTTGTTTGTTTCTTCTGAACCTGAACTAAATTCCCCATCTGAATCAGTACCTTTCTTATCTTTCTTATTTGGATCTGTTGGGCTTGTAGTAGTTCTATCTTTATGCGTTGTTGTTATGACCTTATTTTTTATATTTACAAGAAAGAAGAAAAAGAAACAAGAGGTATGAGAATGCGTAAAGTTTTAGCCTTTGTACTGCTTTGTTTTTTCATAAGTGGGACATTTCTAACTGTGTTTAGTTCTGTTTCTACATCAGATTCATCTGAGGCTTCTTGGAGTTCACAAACTTCTATGAATGATCCTAGATCTGATTTGGGTGTTGTTGTGGTGGAGGGTAAAATCTATGCTATTGGAGGTGGTGCGTCAGTTGCTTCTCCTGGTAGTGTGGGTCGTGGTTTTGTGGGTATTAATGAGTGTTATGATCCTGTGTCTGATACTTGGATTGTTTTGAAATCTATGCCAACTCCGCGAGGTAATTTTATTATTGTGACCTGTCAAGGCAAAATCTACTGTATAGGCGGTGCAGATGGCACTATTTATCCTCTAGGTCCACCGGTACTTCGTCCCTTAGATATAGTTGAAGTGTATGATCCCGCTACTGATATGTGGGAGAGTAAGGCATCTTTACCAATTTATGTGCAACAGAGTATGCAAGTGCAGGTTGTAAATGAACAAATTTTCATTATAACTCCCGATGGAGAGCTGTACATGTATAACACACTTACTGACAAATGGAGCACCAAAGCACACCTTACCAATCAAGAAAAACCTCTACAATCTCTTGTGATAAACGAACAACTTTTCGTTATAACCCAAAATGCTATGTACCTGTATGACCCAACTACAGATTCATGGATAACTACAACCAATATGCCTACATCAATGGTATATGCGTTTTCAGATGTGATGGATAACAAAATAATAGTAGGCGACTTTTTACTCACACCATCAACAGAACCTATTTGGATGGGTCTATTTAGTGCTCAGTTACAGGTTAGAATTTATGATCCGACAGTTGATGTGTGGTATGACGGTGAAACAACTGATGAGTGCATATTTGCTACGAACCCTATTTTCATGGCAGTTACTGTGACAATGACCTCGGGTGTTTATGCACCTGCAAATGTTTACGTTTTAGGGCTTAAAGCTACTAAAGAAAATCTCATGAATGTGCAACCGTTTACTTGGGTTTATGATCCTGAAAGTGATGTTTGGTCAACTGCAAAAATTGTAGATACAGCTCCATACAGCCGGGGGTGTAAGCTGGTTGTTGTTGATGATGTTTTCTACATAATAGGTGGCGCTGTTAACGTTAAATACATACCTGTAGGTTATAATCCACAAGGGTATCATGACGCTCAACCCTCTGCTTTAACTTGGTCTATTGAAATTGCTACAGTTCTAATTGTAGGTATTGTTATCATATCTTTGTTTTTCTATCTGAGGAAGAAAAGACGTAAGAGGCGTAAATATGACTAAAGTGTTGGCTTGTGTGTTGCTATTCTTTTTTATAAGCGGGACGTTTACAACAACATTTAGTTCTGTTTCCGCCTCAAGGTTGGTTGAGAATTCTTGGAATGCAAAAACGCCTTCTCCCAACCCCGAACGGCAAGAGTTTGGAGTTGTTGCAGTTGAGGGCAAAATTTATGCTATTGGTGGTCTTTATTATACCGAAATGCCCTATCATGTCGTTGGGTCAGTTCTTGTTGGAAATTATCTTGATACTAATGAGTGCTATGACCCTTTGACTGATACATGGATTACTTTAGAGCCTATGCCTACACATAGAGCAGGTTTTTGCTATTACAGAGTATCAAGGCAAAATTTATTGTATAGGCAGTTCACATATGTATAGTTGTGTAGTTGAGGTTTATGATCCAGCTACTGACAGTTGGAGCACTAAAGCTGACCTACCCGTTCCACCGTTTTCACGTAATCTACAAGCACATGTTGCGGATGACCAAATTTTTGTTAGACATATTGCTGAAATGTACGTGTATGATTCGAATAATGATTCATGGATTAAAAAAACCCAAATACCCAATATAGAACCACGGTATCCTATCATTTCGGTTGTGATGGATGATAAAGTAATATGTTTTTGTGTAGACGAGCATGACTTTCCATATGATCGTCCCGCTAATGTTGATGTTGTGATTTATGATTCAAAAACGAATAAGTGGAGTGAAGGAAAAACACAAGAGATAGGTCTTTTGGAGGCAGGTGCTTGGAGTGGTGTTATGGCTGCTGGAGCAACGACCGGTATTTATGCACCTAGAAACATCTATGTCTTAGGCTTTAAAGAAGGGCAACACATCACTTGGGTATATGATCCTGTAAAAGATGTTTGGCCAACTGCCAAAACTATGCCTATTATGGGTGTTTATGGTGTAGCAGAGGTTGATGATATTTTGTACGTGTTTGGACACACTGCAAATGGTGAAGTACACATGCAGTATGTGCCAATTGGATATGATCCACGCGGCTATCAGACTCTTCCAACAGATACTACCCCTGTGGTTTCTAAGGGTGCTTCTTCTAGTGTCTCTGAATCTGAACCTATTGTTGTAGTTGCAACCGTTATGACTGCCTGCATTGTTGTCACTACCTTATTTTTCTATCTAAAAAGACGAAAAAGAAACAAAGGGGATGGACGTGAATAAAGTTTTAGCCTTTATACTGCTTTGTTTTTTTATAAACGGCTCGTTCGTAGCAGTGTTTAGTTCTGTTTTCGGCTCCTCCGAATTGGTTGCTGATTCTTGGACTACAAAAGCTCCTATGAATTATCCACGGTTTGGGTTGGGGGTTGTTGCTGTGGATGGTAAAATTTATGCCATTGGAGGTGACATATCTGCGGGTTATCATGCTGTGGGTGCTAATGAGTGTTATGATCCTGTGTATGATACGTGGGTTGCTTTGAAATCTATGTCTACTCCCCGATATGATTTTGCTATTGCTGCTTATCAGGGCAAAATTTATTGTATAGGTGGTTATAGCCATGATGCAAATAATAATCTTGATAAGTGGGTGGTGAATGAGATGTATGATACCGTTTCGGACAGTTGGCGTACTAAAACTTCTTCACCAGTTATTGGAGTGCAAAACGCTCAGGTTATTGATGGGAACATTTTTGTTCTATCTGGACAGGACTTGTTTATGTATGATCCAGTTAAGGATTTATGGACTGAAAAAACTCGTATGCCTGATGAACTGGATAGTCTTTATACGGGACAGGGTTTTTCAGCTGTTGTGGATAACAAAATAATGGTTCTTTATAGTCATTTTACCAGTTTTTCTTCTCCAACAAAAAATAGGATTGTAACTTATGACCCTATAGCTGATACTTGGAGTGAAAAAGATGGTTATCCTTCAGCATATGGTGCTAACGGTGGTGGTGTAGGCGTGTCAACAGGTCGTTTTGCTCCTCAAAAAGTCTATGCCTTCTGGGCAAGAAATGCCTTTGTTTATGAACCTATACATAACACTTGGTCAGCTACAAAGACCCTGCCTACAGTCCGATGGGGTTTTGGTGTGGCTGTTGTTGATGACATTTTATATGTAATTGGTGGCTACACTTACATTTATCCCGATGTGTTGGGAAGTCCTTCTGAACCTTGTTCTGTAAATGAACAATATGTACCCTTTGGCTATAGCTCTACACCTCTTACTTCTGAACCTTCTATAACTGTTACCCCTACATCTTCGGATTCTTTTATTTTTTCTGAACCTGAACCTTCTGAAACGGCTAAGTCTTTCTTAAATAACCCCGTAACAGTTGTCACAATAGTTCTAATTATTGGTACTATTGTTACAACATCATTATTTTTCTACATGCAAAAAATACGAAAGGAAACTAAATATGGAAAATGTAACCTATAGGGTCTTAGCTTGACCCACAATTTTTTGATAAACTAAAAAGGGTGTTTGTGGTTAGTAGTATTGTGGTTGCTGTTTGTCTTGAATGGGGATGTTAATAGTTGGGTAGAGAAAGAGTTCCAAACAATT
>WQYG01000102.1 GCA_009781395.1 Candidatus Bathycorpusculum sp. | reverse complement strand
CTTTAACTAAAACTCAGCGTGCCATTCTAGAAGCGTGTGGTTTAACAGAAAACGACCTAAAAAACTATCTCACAAACAAATAACTCACTTTTTGTATGTGCACAAAACACCGCAGAATTTAGGCTGTAACATATAGCGGTAATGGCAGTACAAGTGGTACCGCTCCAACAGATTCTAGTAGTCCCTATGTGAGCGGAGCCACCGTAACCGTGCTGGGTAATACGGGTAATTTAAAGAAGACAAATTATACTTTCTTAGGCTGGGCCACCAGCAGTTCAGCTACATCCGCACAATACACTCAAGGCAACACGTTTACCATAAGTCAAAACACTACTCTTTACGCTGTATGGAAAATAGATACCTCTCCAACGTATACTGTGGCCTATAATGGTAATGGCAGCACTTCCGGGACTGCACCAACAGACAGCAAAAGCCCCTACATAAGTGGTTCACTTGTCACAGTACTAGATAAGGGAACCTTGGCAAAAACAAATTATGCTTTTCTTGGCTGGAACAGCAACCAAACCCAAGCCAACAACGGCACTGTACAGTATACTGCGGGCCAAACCTTTACAATAAATGCAAATACTACGTTGTATGCGGTGTGGATAATTCGTCGAACGGTAACCTACAATGGCAATGGTAACACCAGTGGCACAGCTCCCTCAGATAGTAATAGTCCCTATAATAACGGTTCAACTGTCACTGTTCTAGGACAAGGAAGCTTGGTGAAAACGGGTTATGTTTTTCAAGGTTGGGCCACCAGTAGCAGTGGTTCTGTAGCTTACACCCAAGGACAAACCTTTACCATAACTGCAAACACCACCCTCTATGCTGTTTGGCAAACAGCCCCAAAATACACCGTAACGTACAGTGGTAATGGTTCTACAGGTGGAACTGTACCCACCGATAGTGGACAATATCAAACTGGTGCTTCTGTTACGGTGAAAGCAAATACGGGGGGTCTTGTTAAAACGGATCATACGTTTTTGGGTTGGGCTAAAAACAGCGCCGTCACCACACCCGAACACACAGTAAACGGAAACACTGTAAACCCCTCCACTTTCCTCATGGACTCAAGCAACGTAACCTTGTATGCTATATGGAGTCCTAATAATAGTGGTGGTGGAGGCGGGTTTGATGGGGGCGTAATTACTAAGTCGCTTGAAATTAAATGCAAATTTCCGCCTCTTCTTGAGACTTGGGCTGATGTGTCGGCTTGGATGAATAAAACACCGGGGAATTTGCCCGATTATAGCGCATTTCTCAGATTTATCAATATAAATGCGCCCCTTAACCTTTCTACAGACATATATGGTATTGCCTTTAAAGACGAATACAACGAGAATGTTGCAGGTATTGGTATAAATGATAGTTTGCTTGTACGCAAAAATCTTTATGCTAAAAAGGGTGGTATAGGTACTCTGTCGGTACCGTCAAGCTTACAGGTGAGTACAATTGAAAGTTTTACCGGACAACCAATAAAAGTAAAAGCAGAATCTGTTCCTAATGAAGATGATAAATGGGTTGATGTACAACCTCTTCGTTTCTCGATGGCATCACCACCTACACAGTATGACGATTTTACTGTCATACGGATAGGCAAAGGCGGCTTACAATTCATTGATACAGGTGGAATGCTCACAGTCACACCCGCATCAGGTAGTTATCCAACAGTTATAGGAACATTTCCTGATTATGACCCTCCACCGTATAATCCACAAAATAGCGTAGTAAACTTGTTCTGTACTAAAATCAGCCCTACAACTCGAACCCCGATGAAAGAATGGAGAGATCCTGTGCTTGTGGTTGATAAGGCGTTTTATGTTGAGAAAGACTTTAGCACCCATGGCTTTATGTCTACACTGTCGGATCCCCAAAAAGGTACAGGTGGTGGTGCTATAATGATGGGGCAAGGTTTCTTGGGAAAACATTGCCCTCCAGAATTCGCTTTAATTGGCCTAATGCTTGCCAGTGATGCGAGTGCTAAAGAAATGTTTTCATGGGGCACAAGTTTTCCTGCATCACCAAAACAGAACCAGTGTTTTTACAGAACAGATTATGGAGAAGTTTTTCGATATGTCAATGGAAGTTGGCAATCCATTGGAACAGTGGGCACTATTGGAAAGTATCCTACAACTTATCAGAGTCCAAACGCACTTTGGTGGTACGATGCTATAACCAAAAAGCTACTATGTAAACACCCTCAAATAACTGGGAATGTTGAAAAAGTAATGTTTAACAATGTTCATAGTGGCGATCTTGATACGCTATTCTTAGTAAGAGGCGAGGGTATGGAGCAACAGTATGCAGCGAATCTGTATCTTGGCAGTTTAACGGCTACAAAAACGATATATGTTGACAATATTAAGCATCTTGACGGTAGTAATTGGTCGTTTAGCGGAAGCGGAGGAAACAGCAGTATGCGAGCAGGACAAAGTACCACCGACTCAAATGGAACAAAAACCATATCCTTCCCCCCAGGAACATTCACATCAACACCCATAGTAACCGCAACTGTAATAGATAACAGTAACCAAGCATACACAATTAAAGTCACTGAAGTAACTAAAAACGATTTTACTGTAAAAATTTTCCGACACCGACATCGACACTTTATAGGTAACACAGGTACCAGTTACTCATTTAACGCACCGTATTATATCCCTACAGACTTTTTCGTCTATGAACCTGGTGCACAACATGCTAATGTTGGTGGATTAGTAGCTCCTGGCAATAATATCAGTGGTCACAACATTTTTGCTGGATATACAGATGAATCATGTTTCAGCGGTGTGGGAGCTCAGCCTTCTGCGGAACCTGTTGACAACGTTAAATTTAACTGGATAGCAACCCCTTCAAACCAATAATCATGGTGATATTGTGTGAACAAAAACTCTTGTTACCAGTTAGTGCACAGCTACCCTTCTCTTTCTATTTCTTTTTTTGGGTTGTTGTTGCGAGAAGTGTTGTTATTTGTTTTGTGGAAAGTGAAAAGATATGTCTGAACAGCAAAAAAATTATTCCAAAGTTTCTCCTGTGGTGCAGCAAGCGTTGGGTAAGCTTAATGTGCGTATGGCGGATTTAATGGAGCAAATAAACATTGTAATCAAAACATTAATTGAAGAAAACATGACATTGCAAGAAAAACTTGACAACATACGATCTCAACAACAAAAACAACTATTGTTGCAATCAAAAAAAGAAGTGAGTGGTTAAAAAGTGTTATATGTGTCCTTTTTTTCTTTGTTAATTAAATATGGATGTGGAGTGATAAGTTGTGGTGTTTGTAGATAAAAAATTTGCTTTGTTGTTACCTATTTTGTTAATTATTTCAGGTATGTTTTTGTTTGAGTCTTGTGTAGTTGCGGAAATAAAGCCTGCTGCTCCATCTTTTACGGTACAAGAAATATCTCAACCCTACGACGTACCACCCACCACCACAACAACAGTTAACCAATATACGGGTGAGGAAAAAACAATCACCTACCCAGGCTACACTGTAGAAAACAAAACCACCTACCTTGTAATTAAAAACCAACCCTTCACCCCATACAAAAACAACAAAGGCGAAACAATAAACCTATACTACTATTACGCTTATAGGGGTCATTATTATGTGGGTGAGGGAGGTTGGAGTAGTGGGCGGTTTCAATATTATGCACCGTCTGATTCAGAGTATACTTTGATACCTTTTGATGGCACTATACCTAGTAGTGGTAAAATTGATATTAGGGTGAAGGCGGTAATAGGAACCCTTGAACCGATATTTCCAGGGTTGGAGGGTAGTGATGTTTTTTATTTTAACTTTGAGGGTGTTGAGGGGGATTATAGTGTTGTTACGGTGAGTAGGGATATGGTAGTTTCTACAGTTTTGCCTTCGTCGTCTGTTTTGCCGACAAGACCTGAAAGTTCTGATCCGTCAATGTCTGATAATTTCAATTCCCCTCCACCACAGAAATCTCCTTGGGCAACAAACCTACTCATCGTCATTGCAACAATATGCATCGTAACAATCCCTCTAACTATTGTTATGTATTTTAATAGGCAAAGAAAAAATAGATCCATGAGTGATTCGGCAGGGGTTGTTTGTGAGGTGAGTGTAGTATGACTGAGCAGCAAGGTGTTGAGGTTTCTCCTGTGGTACAACAAGCGTTAGGTAAGCTTAATGTGCGTATGGCAGACTTGATGGAACAAACAAACATTGTAATCAAAACATTAATTGAAGAAAACATGGCGCTACGAGCAAAACTTGACAATCTACAAACCACACCAACAACACAACCACAACAGCAACAACAATAACAACAAGCAAGCAGAAACTGAAAAAAAATAAGGTAGTTACAACAAACACAAGTTGCTAAACAACAACAAACTTATAGCAAATTAAGTGTTTGTGGATTAACAAAAAACATGTTTTCACTCTTACTCTTTTTTCTTTACAAACTCTAACTCTTTTTTAGATATAAAAAATAAGACCAACACAACAATAACACCCAACAACATAACTCATACCGAAACTAGATCCAATATACCCACATCATCCACCACCTCTTAATCATCAGAAAATTAAAATCTGCAACAAACGCTACATTTAGCAACAAAAACATAAAAAGCAAAAAAATAATAACAACAAAAAACCACTATACACCCATATACGGTGGCATACACGTGATTGGCACATTCCATATTTCTCACAAACAAACCATACTACTAACCTCACTGATAGCCATAGTACTATGTTCTACACTAATATTTACAGGCATATTTACAAATGGTTTCGATGATTCTTCTTTAGAAAATGCTGTTCATGTTAAAACTGAAGAAGAACTCAAAAACGCCATAAACAACGCCCCAACAAAAAAACCAACAACCATCACCCTAAACAACGACATCACCCTAACAAAAACCACCAACGACTACACTTCAAACTATTGGCCTGTTAACATCATTATTCCGGCAGACAAAGACATCACCCTTACAAGCAACAAACCAAACGGATACTATAAACTAAACGGCACAGTAAACGGCACCATTCTCCATGTTGCGCCCAACGGAACATTACGAGTTGATGGCATTTCAATAATCCACACAAGCAACACTGGAGGAGGTGGAGTGAGTGTTTACACATTTGCTGAATTTTACTTCTACAATGGCCTAATTTCAGGTAACAAAGCTTACGGCGGGCACGGTGTATCCAATATGGGTGCTTTTGTTATGTATGGGGGTGAAATTTCGGGTAATACCGCTGAGAACGGCGGGGGTGTATACAACAGTGGCACTTTTAATATGTCTGGGGGTAAAATTTCGGGCAACACAGCTAATAGTGGTGGTGGCGGCGGTGTGGTTAACGATTTTCGTGGCGTTTTTGTTATGTCGGGTGGTACAATTTCTGGCAATACCGCTGGAGGAAGTGGTGGTGGAGTATACATAAGTTATAGCGAGTTTGCTATGTCTGGTGGTGAAATCTCAGGGAACAAAGCTGTCCAGTGGGGTGGTGGGGTGCATAATGGAGCTAATTTTACTATATCTGGGGGTAAAATTTCGGGCAACACAGCTGATTTGGGTGGTGGCGTATATAATGGTTATGCCTTTACTATGTCTGGGGGCGAAATTATCCGAAATACAGCCAACATAGGGGGCGGCGTATATAACACCCGCAACTTTGGCGGTAATGATCTTGTTGGCACTTTTAATAGACTTGGCGGTAAAATTTCTGGCAACACAGCTACAAATGGTAATGATATGTACCCTGATGATGATAGTGGTGGTTTCTCAAATGGAAATAACAATGATAGTGATAAGAGGTTTTTTGGTGATATTGGTGGTGGAATATTTATTTATGGTTCTGAGTTACAAGATATGATAGTTGTTTGTGTAATTATTCTAATTGTGGTGTTGTGTATTGTTCTATTTGTTTTACACCTCGCATCTCAAAAAAAGATAGGACAAGCAGAGAAAACAAACAACTCTGATTTTTAAAAAGTGTTTCTTTAAAAAAGTTTGAGTAGAGTTTAAACTAAAAAGAAAAAGAGTGTATGTCAAGTTTGAGTTTTTGTCTCAGTATTTTCTATCGGTATTTTTTGTTGTTGTTTGAGTTCGGCGTTTTCTTTAACAAGTAAGTTTAGAGTGTTGTTAAGTTGAGTTAGTAGATCGTTGACACGTATGTTTAACGTGGCGATTGCTTCTTGAGCTTGAGGAGTTAAATTAGGCTTTAACGGCTGCATTGGAGAATGTTGCATAGAGTTTAACGTTTCAGCCATGTGTTGCTGTGTTGTTGACGGTTGTATGGTTTCCATTTTTTCTTCAGACATAGTTTTTCACTTTTAGGTTCCTATTGCAATATAATGCAGGGTTAAATTGGGAACACGCGTAATAACCTGCGATGCTGTAGCAGAATCCGTATGTATATCATGAGTATTTCCATTTCCACCAGTCCCAATAGAGTATATTACAGCCTCAATATCACCTATACTTGCAGAACGTATCCTATCAACAGTGTTGGGTGGTGGTAATGTTGTTCTTGTACCTACGGACATTTGTTTGTGTGTATGTGAGGCGTTGGATGATATGCTTGCGCGTATTCTAAATCCTGCTCGCAGATCATTCATGGGTTG
>WQYG01000101.1 GCA_009781395.1 Candidatus Bathycorpusculum sp. | reverse complement strand
ATTTCGCATATTGTAACACTCTCTGCAAATCCCGCGCATACCAGAATTCAACTCCGTTTTCATCAATCTGCTTAATTGTTTCAAAAGACTCGTATTCGATAGCATCTAGTTTAGTCATTGTGCCCTTCCTCATTAATCTTTAATGTTATAGTAGATGAAGTTACTCTTTTGAATGTATACCCTAAATCATTGAAAAACCACAAATTTTGTGCTATCACATGTGCAAACAGTGAAAGGGCAATAATAAAAAGTCAAATTCACCATCAAACGACAAAAACAGGCAACACATATTGGGTATAGCTACAGAAACAACAGTAAAGAGCTGGGGATGCGATTTTGTTGCTTGTGTCTGGAGCGTTTCCTCAAAATCTCGGCATAGATTTTGAGACTTCATATCAAACACTAAAAGGAATAAAACAGCTTTATACATAATAAACTTTCCACAATGAAAGAACGAAAACATATGAAACAAGTTGGTGGCGGAGTGGGATATACAAGTTTACATCTGGAGCCTGCCCTCAAAATTACAGTATAGACTTTGAGACTTCAACTATCAAAACACTACAGGAGGAAGACACTTTATATTAATATAAACTTTGAGCACCCAACCCACAAATAAATTAACATCCAATGCAAAACAAGGTATTATAATTTATAAACATCAAAATTATTTAAAACTAACACATTCAATATTTTGATACCTATGCTTGTTTTAATATTATCTATTTCCTTTTTTATGTTCTGCTTTCGTTTATCTGAAAAAGAACTCAATTGATGAGATAATGTCAAAGTGCAATACTTGAGTAACATTTGTATTTTATCAAGGTCTTTTGCTATTCGAACATTTATGTCATAGCAATTATCGATATACCAAGAATCCCATAGGCCATAGATGTCTATGACATCTGCCATATTTTCATATGTGCCATGTAAAAATAACGCCTTATTAAAAGTGTTTTCATCTTCTAAAAATTGTGTAATTGCCTCATAATGAGGCGGTTTATCACCAACTTTGATTCTTCCTAATTCGTGTATCATTATTAAATTTAGAACTTTCTGCTTAGAATATTTTTTTTTCTCATCATCGCTAACAGATTCGACATAATCTAGATTTTTCGGTAAAAAGAATAAACCTATCATATATGTGCTAAAGACATGTTGAGCCATAGTTTCAATGGGTGATGCTGTTTTAGGGAGGCTGTCTAACACTTGTTTAGAAACGCTGTCACCACCGTAATCATTAATTTTCCAACATATTCGTTCAACAGTAAACAAAAGCTCAATATCATTTAGAACTGAAATAGGATTAAACGCTTTTAATGCTTTTCCATCATCAGATGTTTTTAACTGCTCGTTATATTTTTCCAGCATGTTTTTAATTAGTATAAAATACTGTTGAACTAGCTCTGTGTTTTCATGTTTAAAAACACTATTTAAATAAGTATCTAAAAACAAAATCAATCGATTAACTACCGTTCTTTTGTACGGATACTTTGGGTTGAAAAAATACAACTCAGAAAGTTCATCATTGTTCATATTTATCTGCTTCTGTAAACGTACCTGAACTAAATTGCACAGAGTAAACAGATCAACAGATAACAATGGATAAACATTACCGTCTTTAATAAAAACTTTTTCAATTTTTGAGGCGAGTATATGGAAGGTATGGTAAAAATCAAAACCTCGTTTAATTTCATCTCTAGCATCGTTATTCATAAAATCATCGATAGGAATATCGTCATAAAAGAATCTATTAAATGATCGATTAATCTCTCGTTTTTTAGAATTTTTTAACAATTCAACAAGGTATGCATTACTACGCGAGAAATCGCGTCTATTTGACATGTTTATTTCGCTTATTGCTATTGATCTTTCGGCCACCAAACTAAAAATATCTGTTGCATTAACATTTGAAGAACTAAGTACTTTTTGTTGTTTTCCTAGAATTTCTTGAAGCCTATTAGGCTGCAAACTAGTGCGTCCAAGAATACATGTCAAACAAGATTTACCCATATTATCTAAGCGATTATAAAGTGATTCTGCATGTGAAGCAATTGTTTGCGCGAGTCCATCGTTACGAATAATATCAATAATAAATGCAGAAATGCTCCGCCAGAACACTCTGTTCAATACAGCGTAATCACAACCACCTTTGCTATTACAGTGTTTTTTGATGTTTGTAACATAATACTCAGCCACAAGATAATCAACCAACATTTGCTCGTTTTTAATTATTTCAAATGTGTCAACATCCAATTCATGTTCAAATGCTGAATAATATTTGTACTTAGGGTCACACTTCTCGCCTAAATAATGCATTAAGAAAGCATCTCTCACCGCACATTTACGATAACGTTCACTCACAATAGTCATAAAATAATTGCGATACAAGTCGGATAAAGTACTTGTAAAACACGTCTGTGAGAGTTTTTGTCCGAACTGTGTTAAAAAATGTAGATCAATATATGGCAAATTTAATGAAGAAAAGTTTTTTATGATATTCTCTGGATTAATGTTGTTCGTTTTAAAAATTGAACAGTAATTCTCTATAAATTTGTTTGTTTCAATACCGCCTTCGCCTGAGTTTTTACTAATTTTCACTATAGGGTTAAAATAAATAATGTATTCAACAGCATCATTTTGTTCACTTCTTACACAAGTTCGCTCCATTGCTCCATCGTTAATGCTCGAATCTATAACAAAAATGTATTTATCACCATTGTCAACATTGTCTGCCCGTCTATTGCGTATAGTATTCATAATGTGCTGTTCGACTTCATCCGTTCCATAGTGTTTGTGATCAGATAAACCATCGATTATAAAACAAATTGGTTTATTACATTCATCGGCATACTTATCCACGTTTTTAACAAAGTCATCGTAAGCACTCTTTGCGTTTTTTACAAAATCAGATACAGTAGTATGTTTTCTGTAGTTTTCCACATTTATATATACTGGAATAAAATTAAATTGTTTCTTAGCATACTGATAAAACAGATATAAATAACAGTAACACAAAAAAACACTCTTACCAGACTTCATCGAACCTTTTACAGAAATTGGACTATTATATGAAGAAAACATCAAAGTTTTTTCTATCCACTCCAACAAGGTATGTGGATCAACTATGTTATGTTTGTTCCCAGATTTGCCTTTCATAGTTTTTTTTACGTTCAAAAGTGGATGAAAAAAATCAAGCCATCTATTATGATCAGCTCGTTTATTATCAAACCAATGATTCACATGTTTTACAGTAATATCCTCAACTTTTTTTATATCAAACAAAGCTTCAGAAACTCGAGGCTTAACATAGCTACGACTAAGTTCTAGCCCACGCTCAACAAGTGAAGAATCAGTCGAACAAACTTCATTGACAGGTGGTTCAAGTGTTATGTGTTGAATGCTTGGTACAACAAGTGAAGAATCAGTCGAACAAACTTTATTGTTGGTCTCACTAGAAGTCACCAAGGAATTGAAGTATGTCAATGCAGTAGGCGGTAACTTTTTACATGTGTTCTCATAAGTTATGTTTATCAGGATATCTTTATGCAAACGTATGTTGAACTTGTCAAGAATACCATAGACTTCATTTATCTGATCCGCCACTTCCTTTTTTATATGGTCAACGATTCTTGTGGCTACAGAAGTATTTTTGTAAGCAGTAGGCAATCTAAAAAATATTTTAACTTGTAACGAATCCAAAGTAATTGCTTGCACATAATTATGGCTATAGCAATAAAAGACATCTTTATCCAAAAAATTTTGGATCTTTAAAATGTCCAAATTCACTCTTCGATAATCACAATCTATACAATCACCAAGGCGGATGAGAGCCGACAATAGCTGAATACGAATTGTATCATCCCCAATAGCAGTATTTTCCAACGATTCAATAGAGAGTTTACGGTGATACTTTGCCACAGTAGCAATAGAATTAACATATTCTTTTTTGGCGTTAAGACCCAAATAATAAGGATCACGCGTAGATAAGTTCACGCTATTCTTAATCATGCTCTTAGAATGCAGGTGATGGCAATCCCTTATTTTTGATAACGCCTGGAAAGTCAGAGGTAACTTTTCACCACTACGTTTAGAGTATTGCATACCTATATCATGCAATAATATTGCGCAAATAAGAGTAAATTTTTCACCTAAATATAATTCTGGAGCGCCTTCAAGAAGTTTATCAACAATACGTATAATTCGCTTACTATGCTCTATTGAGTGATCGGTAAAGTATGTGTGTAGTGGTTTGTTGAGAATATTTGTGGCACGGTCGAATACTACATCAATTATTCCATTAAACGTTTGATCTGTAATTTTGAGATTTTTTGGTAAATCCACTCACACACGCCTCGTGGACGTATAAGTTAATGCCGCACATATATATCGTTTTTTTCAGGATAACAGACAATGCAAGTTATGACGCACTACATACGTAATACTAATTCAAACATGAATTAATTTTGAAATAACCTTAGGTGAACTACATAAACGTTGAAAAGAACTGCCAAAAATACAGAACACAACAAAAATACAGCATCGTAAGTTTCATGTTTTAAGTCATCAACTTAATTTGAAACCATGGTCCGACCTTAAAATCGAAAAGTTGCTCCTTTGACTACTTTAGCAATGATTTATAAAGCAACTTTCCTAAAAACATACCATTTCCCAATCAGGTAGAGACGATGAAAACCAAAATTAACATCCAAACTTGGTCGAGACGAGAATATTATGAACATTTCGGAAAATATGATGATCCCTACTTTGGCATAACCACAAACGTGGACTGCACAGTAGCCTATAAAACTTGCAAAAAAAGCGAGACCTCCTTTTTTGTGTATTATATGTTTAAGTCTCTTAAGGCGGCAAATCAAGTTGAAAATTTTCGTTATCGAGTGATTGACGATGATGTTTGGCTTTTTGACCACATTCACGCAAGCACCACAATTGGAAGACCTGATAACACATTTGGATTTGCTCGCTTTGAATACACTAAAGATTTTGATGTTTTCCAAAAAAACGCAGCCACTCAAATTGCACAGATTCAAAAATTTCACGGGTTAAAAGTAAATATTTATGATGCTGAACGTTTTGATGTTATACATCATACTACTTTACCATGGTTTAGTTTTACCAGCTTTAGACATGAAAAAAATGTAGGGGAGAAAGCGAGTATTCCAAAAATTGCTTTTGGCAAATTTTTTGAACATGAAGATAAGAAATGGTTACCTGTATCTGTTCATGTGAACCATGGTTTAGTGGATGGATATCATGTCAGCAAATATTTGGAGCTTTTCCAAATGGGTCTTAACAAAAAACTATAACTTGTTTCAATAATCCAACGAAAGATTTTGGGTTTACGGGAAGAATTGCAGAATACTGATTTTAAACCCGTAGAATTCGATTGGTTTAGAAGAGATACTAGACAGGACGCGTTTGCCATGGTGCCTCAAAAGCGGATTGAAAACGGGTGTGATTAGTATTCAATCCCCAAGCTGGTTGGAGTGCAAACGGATTTTATCAAATAGTGGTTATAGTAGAGCAGGAGATGTGACGAAAATATCTAGATATATTTTGCTCATATTACTTTTTGGTGATACAAGACTGTAGTCAATCTCGTGAACAATAATAACGTCGATTTCAATCTGAGACAAAACTTCAAATCTTTAGTTAGAATTATCTTGATCTCGTCGATGAGAGGGCAACAGCAAAACGTTTATTCTTTTGACACGCCAAAAACAGCACACACCACCAACCAACAACAAGCCATAGCAAAAGTAAGCACACTTACAAAAGCATTAACAATCAAAAAAAATATATAAATTTAATGTATATAGTGGGGGTGAGTAAGTGGACTTAACGCGCACCCAGAAAATCTGGTTCTGTGTGATGGCGCAATTGTGTCATCCATGGATAATAGAATGGCCTGTTTGCTGAAAATGCATGTTAAAATGTTAGTTTGAAATTTCGCAAACAAGGGGTATGAAATATTTTATAGGCAGCACAATAATTATCGTAGTTGGAGTTTAATTATTTTGGGTGATGGCAAAGTTTTCAAGGGCAAAATCATTGCGAAAGGAACAGAAATAACCGTATTAACCAAAGGCACTGGTAACAATGATGATGATTTTATCAGTTTAACAGATATTGCAAAGTACAAGAATGCTGATGATGCGTTTATTGTTATTAATAATTGGATGCGTGCTCGAAATACTATTGAGTATTTGGGTTTGTGGGAACAGCTGTATAATCATAGTTTTAAACCTATCGAATTCGATAGGTTTTTGCATGAAGCAGGAGCAAACGCCTTTACTCTTTCACCTCAAAAATGGGTTAACTCTACAAACGCAGTTGGAATTTCGGTTAAAGTTGGGCGTGGGGGCGGGGTGTTTGCGCATAAGGATATTGCTTTCAAGTTTGCATCATGGATTTCAGCAGAGTTTGAATTGTATGTTGTTAAGGATTATCAGCGGTTAAAGTCTGATGAGAGTAGTCGGGTTTCTTTGGAGTGGAATGTTGGACGTATTTTGTCAAAGATTAATTACAGAGTGCATACCGATGCGATTAAAGATAATTTGGTGCCAAAGATGCTTACGGCTAAGCAGAAGGCGTTTGTTTAT
>WQYG01000100.1 GCA_009781395.1 Candidatus Bathycorpusculum sp. | reverse complement strand
TAACTAAAACTCAGCGTGCCATTCTAGAAGCGTGTGGTTTAACAGAAAACGACCTAAAAAACTATCTCACAAACAAATAACTCACTTTTTGTATGTGCACAAAACACCGCAGAATTTAGGTTAGAAGGAAGATAAATCGTTACGGTCATCCACCTAACACAGCGAAAGGCCTTATTTTGTGTAAATAATTTGGTGCTGTAGGTTAATCGACTAGCTTTTTAGGACTGAAATGAGTCCACTATGTTATCGCCAAACAACAAGATGAACCCAATGGTTTCAATCCGAGCACAAATAGAACTAGAAGGCGATTTAAATCTTGCCAACCTATCTAGAAAATTAAACGAAATAAACCTGCCAAAAGAAATCCTACAAACAGCCCTAACAAAACTACAAAACAAACTAGTCACAGAACTATGCACAACACCCTACCAAAGAAACCCACAAAAACAATTCCAAAGAGCAGGCACCACAAATCGAACCCTAAAAACAAGACACGACACCATAAAACTAAAACTTGCCATAGTACACAACTTGGAAAACAACACATATTTTAGACCCCTACTTTTGTATTTAGGAATTTCTATCAGACAACGAATCGTAAACGACTTAGATCTAGAATGCGCCGAAACAGCAACGTATCTAACGTATCGTGACTCAAAAACCATTATTGAAAATCTTTCTCACGCAGAGGTTTCAAAGAACCGTATTCATGCTTGCGTACAAAAGGTGGGTGATTTTATGAACCAAAAACGCAGAAAAACCCCTGATACATCCACTACTGCTGCTACCGCAGCAGAGAAGGAGGCGGAGGATGTGAGAGTGGTGGATTTGGTTATGGGTGATGGCACTAAGGTTCATGGATAGGGTGGAGTGAAGAATGAGGTTAGTGTTCTTTTAGGAAAGAATGAGAAAACTGGTGAGAAAGAGTTGTTGGGGTTTGGGGTGAATGAGTCGTGGAAGGAGGTTGCATCTCAGTTTAATGGTAAGGCGAAGGTGGCGGTGTCGGATAATGAGTCGTCTCTTCGCAGGGTGTTGTTGGGGAAGGCTGGTGATTATCAGGCTTGTGTTTTGCATTGTATTAGGGATGTGAAATTTTATTTGTGGCAGGCTGGTTTGGCTAAGGATCAGCGAAAGAGTATTTCTGGTAGGGTGGAGAAGGTTTTGTGGACGTTGCGTAGTTCTGTTGAGAAGCATATTTGGGATGGTGATGTTAAGCGTCTTGGGTGGTGTGTTGATTGGGCTTTGTTGGAGTTGAAAAGAATTGGTTGTGAGTTGTTTGAGGTGGGGTTGGATTCTGTTGGTCGGTTTATTTGTAATGCGGCTAATTATATGGTTACGTTTGCTAGGTTGGCTGTGAAGGGTGTTTGTGTGCCGTTTTGTAGTAATTTGGTGGAGCGTTTGATGGGTGAGATTGCAAAACGTGTGAAGCACTAGGTGGATGCATTGGAGTGAGTGTGGGTTGGAGAATTTGTTGAATATTTTGCTTATAAGGTATTGTAATAAACGGGTTTATGGTGAGTTGAAAGAAAAATACTTAAGTCCAAATAACACTATGAGTAGTGTAAAGATAACATAGGAACGGAAAGATAGTCGATTAGGGGACACAACCAATAATTTGGTTATTTTTAAAAAAAAATCATCTTTATTAATAATTCTAATTCATGATGTTGTATGTGTCAAAAAGTCACAGAATTTAGGTTAGAAATTTCAAGCTGAAATACTGCTTAAAAGTTGTTTCTTAAAATTGTATTGCCTGCAAATTGGTGGTTAAGGGTGCAAAGATGTGTGTCACTAAATGTTAAAGTGAAATGCACCTATTTTGTAAAGTTGTTTATAACTATTTATTAAAGTTGTTTATAACTATTTATTAAAGTTGTTTATAACTATTTATTAAAGTGGAGGTGTAGTGTATTTGGGTGGTGTTGTTATGGAGTATATGAGGCGGATAGTTGATCAAGCAATTAAAGAAAAGCTGCAGGTTATGGGTTGTGTGGTTGTAAGGGGTCCTAAGTGGTGTGGTAAAACTACTACTGCGGCTCAGTTTGCTAAGAGTGTGTTAGAGTTGCAGGATCCTGTGGAGGGTGTGAGGTATAGGGAGGTGGCTGAGAATAATATAAAGTTGTTGTTGGAGGGTGAGAAGCCGCGACTTATTGATGAGTGGCAGTTAATTCCTAATGTTTGGAATGCTATTAGGTATGATGTGGATAAAAAAGGTGTTCAGGGGTTGTATTTGATTACGGGTTCTGTGACGCCAAATGATGGGGTTAGGCGGGGTTTGCATTCGGGTATTGGGCGGATGTCTTTTGTTACTATGTATCCTATGTCTTTGTATGAGAGTGGGGATTCAAATGGATGTATTTCTTTGAGGGGTGTGTTGGAAGGTAGTGTGTTGGTGGATGGTCAAAGGTCGGAGGTTACTTATGAGCGGTTGGCGTATTTGACGTGTCGTGGGGGGTGGCCGTCTTGTGTAAAGTTGAAGGATGAGGGTTTGGCGTTGAGGGTGGCAAGGGAGTATTTGGATGTGTTATGTGAGTCGGATATGGAAAGGGGGGCTGAGAATATTAATCCAAAGCTTACACGGGCAATAATTAGGGCATATTCACGGCTTACTTGTACGGTTAAAGCTGATAAAACGTTGTATGAGGATATTAGAAGCGTATATGGTGATGTGTCTGATGTGACCATCATGAATTATTTAAATAAACTAAAAAGGCTGTACGTTATAGAGGATATAGCTGCTTGGAATCCTAACATAGTAAGCAAAACAAATGTGCGGACTGCGCCTAAAAAAGCGTTAGTTGATTCCTCTATTGCATGCGCTGCGCTGGAGTGCTCTCCTAAAGAGTTGGCTATGGATCCTATGACCTTTGGATTACTGTTTGAAAACCTGGTGGATCGCGATTTGCGGATTTATGCTAATAGTTTGGGCGGACATCTACGACATTATAGAGATAGATACGGCTTAGAGTGTGATCAGGTGATACATTTTGACAATGGAGAATACGGACTTGTTCAAACAAAGCTTGGTACAAAAAAAATAAAGGAAGGCACTGAAAAACTAGTTGAACTTAGAGACAAAATAAGAAAAAAAGGCGGAAAAGAACCAAAATTTTTAATGGTCATCACCGGAAGCGATATGGCATATACAACTAAAGACGGAGTTCTAATAGTCCCCATAGGCTGCTTAAAAGACTAACAACATTCTTTTTCCAACGCAAACAGTGCATCTCTTGACACACACACAATTTTATTGCCTACCTTCTTTACGGTTATGAACCACCGCTTATGGCTGCTCCTTAATTCATTTTAAATAAGCGTTATTATATACTATAATACTGCACAAAATGCAGTGTTGTGATATAAAATTAAAAAAAGTTCTCAAGGTAAATTAAACTTTGTTAGTCATGTGTTCGCAGGGTGAATAGTTCCTTCCAGTTTTCTAGACGTTTGTAGTTTCAGGGGTTCTTTCTTGCAGACCGGCTTCTTTTGTGTTGAGTGCCTGCAAATTTTAGACTGTTTCTGTGCATATCATTATGCGTATGCTGCGCATCGTCGTTACCTAAAACCTAAAAAACATCAAAACCAACTTCAATTTAAATCACCAACAAAAAATAAACATAAACTGTTTGGATAAGGGGTTTGTTTGGTCGGGAGAGCTAACTTGTTTTGGTTGTTTAGAGGGTTGACACAATTGACATTTTTATGTTAATTTTTAGAGCACTTTTCATCATTATTTGTTCCATCACGTGTATGTTGTTTTTCTTCGAACTCTTTGGTCCATTCAATGAGTTTTTGTTGAAGCACATTTTTATCTGGTAAATATAGTTGGTATTCTGAGGCGTATATGTTTGAGTTTTCTGGTAACGTTAGTTGAACTATGCTCTCGTTTTTTTCTTTACATAAAAGAATACCTACTGTTGGTTTTTCGTGTTTTGCTTTAACGTAGCGGTCAAAATAGTTGACATACATTAACATTTGTCCAAGATCTTGATGGTTTAGTTTTTCTGTTTTCAAATCTATGATTACATAACATTGTAGTAGTCGATTGTAGAAAACAAGATCAACAAAAAAGGACTGCTCATCAAAGCTAAACCGCTTTTGTCGAACTTCAAATAAAAAGCCTTTACCAAGTTCAAGGAGGAAATTTTGTAGTTGAGATATAATGGCTGATTCTAAATCCGTTTCAGAATACGACGTTTTTTCTTCCATGCCCAGAAATTCAAGTATAAGCGGATTTTTCAACAGATCACGGGGTTTTTCTACTATTTGACCTTGGGTTGCAAGTCGCATAACTTCAGCTTTATCACGTGAAAGCGCAAGGCGCTCATACAAACTGCTACCATATTGACGCTGAAGCTGCCTAACTGACCATTGCTGATTTAACGCTTCAATTTCATAAAACCGACGTTCATCCGCATTTTCAATGCGCATCAAGACTTGATAGTGGGTCCAACTTAATCTAAAGGGCAATTCGCTAATCAGTGATTGGCGATTTACATTTTCAGATTTAATAGCCTTTAATTGTTGGATTGATGGTGCGTAAATTTGGTAGAACTGTCTGGCATTTTTTAAATTTGATGCTGAAAAGCCTTTACCAAATCGTCCTGTCAGGTATGTTGATAATTCTTTTAACAAATTACTGCCATATTCTGAGTGTGTTTTACCCTTTTGCTCTTGTTCAACAATCATGCGACCAATTTCATAATAAGTGATACACATCGTTAAATCTGCAGTGTACCCTACATAAGCCCGGGCTTGTGTGATAATTGTAGCCACAGTATCAAAGAAATTATCCACTGCAATACCTTCATTAGCATATAAAGTCTGGCAGGTTTTAAAAATCTTCTCAAAACTCACAAACGTTTGTATGGGCTATTAGGTTATACATAAACTCGTTTGCTCTTGATTTCAAGCGAACAAAACATGGTGAAAAATTTTTCGCTACACTGCCGCGAAAAATAGTTGATATATATTGAAGCAACTTTGAAGAGAAAAAATTGTACCGAAAGGTTACAGAGTTTATCAAACTGTCAATCAAGTCGTTTGGTAGTTCTATTGTTTGCTATTTCAGATCCGCTTCATGTTGTTTTTGTGTTTCCTCAAATTCTAACGCTGTTTTCTTATCTATTATCCTACCACAAGTGGCGCAGCGTATGTTACCAAAAGGATTCTTACAACTACACACAGGGCATTCAACCAGCTTTACTATACCAACATCTTTTGTTGCAGCTGGTTTTAGTCCATGTAATTCTAGTATAGCATCTTCTAGATCTTCTACAGAGGAGCGCACGTATTGGCTGGTCATTTTGCTACCACTGGTTCCGGTGAATTGGTTTAATTGACATTTGGTGAAAACTTTAGCCATTGCCATAAGAGATGTATGGCGACAGATGGAGGGACAAATGTCTTTGTTTATCCCTGCTTTTTGTGCCAACCGTTTGATTGTTAAGCGAAAGTGTCTATACTTCAATTGCTCACCTACCCGATCATTGACTAAAGAGCACCATAACGGTGTCTCGGGGCGGTCTTTGTTTGGGTGTTCTTGTATCCATTCTAAGAGGGGTTTGTTGGATACAACAAGGGGTATGTATTTGAGGCCTGTTCGTCCATTGACGGCAATAATACAATACTCCTCTTTGAATTCTACATTATCAATAGACATAGTTAAGAGTTCACTTGGTCGAAGAGCGGCTTCAAAGAGTACGTAAAGCATTGCGCGATCACGTTTATTGGTGGTGACTTTGAGGAGGGTAACGATTTCTTCTTGGGTTAGTAGGTTTTCAGGAGTGCCTCTTGAGTCATTTTCTTTTATCACCAAGCTTATCCAGTTTACTTCAGGCGGTAGGGGTACGCCTTTGGCACAGGTACCTGCTTTGGCATATTGAACTAATTTGCGCAAAACAAGTTTTTTGTCACGTATAGTTGTGTTTTTATTTTGGCTACTGTTTATGTCTGCAACCACCCGTTTAACATCTGCTTTAGTTATCGTTTGCAAATCAACATCAATAACACGAAGTAGCGACGGTAAATGTACCGCATATTTTGCCACCCGCCCCACTGAGAGACCTAACGTGTTTAAGTGGTCTAAAAATTGCAGAGATATTTCTCCATTACGTAAAAGTTTGATACTACGTCTGGCTCGTAAAAGCCGTTGTTCATAGTCATAGATAGACTGGTTAGACATGGTTGTCATACTCTTTTGTGTTTTGTGAATTTAAAAACCTGAACAGGAGAAAGAATTTACCCCAAGTGATGGAGCCTCGAGTGGGCTTTGTTTGCTTGTGGTAGTGCGGTCGCTGGGATTCGTTTGTTTGGGTATGGTGCTCTGGCCGGGATTCGGACCCGGAACTTTGGTGTCGTCGTGATTTGCTTTTTTGGGTATAGTGCGGAGGGTGGGAACTATCAGGGGTTTGACGCTGGGGAAGGGAACCATACGCATAAGATAATTGAAGTTGGGGTTTAGTTGTTTGGGTTGGAGTTTTTTCCCAAAAATCAGGGATTATACTTTGAGGAGTCATAGTAAACACTAAAGGAATTGATGGTGCAAAAGGGCTTAACTTGACCCACAATGTTGTTTTTTGTTTTTTGTATAGTTTGATGTTGTTGTAAGTGTGTTGTGTTTTACGTATTTTTTGTGGTCGATAATGTGTATCCTATTTTGTAGTGGTAATTGTC
>WQYG01000099.1 GCA_009781395.1 Candidatus Bathycorpusculum sp. | reverse complement strand
CACCCGAGCGACTCTTGGGTGAGGTGCCGTCTTTGATGGCGGTATCGAATCTGAGTTTCGTGAGGGGGGAAAAGTCGTAACAAGGTGGCCGTAGGGGAACCTGCGGCCGGATCACCTCCTAAGAAAATATCTCAAGCAAAAAGCTTGATTGGAGGAGCAAGGAGAACATCTAAAGGCTCTATACGTTAAAGCCCAATTCTTAACACAGGCAAAAGCAATTAATAGCTGAATTTTGGGTTTCAAAAATTATCTTTTATTTAATCTTCAAACCTTTCTAAAGCGGGTGTCTATGCACTATCAGGCTTTCATTTTGGTATCCCTCTGCAAAAGTGGATTTAACCTGCTTGCATATTCTATACGGTTTTTATTAATGCTGTTCAGAAAAGACAACTGTTGTTTAGAGTATTGTTGATTAAGATGCTGTTGGTTTTGTGCAAAGCCATAAATATTTAATTTAAGCATTTGGTTTATTTGTATTGATGGAGATATGTGATATGGTTTCATTAAGGGATTTGGCGCCGTCTTTAACTAGAGTAACTGTTGCAGGTGCTGTGGGTGGAGTGTTGCATGTTGGGCGTGGGGATTGTGATTTGGTTGATGCGAAGGCTGTAGAGTTTTCGAGGGCTGTTTTAAATCAATGGGATGTTGATGGTGAGGTTATTTGTTGTGAAGGTCCTAAGGATAGTGCTCCTGCTTTTGAGCGTCGAGAAAAAGTTGGTACTGGAAAGGGTCCTGTGTTAGAGTTTGTTGTTGATCCTGTTGATGGTACAACTGCGGCTAGTAAGGGTCGTAAAGATTCTATTTCTGCACTTGCGTGTGCGCCAAAGGGTTGTTTTCAAGTTTTGCCTGATGATGGTTATTATTTTAAGCTTGCTACTGATTATCATAGTATTGGTAAATTGTCCTTAGATATGTGTATAGATGAGATTGTGCGAATAATTGCTAAGGAAAAAAATGTTTCTTTAGAAAAGTTTACTGTTGTTATGTTGGATAGGGATAGGCATAATGAGATTTTAAAAGTTTTGCGTCAAATGGGTGTGAAAGTTATTCTTATTCCTGATGGTGATATTGTGGGGGCGATAGTTGCGGCGACTCCTAATTCTGGGGTTGATTTGCTTATCGGTGCGGGGGCTGGGCCTGAGGCAACTATTGCGGCAACGGCGGTGAAATGTTTAGGTGGAATGATGCTTGTTAGGGTTTGGAATCCGTATGTTGATGTTGCTCGTGTGGAGCGTTTGACGCAGGCGGGTGTGGATGTGGCTAAAACTTATACTGAGCACGAGTTGGCAAAAGGTGATGAGTTGGTTTTTGTGGCTTCGGGTGTGACTAAGGGGGAGCTTCTTGATGGGGTGCGTCTGAGTAGTGATGGTGCAGTTGTTAGTTCGATTTGTATGCGTTTGCCAAGTGGTACGGTGGAAAAATCTGAAACGACTTTGCGTTTTAAGGGTCATCCTGTGTATAAGCAATTTTTAAATGAGTTTTAATTTTTTTGTTTTTGTTTTTCTTTTTATAGCATCATGAATATTGGTTTTACTTGTTGGATGCCGTGCATTCCTCGTAGGCGGTTTATTAGGTTTAGGATTCGTTTGTTGTTGCCTTGGGCTATGAAGATTTCTAGGCAGTATTTTTCTTCTATGTGTCTGTGAATGTTTTCGATAACTACGTCATCGTATTCGTGGCGGAGTTCGGTTATTTTTATGTCTATGTCTTTGCGTTCGTAGTCGCAGGTTATCATTATGGTGGCGGCAACGGTGCCTGTTTGTGTTGAGGCGAGTTCTGTTTCATTGATTAGGTTGCGTATGGCGTCTCGAAAGGCTTCTGAGCGGCTGTAGTAGCCTTTTGTGGTCATAAAGTTTTCAAATTTTTGAAGTAAATCCGGTGGGAGTGTTATGCTAATTACTGTCATTTGTTTACCAACAACACTATAATATTAATTAAACACTGTAATGTTAATATCTTGTTAATATTTCTATGTGTTTTTTTAGCATTAATTTAATATTAACAGTCGCTGTCTTAAACTTAGTATAGTAACCTAGCGGATTGAATAACAAATGGACAATCATAAGAACTCATCAGAAAAATTGCAAACAGCCCCCATAGCAGATGACGACAATAAACACTCCAAAAAAATCTTAACAACCCTTGCAGTTTGGTTATCCCTAACAATCCTAATCACTAGTATACTTAATTACTTTTTTAACGGAATACCCCTAAATTACAATTTACCCTTCTTAAACATAAACCTCACAATATCTCTAATTCTCTACTATACCTCCATTATAACATCTGCTATCTACATAGGACTAACCGGCTTAAAGGAGCTAATTATAGAGCGCCATTTTAGTGTTGAATTCTTAATGGCTATTGCAGGCCTTGGCGCACTTTACCTCTCTTACCTATTTGAAGCCGCTACAGTGCTTTTACTATATTGCATTGCAGAATATTTTGAAAACTATATTCAAAATCGCGCAAGAAAAACCATCGAAAAACTCTCCAAATTCATACCCGAAACCGCCCACACCATACATGAAAATCAAACCAAAGACACCCCCGTTGCCTCTATACTACCTAACACAATTCTACTCATCCGACCAGGCGAACGAATTCCCCTAGACGGCAACGTAATTGAGGGCTTTTCTTATGTTGATCAAGCTTTAATTACAGGCGAATCAATACAAGTGCCTAAAAAAGTCAAAGACACCGTTTACGCCGGCACTTTAAACCAAACAGGCGTCCTCAAAATCAAAGTCACAAAAAAAGCAAACGAAACCCTCCTCTCACACATCATACAACTTGTAATGGACTCAAGAAAACGTAAAGCCTCCCTTGAACGCCTCATAGACCAATTCGCCAAAATCTATGTACCCCTTGTAATTGGACTGGCAATTTTCACCGCTACAGGCTTACCTCTCATTGTCGGGGGTACATTTAACACATGGTTTTACCGCTCCCTTATTCTACTGGTAGTATCCTGCCCCAGTGCATTTATAATTTCAGTACCTGCAACAATGTTTGTAGCTATAACAGTCGCAGCAAAAAAAGGCGTAATCATTAAAGGAGGCATATTTGTTGAAAAACTTGCTCAAATCAAACATGTAATCTTTGATAAAACAGGCACCCTAACTTTGGGCAGACCAACAATTCATGAAATTCACAGAGCAACAAACACAAAAACCCCTAAAGAAATCCTAACATATGCTGCTGCTCTTGATCAACACTCAAACCATCCAATAGCACAAGCCATAACTCGCAAAGCATTAGAACACGGTGTTGATTTAACAAAATTTAATGTTGAAAACATTACCGAAGTGCCTGGAAAAGGCATAGTTGGTCAAGTAGATGGTAAACATGTAGCCGTTGGTAACTTTGAACTGATGCAAGAATTTGATTGTGATTGCACAGCCCTCTCTACAGTTATTGACAGTGATATTCACACATCAGTCTGCATTTCTGTTGACAAATATGGTTTAGCCGCTATCTGCGTTACCGACGAAGTACGTAAAGATGCATTACGTGCTGTTTGGTCCCTGAAAAAAGAAAACATCAAAATTACCATACTCACAGGGGATAAAAAAGAAATTGCCCAAGAAACTGCACATGTTTTAAGTATAGATGAGGTGTATGCTGAATTGTTTCCTAAAGATAAACTGCGCCTTATTCAACAGTTTAAACGTGAAAATGCAGGTTTGCTGGCTATGGTTGGTGATGGTGTTAATGATGCTCCTGCACTTGTAGCTTCTGATGTAGGCATAGCTATGGGCGTTAAAGGGGTGGATGTGGCTTTGGAATCAGCTGATGTTGTGTTGGTTAATGATGAGTTATCTCATATTCCTTATCTGATAAAGTTAAGTCAAAAAGCGATGAGTATAGCTAAACAAAATATTGCTATTTCACTGGTTATAAAATTTGTATTAGGCGGTCTTGGAATACTAGGGTTGATACCTTTATGGTTCACTGTAGCTGCAGGTGATGACGGCGTAACAATGCTACTGCTACTAAATACCCTACGTTTAGACAAAGTAAAAACTTGATCTCATCTATTTTTCCCATAATTTAACCCTTAAATAAGCCTTCACAAAAACTTTTTCTATTTAACCCATTATTTTTTGGTATATTTCTCATTTATACTTCTACCCTAACATGCAGCAGTCAATTATGACTTAAACACGCTTCTACGCTACTGCTGTGGAGTAGATAAAAATCAAAAACAACACCTCACACACAACACGCTACAAACACTATCTCTCTAAACAAAATTTTCTTCAACTAGACAATTTGAAGATAATAGTGGTGACTAAAGAAAATGCTGTAAAGTGTAACTGTAAATGAAGCATCCAAGCAAAGAAAAATAAGTAGCGGAAAATTTATCAATACAATAAACATAAACAAAGGCAAACTTGAAGACCTAAAAAGGGGCATTCAACAATCGAGGTGAAACATATGGTTGAAATGAAAATTGATGCTAACGAAATAAAAGGCAAAAGTGGTATGGTTCAAAAATATGCTGATTTCATTAAAGAAAAAACAAGTGCAGACGTAACTAACAGCGGTAACACTATAGTAGTTAAAGGCGAAGGTCCCGCAGTAGCTAAAAAATACTTGCGTGTCTTAACCAAAAAATTCCTACACAAATACGAGTTAATCGACACTTACCGTGTAATTGCTGACAAAGACGAAAATACCCTACAAATCAAAGAACGCAAACTAAACGAAGAAGAAGACTAAACACTTCTTTTCCATTTAACAAATTATTTATACCCAAAAACAAGCTAACAACAACTACTGTTACCCTTGAGCATAAAAAAGGCTCGGTTCCTATTGTAAAGTTTTGTTGCTGTCAGTGGTTTTTTCACTACCGTTTGCTGGTTTCTGTTAACGAAGACAAAGAAACTGTACCGATATATTACTGCTGCTGCAGGGAGCTTGAAGGTAGAGGCATAACGAAGAACTCCACTTCCACCACTCCTACTGTCACCCCGAGGAGTCTGTTGAGATCCACTACACCGTATACACAACATAGCTGTTACAGTGCCTATTTACGCTGTAGCTGTTTGTACCCTACTTATTTCGTCGTTATCTTTTCCACTTATGTGAAAACACCCGACTCTACATAAGATTTTTCGCGTCAGTTCGCCCGTCGAGTCAATATCATTGCTTTTGGCTCTGCGACTCTAGGCTCATCATCCAAGATTACTAAATGCAGCCTTAAGATAAGTCTCTTACGGACAACTCTGCAATAAAACTGACATACAAACTGGTTTTTTAAAAACAATGAAGTTCAGTAGTAAAGTTTAGGTCTGTATATTACAATAACTCTTAGAATTCAGATTGCAAAGAGTAACACAAACCTGTGTTGACTCTTGCGGGTTTTAGGTTATAGCGTGCCTAAATTTTGATTCATTGTGATGTGGGTGGCTTGGTGGTCAATCTGTCTGGTTAAATTAATAAAGTGGTTACTATAAATTATCATAAACTAATTAGGATAAGCTGGGTTGGCCTAATAATTTTTGTAAATCAGTTTTAGGCCATAAAGTGTTTGGAAAAATTGTGTTGATTGTGTTTTTTTGTGGAATATCAGGGTTGGTGTGTTAGAGTTGTCGTAAATTAATATTTTATCACAAATGGCTAAAAGTTGTGGTATAAGTGCTAATGCTTTGTGGTATCTTTTTCGGATTTTGTCTTCTGGTACGTCATGTCCGCCGGTTGCGTGTCGTGCTTTAACTCGGGCTACATTGATGTTTTCGTTACATGTTAAAACGTAGATGCATTGCACTTCATATCCGTATTTTTTTGCTTTTTTAAGCAGTGTCAGGTTGCGTTTAGTGGATAGAACTGTTTCAAATGAAAAATCGATCCGTTTATCAAGTAATGCGTTACGTAGTAACTCTGCTTGTTGTGCTGCCTCAAGGTCTGTTAAGCCATATTCTGTTTTTAAATCATCGGCATTAACATAAGTTCCAAAAACTGGAAGTCCTTGTGCTACTGTAGTTTTACCTGACCCATTTGGGCCAGCGTATACTAGAACAATGGGTTTATGGATGTTGCTATCCATTGATGTATTCCTTTGTTCCATCGGTAAATTCTAAATAGGCTTGCTTTTTGTCTGTATCATATTTTGCTATAGGTAAACCTTTTTGTTGATTTGTTTTAATATCGTCCTGTACAGCGGTATTAAATGCGTTGGTTATGTGGTCTACCGAAATCCCATGGCCAAAATCTGTTCTTTTTTTTGTACTGATTAAGAGCGGAATGGTCTCCTCGCTGACCGCTTTTTGCAGAAATATGTTAAATGCGCTACTCATATTTAGCCCTAAACGTTCAAACAGGGCATCGGCATTTTCCTTTAAATCCTTATCTACACGCACTGTGACACACACATTTTTTTGAGAGGCCATAAAATGATCTCCTGCATTACTTAATATATTATAGTCCTAGTTAACCTTTCACCTTACTTTAACTTGTCTATTGGCAAACATTTTCAAAAATGATTATCTTTAATTTGTTTTTGATGCTATGCAAATGAATTTGTAATTTTCAAGGGTCAAATGGGTAAACAAACGAGATGTCTTTGGCAACAGTTGAGTGTTTGATAAAAACTTTGGAAGCATATGGTGAGTTAGGGGGGGGGGGAGACTGTCTAAAAACTCAGATATAGTCTAAAAATGTTTTTTGGTGAAAAAAACGTTGTTTTGACCTTTTTACAAGTAAGCGTTTTCATGATTGGTTCCATTCCCAAAACGTTT
>WQYG01000098.1 GCA_009781395.1 Candidatus Bathycorpusculum sp. | reverse complement strand
GGTGATTGTTGAGGCTGGTGGTGATGAGTATTTGTGTGCTTTGCCAAAGAAGGCTGAACAGATTTTGGAGTTGTTTTCAGATTTGGTTAAAACCTCATGGGGGTAACTTGGGAAAGTTCAGGTAAAATAGTTTAGAAACATTAAAAAAGAAAGTACAGATGTTGTTCATCCAATATTTTGTTGTTTGTTGTGCTATATGATGTAGCAGGCGCGTATCTGAGTGTTACCTTTGGTATCTACGTAAACTCTGTATGTTCCAATTGTGTATGTGTCTGCGGCATTATTGTTTATGCTAAAAGTCTGCGAGAGGATATTTGATGTCCCATCAGAAAGTTTCTCAGTAATGGTAATTGTAAGATCATTCTTGTTGCCATTAAGCTGTTTCACTGAAGCTGTTGGAGTTACACTGGTTATTGTTGGTTTTATTTCTTCCCAGTTTGCAGTGAGGGTAATGTCAGTTGTTATACGGGTATTGAAGTTAAACGAGTTTTCACCATAAAGCCAGCCTGTGAAAATGTAGCCAGAGCGTGTAGGAGGGGTGGGTTCGGATAGGAGACTGCCATGTTCGATAATCTGTGCAGGCACATTGTTACCGCCTTGAGTATCAAAGGTGATAGTGTGGGTGCCCAGTTCGATGGAGAAGGTGAATTGGTTCCAATCTCGAAATAGTTTGTCTTCTTTCACGCTGTACCAGTTGACGGCAACGTCGCGTCCGTTATTGCTAAAAGTTAACAGAGCAACCATGCCTACACCGCCTTGCCAGTAGTCCATGTCTTGAGCGTCCACTAAAAGTTGCGGCACTGCATTTCCATATACACCCGCATCAACTCGCATAACTAAATCATCATAATGAATATGACCACACAACACCATAATGATGTTAGCATGTTGGCTTACCAGTTTGTCCCAAATTGCCTGTCCGCCATTACCGTTAGGGTCATAACCGCTTGAGGTTTCATATGTACCATCAGAAGATAGGTATGAGTGAGTTACCACAATTACACGACAGTCAGAATTGGCTACTACAACCTCATTAGCCCAGTCAAGCACTGAATTTCGGGGAACCATTTCCAGACATAACATCATATAATTCACATCATCGTCCGTTGTAAAGTAGTAATAAGCATTGTCTAATTTGTCAGACTCATAGGCGCCACCAAAAATAGATGTCTGTGAATATATGCTGTAGGGGAGGTAGCTATTGAATAAACCTGTATCTCTGTCAGCGGGCATACCGTTATAATCGTGATTACCCGGGACAAAGACATAAGATACAACATTATCCAATTTAGCAAAGTTGTCCTTGACAAGTTGCCACTCTACCACAGTGTTTTTGTCAGTGATGTCACCTACCTGAATCACAAATTGCATATTGCGTGCGTGGGCATTATCTTGTAGCCAGTTAAATAGAGCATTTAAAACGTCCTGATAATACAATGTCAGAAATTGAATGTCCGGAATAACTGCAATTGTGTAATCACCTTGGGCAAACTCTGGCTCTAACCATTCATTCCACACTCGAGCATCATTACCCTGCGTAGAAGTGTCTTTGTAAACACCGTTTATCTTGCCGTTAAGTAACCAATTAGCTAAGAGACCCTCTTCAACACCAGTGAGTAAATCATTCATATTTGCCTGTATCTCCAATTGTGTGCGTACACTAGACCAAATACGAATATCGGCAATCTCGCCAGGGAAACATTTCACATTACCCCACAGGTAGTCACCACCCAGTTTTAGTGGACGAACAGGTATGGTATCTTCCATAATTGCAAAAGTTTGTTCATCAGCCTTATCACCGTTGATATAGCAGGCAATCTTGTGGTTTTCATTATCCTGAACTATGGCAACATGAACCCAGTCACCTAGTTTCACATTGGCGTAAGCAGTATAGTTTGCTTCATTTCCACTTGTTTCTTTCCAATACAGCCAAGGGTTACCTTGTGATGTGACACCAAAGTTTATAGTAGCTAAACCGTTAAAACCATCAATTGCTCCGTTACCTGCAATTACACCAATTGTCTGACTATTTGTGGGCATTTTCACCCAAGCTTCAAAAGTTTTCGGTGATGCAACAAGCTTATTGGTTGAAACAAGTTCAACATCTCCAAAAGAAAAATCAACCCCACTACCTACAAAAGAGCTTACATATACAGCGTTAATCGCAATACTAAAGTCTTTAATGTCGCTATCTTTAACGTTTTCTGCTTTAACTGTGAAAGTGAAAATTCCGCTGGTCGTTGGTGTACCAGATATAACGCCGTTGGCGGAGGATAAATCTAATCCATCGGGGATGTTGCCGCTAACTTTACTCCAGATGATTTTATCGCCTTCAGATACGAGCCTTTGTAAATAGGGTAATCCAACTGTGCCGTCCAGTAAATTTTTTTCAGAAGTGATGAAAGGCAGACGATACGGCAGAGCAGTAATTTTGATGTTATCATAATAACCGATTCCACCATAACACATAATCAGTCCAAAAGATCCTCCATTTTGCCGGGTAATTTCAGCATTAGGGAGCACCAGAACATCATCAAAGTAGATGTCACCATATTCACCAAAAACCTCAACTTTGACACGGTGAGTTTCACCATCGTTTAACTCTTTGGACGATGAACCAAAAGAGTCAAGAGACAAGTATGGACCACTTATGTAGCGACCGAACTGCACTCCAGTACCCTGGGAGGTATCTCTATAGAAACCAGCAAACGTAAGGGGGTACGAACCCTGCACATCGAAACTTACACCCATTATACTCCAAAACAAGGGTGCATCCTTAAGTTGGATTGTAGCCTCGAAGCGGAAATTTTCCAAGTATTCCAAGTCCTCACCAAAGGTGATTAGTGCCGGTCCCTCACCAATAGCAAGATCCTGACTCTGATGCAATTTTCCGTCTGAAATCCCCCACGTTCCAGTGTGGGCAGTCCAACCGTTAGGAAGTGTGGTCAATCCATAGAAGGTTTGTTCTAGAACGACTGTTTCTTCGGTGATTGTTGATGCCTCAAGTACGTCTATTGAATCAGATGTTTCCTCATCCGTTGCCCATGCAAAAGATGTCATGACAGGCAGTATTAATGCCAGCATCATGAGTATTGCTAAGGTAAATGAAAATATTTTTTGTATATTTTTATTTTTCATAATGTTTGCTCCTTTTGTGTTTGTTGATGTAAATTACACCAACACCACATATAAATGCTAGTTTAACTCAAGTTAATGTACAGTTGATAATTTTTTGGAGATAAAAAAAGAGAAATAAAGGCTCGTTTAAGTGTTAGCGTGGGTAACAATAGGTATCTGATACAGGGGTACCTAGGTATTGCTGGTTTAGCGTTGTAGTCACTGCGGCGGGGTCTATATCTGAGAAGAGGTCAGGTTGAATCCATTTAGCCCAATATAGATACCCAATTATTGAACGCATTCCGTTTAGAGCAGAAAAGTCACAAACATAGACGCGTCCATTCTTTACTGCATCAACATCTTTAAGTGCTGGACGGCTAAGAACTTCATTTCGGGCAACAATAAAATCATTGACATTATGACTAGGGCTAGAAATTAGTGTTATTATCACTGAAGGGTTTTGCTCAACAACTCGCTCAGGGGAGTATTGAGCACCTGCGGTTGTCATGTTTTCTGCAATGTTAAGCCCACCAGCTTGATACAAATGCAGATCAATGGTTGTGTAGTAGGGAAAGGAGTTCCATTCAAAGAAGGCTATTGTTTGTTGTTCGCGAGGTAATGTGGCTATGCGATCTTTAACAAGCTGATTATAACTCTGTGCCCAAGTAACAAACGCATCCACGCGATCTTTATTACCCACCACAGTAGACAAATCCTGCATTACTGAGCAGACTATATCTATGCCTGTGGGTGCATTGTACAACTCTTCAGGAGTCATGAGCAGAGGATTTTGCGCTGAAGAGGGTGGTTGAGAAATATAAATGGGCACACCAGTAGCTCTGAGTTTTGTATAAGCTCCAGTTTCATAGTAGTCGCTGGGTAACAATTGATCGGCGATTATAAGATCAGGTTGCAGTTCAAGTACAGCTTCCACATTTACAGCATATCCAGCTTCACCTACGCTTTTCACGTTTAAAAGTTGTGGAGGACATTGAGCGTCAGTTCGTCCTACAATAGAGTTCTGCAAACCCATGTAACATAGCATTTCTGCAAGGTTACCATCCAAAACAACAATACGCTTCACCGATTCAGGTAGATTAACAATAAAGCCAGCGCCATCGACAATGGAACGACTTGAGTTAGAACTTTCAGTACCGGATGAAGATGAAGAGGATGGTTTGTGGGGGGTTGAAGAGTCGGTGGAAGTGTTTTCTGATGATGTGGGGGAATTTTGGGTGGATGGGTTTGAGGTATTTTTGGAAGAGGGTGAGTTAGGTGTGTAGAATTGATTGTATACAGTGTATACGGATGCAGTTGCAAGTATGAGAATAAGAATCGCGGCAATTATAGTTTTTTTAACCAAATTTTTCACCTCCGGGTATATCAATGGTATTGGCGGTTTTCTAAAGACTCGAACCTTGGACGGATTATCCAACCAACATATTTAAACTTATTTTAACTTAAGTTAATCACAAGTTGAACAAATAACATAGACAAAACCCCAAACAACAAAAAACATAGACAAACAGTTACACTCCACTTCAAAAAAAGAGGGCATAAAACCAAACACACACCCAACGCTTAACAGTAAAAGCTTAATTTAATCAACCCCTTAATTGAAACATGACTTCCAAGACAAAGTTAGTTACTACAAGACTTGAATTACGAAGTTTTCAGAAAACTGATTATGCACAAGTACACGAGTATAGTTCTGATTCAACGGTTACCCATTTCATGACTTGGGGTCCAAACACAACAGAGGAAACACACAACTTTATTAAAAAAACCATCAACTACCAAAAAGAAAAACCTCAAACACACTACCCACTCGCGATTGTAACTAAGAACCAAAATAGACTCATAGGCGGTTGCGGCATAATAATATCAAACATTGAAAACAGTCAAGGATACATTGGCTATTGTTTGAATCAAAAATTTTGGGGTCAAGGCTATGCCACCGAAACAGCCCACGCACTCCTCAACTTTGGCTTCAATCACCTCAACTTACATCGAATCTTTGCCTTCTGTGACCCAGCAAACACAGCATCCTCACACATCATGGAAAAAATTGGCATGAAATATGAAGGCCACTTTAGAGAAAACACCCATTACAAGAATGGATGGCATGACGAAGTGATCTATGCAATTCTTAAAAAAGAATGGAAGAGCAAATAAAACACAACCCATTTTAACAACTTATAACTACCCCAAAAAGGACATCCCCATACAACTTTTGACACATAAACACCAACCACTAACAAACATATAACACCTACAACAAAATTATACTATTTACAAAGAGGAAAAAAAGAGTAAATAGAACTGTTACTTACGTTTTTTCTTGATAACTAACCCAATTGCTAATGCCACAACTACTACCACCACAACCACAAATACTAAAATATTGTCAGATGAAGAAGCGTCAGAAAAGTTGACGTCATCAATATTATATGACCTACCAGTTGCCATGTTGCCATATGAGATGATTTCACCAGTATTAGCCCATATTAACGCTGAAACAGCAAACACATTACCTGGATAGATTTCATCGAAAAAGATTCGAATATCCCAGTAAGGCCTAAGCTCATAGGTAACATAGTCAAAAGGAGCCGTAGACAACTCAGCTATCCAACCATAACTACTTACATCAAAGTCCTTCACTATTGAACCATCAGCCATCTCATAAGAGTAATTCTTTAGATTTTCTACAGCTATGTTAATTGCTTGTTCTTGTGAAATATTTATGGAAGTATCGCCAATTGTGTAAAGTGTTCTATCATCTTCTACTGAAAGGAAAAGACACTTATCTTTATCAAAGGTAAGCGTCAGAGATGTGTATTCTACACCATTAATTACCTGTGCCCATTTGAAAGTTATTCCACTTCGTAGTCCCATCCAAGGAGCAGTTGTTATGGTTAGTTTTGTGTTTTCATTGATTATTGTGGTATCTTTTGTTAGATCAATATTGTTTAGCATTGTTATTAGATTGTTTGAATCTATTTTTGTGTAGGCTTGGTATGTATTAAGAAAACTCGTCACAGCATCCCGTAAGTTGGTGTATTGTTTATTGGTGATAACTTGCCCCTCCGTTGGATAAATACAACAATAGGCCATTACATCATTTTCAATTCTAAAATCAACATATACCACACTATTTTCTGAACTCAACTCATAATAGATATCAGTTGTTTTTCTATTGTCACCAAAGAATGGGGGTGTGCCCTCACGTGTTGCATCGATTTTAAGCACGAGTTTCGCACTTAGTGGCATATAGCAGTAGCCAAGGCCCGTTGAATGGCAGGCTTAATGACAAGCCAATTTTGCTGATAAGATGTAGTCAGATCGCGTCGTCTTCTCGTGTGCTTTCGCACTAAAGCAATGAAAGAAAGCCCGATATGATTACGACCGGCTCGGCCAGAGTTAGCCTGACAGCGACCAAAACCGCAAGTTTGCTTCAACTCCCTGTGCATTACCTCAATGCTCCAACGCCTCTCAAAGTACGCTTTAACCTGTTCGCGAGTTAAATCAAGACGACTCAAGCCGATAAAATCCGTGCGGCCGTTTTTTCCCACAAACCGGAATAGCTTGATCCAACCATACCCTTTCAGATGAACGCTCAATCCTTCGTCGGGTATATCTAACTTGCAAATCTGAATATGCGGTTTGTT
>WQYG01000097.1 GCA_009781395.1 Candidatus Bathycorpusculum sp. | reverse complement strand
CACGGGGTTGTGCGTTAGTTTTTGTGATTGGTTTTTAAAAGTCTGTACCTTAGTTTTTGATGTAGCATGGATAAAAATAAACTCAAAGCACTATTGTGGAAGCGGCGTCTTGTTACAAAACAGATTTCTGCTCTTTTGTTATCTTTTTTGGTTGTTTTGTCGGTGGGGTTGCCTGTTTGTTTGTTAGGTTTAACTTCTGCTCAGGCTGTGCAGGGTGAGGGGGAGGTTAGGGTTAGTCTTGTGCCTCTTTTGGATAAGTATGGTCAGCCTGCGGTTAATGCTGATGGCACATTTTATCCAAACGACAAACTCGAACTTTCATATAGCGTCACGTTTGTATCTGGTGTTGTTTTTGAAAAGGTAGAGGTTAGCTATGACTCTTTGACGTTTAACTTGTTTGATTGTAGCAGTGACTTTGGCTCTGAGGCGGGCTTTGGTTTGTTTGAAGTTTTGTCCTCTGCTTCTGCAGGAGTATATGATTTTTGTTTTAGTGCTTGGGGGAGTCGTTTTTCTGCATCTGAAAATACCACAACGTCTGTAGTGGTAGAGACTGTGTTTAGTGTTGAGGTTGTAGAGTATGACCCCCACTTTACCGTAGCACTTACCTATACCGTTCCAGCGGGCAGCGGTTCGAGTTATGATAAACCCTTTGCCCTAATCATACGCTATGACGGTAATGGGCCAGCTTTTAATCTTAATCAACGCGCTATAATCGATGATTACACCTGGACGGGCTATGCCCAGAAACTTCCTGACATAAACAGTGATATGCAGCAAGCCCTATCTCCAAATCTTACGGTTTATAGTTTTTTTAACCAAACCTCCAGCAACCAATTTCTAACCCAAGGCCTAACCACAAAAACCAGCCAACCAGTCGTAAATGTCGATGGAAAAAGCTACACAAACCCTGAACTCCCCTTAACGTTTCTTTGGGAAGCAAACACCAATCACACCTTCATCTGGACAAAAACCCTCCCAACAACAGACGGATCAACTTATGTTGAGTGGTTTGAGTGGCAAGCCAGCCTCATCTTTCCACCCGCAATAAACCCCAACTTGGATAATCAAAATGTAAGTCAGGAGGATTTGCAAAATCAGCTCTTAGACCAAATCAACTCCCACAATGGAACCCTAACCACCACACCCTTTGGCAACACCATCACAGCCATGTATAGCCATAATAAGAACATAGAGCAAATCGCCAAAAACACCGGCATAAGCAAAAATCAAACACTACAAACCCTCAACACCACACCCCAATACTTTACCTCACAGGAGCGTTATGCAAAACTCCAATACCAACTCGACCCAAAAGTAGCTAAAGAAATCATTAACCAAAACTTCACAAACACCCTCTACTACAACCTAACCCTTGGCTGCAACCTCTTTGGCACCCCACGGTATTTTGATGCTAACGTTACATGTGAGCATGAATACTTTGACAAACCAATTAACGCAACAGCCTACAAATGGAACCCAACACAACAAAACTGGACAACCGACAACACCGTTAACATAGAAGTCACCTTCGAATCCGCCCTAAATACAACTATCACCGATATTTTGCGCTCAAACCTTGAAGAACAAACCACCGACCAAACAGCCCTAAAAATGGCGTTTGAAGACCTCTATGATTCAAGCCCTCAAACCTTCAAAGGCACAGGCACCCTAAACACCAATCTAAAACGCACAAGCCCAATGTATTACAACCTCCAAGTAACTGCCGCTGGACAACAACAAAAAGAAGTTATCCTGCAAAAAACAGTACAACTCAACTTTCAAACCAACAACCCCTACAACCTGCCTCTAAACTTTGACCCCAACTCACCCCTACAAATAACCGTCCTATCAGATAGCCCTCAAAACACCATGCTAAACCTAAATGCCCCAACAGAACTTGGAGGACTAACCAACATAACAGTCTATCTAATAACCAATCTACCCACAGAAAACTGGAACAATCTGCAAAAAAACCAACTTGACCTTAAACTGCTCAAAACCCTACAACTAACCCTACCCCAAGAACAAGTCCAACTGCCCCCTGAACACGAACAATTCTACCAATACTACCAAGGATATAGCACAGTATATGAAGACATTTTAGGCTTTCACGGCCAAACACAAATTGCAGTACAAAAAGACCAAACCACAAAACCACTAACTGGACAAGGAGAAGCACTACTCTACATAGAAGCCACAAACATCTGGGGCACAACCTTCCACCAAATCACCCCCATCAGCCCCTACTCTAAACCCCACTGGAACATACCACTAAACGAAGTCACAATATACCTCATAGCCATTATCCTCATCGCAATAGTTGCCAGCTTTATAACATATTTCATAAAAGCAAAACAATAGACCAACAAACATTTTTGGTTGGATAAAATGTGTAGGTGCCGTGTGCCGTTATAACACGGACGTTGCCTCCTCTGGAGACCCCGCAACCCGCTGGGGACACGGACTTTTGTACCGCACAGTAAGTGTTTTCTTTTGGAGGCTTATAAACTCTTTCTGGAGACTTTTTCCAGACAAGTACGGTAAATGGATTGGTAAGTTTTTCGTGCTTTTAAAATGGGGCTTGCTTTGGTTTATGGTGCAGTAGTCTTTGTTGCTGTTGAATAAGTTTCGGTCTTGGGGCGAGTTTGCTCGCAGAAAAATCAATGAGGTAGTTTGTAGGCTAAAATCTAATCGAGCCTTGCTTGGTGTGGATGCGGGTATTCTGATTGCGTTTTTCACAATTACCATGTTAGTCATCTATCTTGCAACGCCCGTAATCATGTCCACTTTATTTAACATCATAATTGGTGGTCCAGAGGGAATTTATTCGTATCTGTTAGAGTTGCCTTTGATATCTACGCCAAACAGTAGTGGGGGGACTTTGGGGCAGCAACTCGGCGTGCCTATAACGTATGTGTTTGGTATTATGCGTACTATTGCGCTTGCAATGTTTGCCATAGTTCTAATCATAGCCGCTATTTGTTATGTGCTTGAGAATTTTAGGATAATGAATGAGGGCACTGCATCCAACATTATCATGAATAGTGTTTTTACTTTAATCTTAATTTTTGCCTGCCAACCCGTGTACAATGCTGTTGCAGGAGCTATCAATTTGTTTGTGGGTTGGCCTTCGGTTGGGGGTTCGGGTCTTTTGATCTCCTCGGGCAGTGTTATAGATATCATAGTGGGGTATGGAACTGGCGGAATAGGAACAATTCCTCTGCCTAATTTAGACCCCTTCACAGGCTTTTTCTTTAGCGGCATACTCATAATGCTAGTTGCATCCCTGCTCATGTTGACTCTGGTCATGGGTGTGACACGTCTGTTTTTTGTGGGCGTACTAGCCGCTGTTCTACCCATACTTCTTGTCCTACGCCTAATCCCCCTAACAAAGCACTTTGCCGATACTTTGATACAAGACCTCATAGGCTTCATGTTTGCAAGCATCATGGCATCTATTGTGCTTTTGTTTGGCTACCAAATACTCATAACAACAACTCTTAACCCTCTCACTCAAATCTTGATAGCCATTATAACGTTGTTTGCCGCGGCGTATATGAGTACCATTTTTGTGGGCAAGTTTGGTGCTTTAGGAATGGCGGCGGCAAATCTAGTGGGAGGAGCCGTTACCACTGCAACAGGTGCCGCCATGGGTATGGCAGGTGGAGCACTTCTTGGCGGCGGCGCAGGTATGGCAAGCAGGCTTGGTAGTGTAGCGGGGAAAGGTCTCACTAAAACAGAAATGCTCGGGCAGGCAGGTGAAGGATTTGTATCTGGTGCTGCACCGGGGGCAGTGACTGGTTTTCTTGGAGGTGGAGGAGGCGGCATGATTGGTGGGGGCAGATTTGGCCGAGGCTCTATGGGCGGTGGTATGCGTGGCATGGGTCTAACAGTTACACGTTCGATGAACATGCAAAAGGGAGCGGCCCAAGAGTTCCTTAACAACCGAGCAGGCTCAACCCTCACAGCAGCCCTATACAAGAACTCCACAGGCGATGTTCTTCCAACCGCAACACCCCAAGCAAGCGCATTTTTCATGAGCGAGTTAGACAAAAAATCAGGCGAGGAGGTGTATAATGGGTATGTTGCAAACAACTATCCAGAATTATCAGAAAACATACAAAACCCCCGAGCGGCTGGACAGGAAATAAAACATCATCTACAATCACTGCCACCTGAAGTAGCCTACAGTAACTGGCAACGAGCACAAAACCAGGGCAACCTACCAAAAGAGGGACGTATGACCTTTTACCAAAACGCTCGGGACGATGTGGGAACAAACAAAGAAACGGTATCCGCCATACAAAACGGCATACACATCCCTAACCTTGAAGCCCTCGACAACTCCCCAAGATTCGCTTTAGACACATTTAACACAGGAACAGTAACCCAAAAAGGCTCAATCGCAAACGCCAAAATCTTCAATGGAATAAAACAATTAGGCATATCTGAAAGACAACAAGAAACCAATCTACTGGCAGAAAGAGCTTTTCACAATAGCTCCCCTGAAATTCTGGGAGCACAGCTTGCACTATCTTCAGGGGTAAAGATGACACCAAAAGAGCAAAAAACATACGGTCAGGCTATGGTGAAAATTCGCAACGTAATAGCTAAACGAAATCCAACCTTAGCAGCAAACATGGCATACTACACAATGGGTGATGGTCAAAACCAATTCGTCCCTCTAATGAGCAACGAAAAATTTACCGCACAAGCAGTAAAAGATATGGAAACCCAAAACACCAGCGCATGGCTCGCCAACACACTAAACATAAAACAAACACAAGTACCCACCATAGAAAAACTAGTCAAAAACCCACTAAACACAACAACAAATAATAATACCAAAATTTCAACTGAGCAACTGTCTTCAAGCCAAAATGTTATACCTAAAGTACAAATGAGCAGACCCCTAGATTTGATCGAGCTGCAAAAAAGAGCATATGAATAAAATGTTTGACAGGAAAGATTAGGTTATGTAAGCATTTTGCTTTGATTGTTCCTGTTCAATAGAGGTTACCTCGGGCAATATCTTTTTCACTTTTTCAACAAAAAGCCCTGCGTAGTAACATGCTTTTGCAGAATCAACCCCATCTAAATCAGTAGCCAGATCATAGAATCTAAATAATTCAGGCTCGTTAAGCAGGGTTGTGACTTTTTTGACAGTGTGAATATCAAAGGGCAACTTTTTTGTTGATGGCCATATCTCATGGATTCCCAGTTTAGCACCTAAGGCACAGTATGCAGCTTCAACTGCCACAAAAGGCGATGATTGTTTTAGATAGGTGTCAGCTTGTTTGAGTTCCCATTGAATGTAGGTGTCTTTGATATCGATAGCATGGTTCTTTCCTGAAATTATGTCTTCTTGAAATTTTTCTAATAGGGGGTCGCAGTTGAAGAGTTGGGTGTAAAAGTTTATCGTATAGTTGTCAACGTTGCAGAGTTTTATGGTTTCGCTTGTTATCCAGCAGGCTACTCTGTCTGCTTTCCATCTGTTGTAGCAGTATAGACTTGATAATTTTGATAGGTAACCTTGTATTGTGATGGTTAAGTTTTCTTTTGTTGTTGCAGTGTGGAGGTGTTTTTCGGCGTATTCGTAAATGATTTGGGGCACTTGGTGAAATATTTCTGGGTCTTGTGCGTCTAGTTTTTCGAAAAGTGTTTGCCATGGTTTGGGGTCGTAATCCATTTTTTCAACAATTAGTTTAGATGCATCGCGTAGTTTATCCTGAATTGTTTTGTCATCTCTCATTCGTGCTAGTACGTAGTCATGTATGATCCATGAGGTCCAGTCGTTGTGGTTGTGTTCGCGTAGGTATTTGGTGAATATTTCTTCTGTGGTTTGGTTGTTAAAGAAGTATTTTCCGGGCATGTATTGGTAGATTGCGTAGCGTTTGGCTTGGAGGTTTTTCCAGTCTTTTTCTTCGTAGGTTTGGGTGTGGTTGCATTGGGTGCAGGTGGTGGTTTTTGTTTGGTCGTTAAATGTGAGTTTGTTATTTTTGTTTTTGCATTTGGTACACCAGTCTTGGTTGTCTGTCCATAATTTGTAGGCCCATTCGTCTGATGTTGTGTCTTTTTGCTCAAAGTTAGTGCTCATTTGCGTAACCTCCAGTAGAGGTAGAGGGTTTTTTGACTTTTAAACAGAGTCTACACCTTTGTGTTTACTTAATTGTATAACTACCCCACATCCTGCTATATTCGTTAAAGGTTCGATCTCGTCCTGAATTTGTCTCATTTTTTCTCTAAAGTCCATATATTCTAAAATTAAAAAGAGCAAACTGTTATGCACCTTTAAAGTCTCAGTGTATCTGTATGTGAACTGGCTATTTTGTGAGTTTTTGTATTAGGGTGTCTTCTTTTTCTTGGGTTAGGTTGAGGTATCTTGTGAGTGGTATGGTGCACCAGTTGGGGGTTAAGAGGATTTGGTTAATTTGCCAATGCTTGTTTTGTGTTTGTTCTAGGAGGGTTTTTTGTGTTTGGTTTTTTGGGAGTAGTTGTATGTGGGCTTTTTTGGGTTGTTTAGTTGAGAAAACAAGTTTTTCATCTTCAATTTTTACTATTCTTGGGCTGATAATTGCAAAACTGTACTTTAATTCTTCTATGGGTTGTTTTTTTGAGAGTTTTAGTATGTTGTATGCTGCTAGGCTGCTTGTTTGTGCGTGTTGGCTGTTGTAGTTGCTCCAAGCGTTTTTCCAAGCGTTGTAGAAGTGATTTCTAAATCCACTAAACGTTGCAGGGGGTTCTTTTGTTTGTTCTGTCCACCATTTTACCATGTTGGGATACTGATTTAGTAAACCGTAAGCTTCACTATCTAGTTTACACGTAAAGATTTCAGAGAGAGTCAATTTATACAGCTTTACCACTAACGTAAGGGGTTGTGTCTTGATTTAAATTAACGAAAATGCTGTCATTTAAAATTTAGAAACTCTTTTTTTGTGATAGTCATGTCTGAATCAAAACTGTACAGGAGACGAAAAAAGAGCACAGCATCTTCATTGAACCAATCCACACGGGTATATACCGAACTTTTTGGGAGTTCACTTTAAATTAACACAATGGCTTTTATCGCTTCATCGGAGATCACAAACTATTTTTGCACAGGAAAACTTATCTTGCCAAATGGCATGATAAATGGCAT
>WQYG01000096.1 GCA_009781395.1 Candidatus Bathycorpusculum sp. | reverse complement strand
CTTCGAATTATGCCGTTTTTTACTACTTTTTCAGATAAACACTTCTTACACGTAACCATAATTGATAACCTTACTTACAAAATTACTACAAACCTCTATATCTCTCTATTGGTGAAAACTCTCAAAAAGACATTAGACGGCATGTCTATCGTTTTTATTGTCTATGAAGGCACGGTGAGGTTAATTACATATTCCCTCACGAACGTCGAAGGGCATAAAAGAGAAGAAAACACAAAGAGTAAGTTCGGCATAAAAGAGAAAGTAACAAAAACTGTTTGAGGTTTATAAGAAGCGTTAACTCTTCAATGATGTATTACGCAAAAGTTTTTTAACTCTATCTTGCCTACCTTATCAAAGAGGAAATCTCCATGAAAATACTAAATGAATTTGTTCCCACACGTAAATTCCTAAAACTCGCGGATGAACTGAAAGATTTAGTTGACGGATGGAACGTTACCGACAGCGCAGCTGGTTTTCCAGCTCCAAGCGGTGTTGTTGTAAGCTGTCTTCTCAAAAACAAATATCCTGACAAATATGTCTGTCCAATCTTCATTTTGCATTATAAAGGGCCAGTTGAAGTTGGAGGATTAGCATTAGCTTCTGATGTTGTTGGTCTTGACGGTTTAGCAGTAACTATGGGCGATAAGCCACATTATGGTGAAGCAATAAAGATGCTTTCATCATCAGAAGTTGCAAGAGACTTCATACGCAATGACGTTAAAACAAAGAATCTGCCACTTGGCTGTCTCTTATCTGCAAGACAATCAATCGAATCCACTCTAGAACGTGTTCGTCAGCCATGGGATTTTGTTTATTTCATGAGATTAGATGATGCATCATTGGAGCAGCTTAAAGCGATTTCAGCAGAATGCAAGAAACTTAACAAGCCATTGTTTGCATACTTCCTTGTGGGTACAGAGAAAAACAAAGAAATCGTCAAAGTGATTGGTTGGCCAGTAACAGCCACTATGGAAGAGGTTGAAGCAAAAGCAGAAAAACTTGTTGGTCTCGTTGACGGCATCATTGCGACATGTGCTGGTGATGCTGAAGGCGACAAATTGATGCTGCAGAAACTTCAAAGGTTCCGCACATAAAACAAACACTGAGACGTTTGTCTCTCTTTTTTCTTTTTTATATTAAGTTCTGTTTTTACAAGTTTTTACTATGTTGACGAGATAGACTTAAGTTGTGGTTGTAATTTAGCAGAAGTGAACATCAGGTAAGTTATTGATGAACACCGTTCAAGTTATTGCCATAGAAGGTTTGCCCTTAAGTAAAGAGGGAGATAATGTAGGTCAGTTGATTGTGGATACCGTAAAAAGACAGGGCATACAACTACAAGAGAGGGATGTTGTAGTTGTTACGCACGTGTTTGTTTCTAAAGCCGAAGGAAATATTGTTAATCTTGATACTGTAGAGCCTTCTGAGCGGGCACTTGAAATTGCTAAACAGACAAATAAAGATCCAGCCTTAGTTGAGATTATACTACGAGAAGCAAAAGAGATCGTTAGAGTGGGCCCAAATAGCATAATTACAGAAACTAAAATGGGAACCATAAGTGCCAATTCAGGGGTTGACCGCTCAAATGTTTTAGGAGAGAGAAATGTTGTCCCCCTACCAAAAGATCCCAATAGATCAGCACAAAATATTAGAACAGAAATTAAACGTTTAACAGGCATTAATGTGGCAGTTATTGTTTCAGACACCCATGGCAGACCATTTAGAATGGGTGAAATTAATGTTGCAATTGGTGTTGCAGGAATAAAACCCATACGGGACAGACGTGGCGAGAAAGATCTTTTTGGCTATACTTTACGCATTAAACAAACTGCCATCGCTGATGAGCTGTCCTCTGCAGCTGAGCTTGTAATGGGGCAAGCTAATGAAGGCATTCCAGCGGCAATCATTAGAGGCTATACTGCATATCAAAGCGTTGAAAATGTGTCAGCAACTGAGTTAACAAGACCAAAAGAAAAGGATCTATTTCGGTAAGAGACAAAACTTAAAACACCTAAAAAGAGAATAAACCAGAAATGTTGAGAAAACTATGGAGATAAAAACATCGCAAGAATTTTTCGAAACAATTCTTTTGACCAAGTTTAAACCAGAGAAAGCAAAAGACATAGAAGTGATAATTCAGGTAAATCTGACAGGCGATACCCCAAGTGATTGGGTAATAACTATTAAAAATCAGAACATTCAATTCAATCAAGGAATAGCAACAGAGCCGACATTAACGTTAAAGACCACAGAAGAGAATTTTCTAGATTTAGTAAATGGTCAAATAAGTGTAGAAAAAGCGTTTTTTAGCGGTAAAATCAACTTTAAAGGCGACATTACAACTGCATTAAAACTGAAAGAGGCTGGCTTTCTATAAAAACGGTTTTAGAACAAAAAATGCCTGAGACACTTGACCAGTTAACTCTTTGAGAACATAAGGTCTTTTTCGGAAAAAAGACCGCTGATGATAGAGGTACATGTAAAACATTAGTTGTTTAACATAATATTAGGGTTAATTTTTTTCGTTACCTATTTATTTCGAGTTCTCTCTAATAATACACATGTAGGAGACAGAATTATGCCTAAGGTTGAACACAAAATCCCAGTTAAAGATTATGAGTTTAAGAATGGGAATTTGACAGTTGATGAGTTAGTAGGGCAGATGGATGCTGCGTGGGGTTTTACGGCAGGTAAACTTGCTACGGGGGTCAATATTTTGGAAGATATGGTTAGTAGCAAGGGCTGTATCAAGTTTCTTTCTTTTCCAGCAGACATTTGTGCCACAGGTACGCGTGGGATAATTAAAGAGTTGGTGAAGCGTAAAATGGTTGACATCATAATTACCACTTGTGGCACTTTAGATCATGATGTTGCCAGATGTTATAGGGACTACTATAAGGGGAGTTTTGTTATGAATGATAGTAAACTTCACCAAGAGGGAGTTAACCGTTTAGGCAACGTATTAGTGCCCAATGATAGTTATGGGACGGTTATTGAAAAACAAATTATAGGTATGCTTAAAACGCTCTACAGTGAAGGTAAAAGAGAGTTTAGTACATCAGAGCTTTGTCGAGAAATCGGTTTACGTTGTTGCAATGAAGATTCGATTTTGTATTGGGCCGCTAAAAATGACATACCAGTTTTTGTTCCAGGCATAACGGATGGTTCTGTAGGTTATCAGCTTTGGTTTTTCAGTCAAGATCACAAAGACTTTCGTATCAACCTGTTAAAAGATGAAGATGACCTAAACAACATTGTGTTTGATGCCGAAAAATCGGGGGCATTAATCATTGGAGGGGGTATTAGTAAACATCATACAATATGGTGGAATCAGTTTAAAGATGGTTTAGATTATGTTGTTTACATTAGTACCGCAGTAGAGTGGGATGGAAGTCTTAGTGGTGCAAGACCACGCGAAGCGGTAAGTTGGGGAAAAATCAGCGAGAAAGCCAAACGTGTAATGATTGAAGGTGATGCCACAATGATCATGCCTATAATGATGAGCGCACTAATAGAAAGACAGCATAAGAAAACAAAAACATAACAGGGTACTAATCAACATTTTTTTGTTTCAACCAATCCTCCCACAATACATCACTATATTTTATACGTTAATACAAATTCTTGAAAATATCGTGTTTATAAATTCAATTATCACAATTTTCATCAAACCTACTTTTAAAAAACACAAAATAAAATGCACAGTCGCTGTTGCAATACACAACTACGAATTTTCAAAAGCATATTTATAAGTTAAATTCAATTTTTGCCCCCTCCTCAACACTGTAAAAAGAGTACTAACTAAAACCATATTGACAAATAACTTCAATCATCACACCCACCACTATAGATGTGTTTCGGGAATACAGAATTCAAGCAATGGATTTCAGGGATAAGCCGTGTTTTTGGTTATTTTTTATGACAGAACGAATTTCATGTCGATCCATATTTGCACAAGCAACTTACATTCAGCTGTTGTATGTGTTTAGCGCGTCTATAATTTATGAAAACTTTTGCAGCGCTGATATGTTATTACTCATACTCTCGGAGATACCTAAACCCACATATCATTTTTTTATTTAAAATATAACATTACATTTCTCACTTCCATTAAAACAAACGAATAATATTGTATTTTTTTAAAAATAGAAGTAAAAAAATAAGCTGACTTTATAAAACAGTTAAATAATATATGTTAACATGGAGAATAAAAATGAACGTTATAAAAAATAAAAAACTAATTTCAATGCTTGCAATACTACTAATACTATCTTTTGCCACGTCAATGCTTGCAATACCAAATGCAAACGCACAATCTGACGTATTCACTTGGCCATTTGTTGATGCAGTTCCAAAGATTGCTGGCGTTGGACAACCAGTCCTAATTAACTGGGGTCTAATAAACTACTTAGGCGACACTAATGATGGTTGGAATGTAACCTTACAAATTTTTTATCCCAATGGTAAAGTCGAGAATATCAGTGGTAAGACCTGGTCTACAGGTACTGTCGGTAGAAAAATGGCCTTTGCAGAGCCAGGAGACTATATACTACGGTGTGCTTTTGAAGGTGAACGATACAACAACAGAAACTATGCAGCATCTCTAAGCAAAAACATGACCCTGCAAATAGTTGAGGGTTATTGGAAACCCGACCATCCAGGTCACTCAATTCCAACGGAGTATTGGACAAGACCAGTTGATTCACAACTACGCGAATGGTACACCATGATGGGTAGCTGGCTAATCACCAGAGATTCACGAGGTGCTCCTTTGTACGCACCCTACAATTTTGCACCTGAAAGTGCACACATACTATGGAGTATGCCCATTGGCGATAACTTTGGCGGGTTAGCTGGTGGAGACAGTGGACCTATAGGTTACGAAACTGGCGAAGCGTATGACGGCAAATTTGCAAATTCTTTAATCATTTCAGGTGTTCTATACTTCAACAGATATGTTTCTAACTCACCAAAACAAACAGTTGTTGCAGTTGATCTACATACAGGCAAAATAATCTGGGAAAAAGATTTCAACTTTGGCAATGCAGCAGCCAATAGACCCTCTAGTGGACAAATACTTACTTTCATTAGTGAAAATAATCGAGGTACATGGTCATATCTTTGGTTTACTAGTGGAACTAATATGTACGCAGTTAATCCAGCTACGGGCGATCTTGTTTACAACATGACAAGCGTTCCAGGTGGAACTATCTATTATGGCCCAAGTGGTGAATTGTTAAAATATCGAATGGTAAACTATGGAACTGCTGCGAGCCCACGTTGGTATCTACAACGATGGAACGCCACTTACGTTGTAAATGACGGCACACGCAATGGCACAGCAGATGCTTGGGGAACTAATGTTCGAGGCAGAACGTACAACGCAGATATACTCGGATGGGACCTTAATGTCTCAGTAGCAGGATTAACCTTCATACCAGGCCAAGTTAACGTAGCAGTCGCATCAGCTACAGGCTCTCTAGCAGGTGCATCTCAGCAAGCAGCACCAATAACTGTGCAACCAGAAGTTCGCGCCGTTTTTGGCAACACTTCAGCAAATGGCGTAACCCTTACAGGAATCAGCCTTGACCCAGAAAACAATGGATACACAATGTACAATAGCAGAACTTGGCAAGCACCCAAAGAATGGGCAGATCTTCAATCACGTGGATGGGCAGCTCATAGCCACGATGACGGAGTAAGTGTTATCTGGACAAAGGACAACACAAAAAACTATGCTTTTAGCTTAGAAACAGGCAGATTCCTATGGGAATCAGAATCACAATACGCTACAGATGCATGGGCTTCACGCACAGGATGCATTGCATACGGCAATTTCTACACAGCAAGTACTAGTGGTATTTTATACTGCTATGATGTAAAGACTGGAGAGTTACTTTGGACGTATGAAGCTACAGACAAATACAATGAATCATATCACGGCGAAAACTGGTGGCTAATCATACAATTTATTTCAGATGGTAAAGTCTACGTTGGACACGAAGTACATTCACCCACACTACCTATCTCAAGGGGCGCACCGTATCTTGCACTTAATGCAACAAATGGTGAGCTTATTTGGAGAATTGATGGCGCATTCCGTCAGAATCACTGGGGAGGACGTTCAATTATAGGTGACAGCGTTATTGCAACAATGGATGTCTATGATCAACAAGTCTACGCCATCGGTAAAGGTCCAAGTGAAATGACAGTTACATCATCTAACGCAGTAACTAACGCAGGTACTACAATTCTAGTTTCAGGCACGGTTATGGATGTTTCACCAGGTACTGAAAGCGATAGTCTAAAAATGAGATTCCCGAAGGGTGTCCCAGCAGTAGGTGATGATAGCATGAATGATTGGATGCTTTATGCCTACAAAAACTTTGCACAGCCAATGAATGTGAAGGGTATTGAAGTTACGGTATATGCATGGGATGTCAACAATAACGAGATGGTTGAGATTGGTACAACAGAAAGTGACTCGCGTGGCAGGTTTTCAATAAGATGGACCCCTGAAAAAGAAGGTGACTATGATATCTGGGCATACTTTGAAGGCACAAAATCATACTATGGTAGCGATGCAAAAGCTGAAATAGCAGTACTAGACGCACCAGTAACACCAGAACCAGAAAAAAATCCACCATACGAATGGTACATCATCGGTATGGGCATCGCAATCATTGCAGCAATTGCTATAAACATATTCGTCACACTTAGAAAAAAATAACCAAATAAAACAACAACCAAAACAACTCTTTTCTTTTTTTGAGTTTTTGATATTTGTTTGTCTATCAGAACCCGTATTCAATAAGTTTTTAACTCACGACAAACGCATGAAAATTTAGCCGATAGTTTGTGCAGTGTTTAACTGCCTTAAGCCTTATCATTTAAACAAAAACATCAAATATATACGTATTGAAATCTAGTATCTTACTAGACAATACAATGATAAACTTATAATTAACCTCTACACATAATTGCATACAATACCCATACAGGCCAAAAAAATGAACATACTACAACACCTACAAATAATAAACCAAGCAGACCTAGGCAGTGTCCTAATATAGAATATGTTTTATAGTTCGGTTGCTATATGCAATATTTGTGAACAACATGCCACGAGGTAGACATAGAAGCCAAAATAACGCTGTATGCCAAAACCCAAAATGT
>WQYG01000095.1 GCA_009781395.1 Candidatus Bathycorpusculum sp. | reverse complement strand
TTCTGCTGCGTCGGCGGCGGCGTCGGCGGCGGCTTCGGCGTCGGCGTAGGCGGCGGTGCCGGCGGCGGCGTAGGCGGCGGTTCGGGCGGCGGCGGCGTAGGCGGCGGTTCGGGCGTCGGCGGCGTAGGCGGCGGTTCGGGCGGCGGCGTCGGCGGCGTAGGCGTCGGCGGCGTAGGCGTCGGCGGCGTAGGCGTCGGCGGCGTAGGCGGCGGCGTCGGCGGCGTAGGCGGCGGTTCGGGCGTAGGCGTCGGCGGCGTAGGCGTCGGCGGCGTAGGCGTCGGTTCGGGCGTAGGCGTAGGCGTAGGCGTAGGCGTCGGCGGCGTAGGCGTCGGTTCGGACGACATCGATAGCTTTCAATACCGCAAACAAGTGTTTCTGTCGTTTATCGCTACTTTTACTTTGCCAATAGTCAAAATTTCCTTTTGTCCCTAAAAAGGGTAAGGCTCGTACTGCGCATAGCCAGGCAAAAAAACAAACATCCTCACGTGACAACCTGGCCAAACGTCGCTCAACTTGCGCTCTGAAAGATTCGCTCATATTAGACCCACTTCATAATCTATACTACTAAATTAGAATTACTATGCTGGCTGGAATTATTAAATCGTGCTCTAATAAAAATCAAGGACGCCAACGGTGTCACAAAAATTTAAAACTTTACTGATATGTGCGTGCACAAATAACGTGAGTGGTGGGTAGTGGAATTGATGTAAACCTCATATCCCATTTACGGTGATTGCGCCTTTGGGACAAAATTATTGGGTTTCTTTGTTTAAGATTTTTTTTCAGTAGAAGGTAACAGAAATAAAAGGCGATTGCATCTTTTCTTTTTTGAAGGAGTAAAATGTTGTGTCTTCGAAGGTAACGGTAAATTATGGGTCTGCTTATCGTTTGTTACATCCGATGCATACGGTGCTTGTATCGTGTATGGGGAAAGCAAGTAAACCAAATATAACCACTGTGGCTTGGGCTATGCCTACTAGTCAGAAACCGCCTCTTGTTGCAATTAGTCTTGCGCCTGAGAGGTATTCGCATAGTTTGATTGAGGAGTCAGGTGAGTTTATTGTAAACATTCCAACGATTGAGCAGTTGCAAGGTGTTATGGCTTGTGGTACCTTTAGTGGTAGAAGTTTTGATAAATTCAAAAAAACAAACTTTACACCCATGCCGGGTAAGCGTGTTAAAGCTCCTGCGATATTGGAATGTCTTGCGCATATTGAATGTACTGTTGAGGATCAATTTCAAACAGGGGATCACACAATATTTGTAGGGAAAATAGTAGAGGCTTATGCTGACTCAGGTGTGTTTTCGGATAGTTATGACATTAAACGTGCCCACATGGTGTATCATGGCGGGGGAAATAATTTTTACACGCTTGATGTTAAAAACTATAGACCCTAAAAAGAGTTTGGCATACACCTCTTTTTGTTCTGTTTGTTATTGTTGTGGTGTTGTGTTAGAGCGGTTTTTTATGTAAGGTGGTTGGTTTGGGCCATAAAATTTAAACTTTGGTATGGTGTTGTTTGTTGGTTGAGTGTGAGATGTTTGAAGTTTGATGATAATTGTGTTTTTTGTAAGATTGTTCAAAAGCAGGCGCCTTCGAGTGTGGTTTATGAGGATGATTTTGTGATGGCTTTTCTGGATATTAGGCCTGCGTGTGAGGGGCATACGTTGGTTGTTTCTAAGGAGCATTTTGAGGGTATTTTGGATATACCTGGGGAGCTTCTTGGGAAGGTTTATCAGGTGTCTAAAGTAGTGGCTAAGGCGGTTGTGCGGGCGTTGGATGCGGATGGGGTGAGTGTTATTCAGCAAAATGGTCGGGCGGCAAATCAGGTTGTGTTTCATTTGCATGTTCATGTTATTCCAAGGCATTGTGGGCAGAAAATGAAGGTTGATCAAGAGTTGCAAACTGTTGGTTATAATCAGTTAGACTTAACTGCGGCTAAGATAAAAGCACATATTTAATGCATTTTTTTGTAAAACCCTAATATACAGGACTAAATGTTTTGCATAATGTAGTTTTTGTTGTTGTTTTTTGTAGTTTGGATGTTTTGTGATGTTTTTATTATTTTTGTTGTGATTGTTAGTTGGATGGGTGTTGAGGGTTTGTTTGTGGGTGGTTTTTGGTGTTTTTGTGTTTTTGGTGTTGGGTTTGTTGTGGTTGTTGTGGTTGTTTGTTGGATTTGTGTGAATGTTGTTTTTTGTTGATAATGTTTATAAGCGTGTGTGTATGTGTTTGCTTTAGGTGAAGCGGTGTAAAGTCGCTCACATGCTGGTGAATATATGCGTAGAAGTTTAACTGTAACTCCGGAAAATGATAAAAAAATATTGTTAACAAAGGGACGTTTTCTCACAGGAGAATCTCCCCTTGACATAGACTACACCACAATGATTAACATCTTTATAGAGTTGGGACATAAACTCATGTCCGCAGCATGGGCAGACAACACAGACCCAAAAATTATCATCAATAAAAATGAGATAATTGAATCTTTCAAAAAACACGCTTTCAACTCAGAACTAAAAGAAGAATCTATAGGCGATCAAGTGGCTGAAATAATCTTTAAAAAATTAACCGAGCAAGCAGGTCTACCGGACATAGCTCAACAACAGCAGCAACAAGAAAATCAAATGCAACAACTCTCTGAGCCACCAAAGGCAAAAGCCAAAGGAAGACCGGGTAAAAGATACATAGTGTAATATGTAGTAGACGACATACAAACCGACTTACAGGTGCTAAACATGGTTGATGATAAAAAAGAAACCAGTCCAAAAGCTGAAAATAAAAAAGTAAAAATTGAAGATTTGCTAGAAGCAGAAAAGCAGCGTTCAGGAGACTATTTAAACAAACTAAAGTATATGCAGGCTGACTTTGAAAATCTTAAACGTCGTCTCGAGCGGGAAACTGAGCATATTAAAAATCATAGCAACGAAAGACTAGTAATCGCGCTTCTTGACATAGTTGACGAGCTGGAGCTAGCAATTAACGTGGGAAAAGAATGCGAAGCAGAAACGTCTCAAAAAGCTCTGCTTGACGGAGTTGACATGACACTTAAAAAACTCAGAAAGATGCTTGAGCAAGAAGGAGTTACAGAAGTGAACTGTGTTGAGGGCCAAATTTTTGATCCTACAACGGCAAATGCAGTTCTCACCGAAGAACGCGAAGACTGCGAAGACTGCACTATCCTGCAAATTATAAGAAAAGGCTACATCATGAAAGGACGAGTGATTCGTCCAAGTATAGTAAAAGTTTCAGTTAAAAACAAAATAAAAACAGAAAATCAAAGTAATCAACAACAATAATAAGAATAATAGTTAATGGAGGAAAAGTAAGTATGAGTAATCAAAAAATAAGTGAAAAAGTTTTAGGAATCGATTTAGGAACAACTAATTCAGCAGCCGCTATATTTGAAGGTGGACATGCCACAGTCATTCCAAGCGCGGAAGGACCTACAATGGCAGGAAAAATGTTCCCCTCAGTTGTAGCTTTCACCAAAGATGGCCAACTTTTGGTAGGTGAACCGGCAAAAAGACAAGCCACTACTAATGCTGAAGGAACATTATTTGAAATCAAACGTAAAATGGGCAGCGATTATAAAGCTCAAATTTATGGCAAAGACTACACACCTCAACAAATCAGCGCCTTTATCTTGCAAAAGATAAAGAAAGACGCAGAGACCTATTTAGGCGGAGTTGTCAGAAAAGCCGTCATAACAGTCCCGGCACACTTTAATGACAATCAACGTCAAGCAACCAAAGATGCAGGCGAAATAGCCGGACTAGAAGTTATGCGCATTGTAAACGAACCAACTGCGGCATGTCTTGCATTTGGCATTGACAAACTAGATCATGAAATGAAGATTTTAGTCTTCAGCTTTGGCGGAGGAACACATGATGTCACCTTAATGGATTTTGGCAAAGGAGTCTTTGAAGTATTAAGCACCAGCGGAGACACCCAATTAGGCGGCACAGACATTGACAAAGCAATCATGACATACATTCTTGAAGAATTCAAACGCCAAACAGGAGTAGACGTAAGCAACGATAAAATGGCAATGTCTCGACTAAAAGATGCCGCAGAAAAAGCCAAAATTGAACTCTCCACCCTTATGAGCACAGACATTGACCTACCCTTCCTTACCGCAGATGCAACCGGACCAAAACACCTTCACATGACCATAACAAGAACCAAACTAGAAGCAATAGCACAACCCATCATTGAAAAAACAAAACCAACCCTACTAAAAGCCCTAGAAGATGCCAAACTAACCCCTCAACAAGTTGACAAAATCATCCTCATAGGCGGCATGACCAGAATGCCCCTAGTCCAACGCTTTGTGGAACAAATTCTAAGCAAAGCACCCGAACGCGGAATAGACCCCATGGAAAGCGTTGCCATCGGCGCAGCCATACAAGGCGGAGTAGTTACAGGCGAAGTAAAAGACCTACTACTACTCGACGTTACACCCCTAAGCTTAGGTGTTGAAACCATGGGCGGCGTCATGACCAAAGTCATTGACAAAAACACAACCATCCCCACAAAACACAGTCAAGTCTTCACCACCGCAGCAGACTTTCAAACAGCAGTCACCATACACGTACTACAAGGCGAACGCGCCATGTCCTCAGACAACGTCTCCCTTGGAATGTTTAACCTAGTAGACCTACCACCCGCACCAAGAGGAGTCCCACAAATAGAGGTAACCTTTGACATTGACGCAAACGGCATCCTAAATGTAACCGCCAAAGACCGCGGAACAGGAAAAGAATCAAAAATCACAATCACCGCCTCAACAAAACTAAGCACCGAAGAAAAAGAACGTCTAATCAAAGACGCCGAACAATTCGCCGAAGCAGACAAGAAAAAGAAAGAAGAAGCAGAAACACGCAACACCGCAGACAGCCTTGTATACACCGCAGAACGCACAAAACAAGACCTCGCAGATAAACTATCAAGCGAAGAAAACACCAAAATCGATACTGCTATAACAGAACTTAAAAACGCACTTGCAAGCAACGACATGACACAAATTAAAACCAAATCAGATGAACTCCAAAAAGTACTACAAGACGTTGGAACCAAAATCTACCAACAAGCCGCAGCAGAAGCAGCAAAACAACAACAAACAACAACAGACGCCCAAGGACAAACAGGACCAACAACCCCTCCACCAACAGGTGAGACAAATCCAAGCGCTAACAGTGACGAACCACCTGTTGTAGACGCAGAAGACTATAAAGTAAATTAATAACCAACTTTTTTTCTTTTTAATTTCATTTCAAATATAGAAAGGGAAGAAAATGTTTAAAGCAAGAAATAAGCGAGTTACAGAGAAAAATTTGGGATTAGCCAAAATCTTAGGCTCGTTTAGAAAACAAGTGCCCAGGGAAATCATATAAATTTGAGCCCTGTGCTACACTGAGAGTTTAAAATAATCATTTAACGGAAAGATCAAAGATGGCTCAGAAAAGAGACTACTATGAAGTTTTAGGCGTTGAGAAAAACGCAACAAGCGATCAGCTTAAAAATGCCTATCGTAAATTGGCAATGCAGTATCATCCTGATCGTAATAAAGAGGCTGGAGCAGAAGATAAATTTAAAGAAATTAGCGAAGCTTATGCAGTGTTAAGTGATGCCCAAAAGAGGGTGCAATATGATCATCTTGGACATGCAGGTTTTGATCAGCAGTATAGTCGTGAAGATATTTTTAGAGGAGCAGATTTTGACTCTATCTTTCGTGATATGGGTTTTGGGGATTTGTTTCGTACATTTTTTGGTGGATCAGGTTTTGGAGGTGGGGGTTATGAGCGGGCTAATAGGGGTCAGGATATAGGTTACAATCTAGAAATCACCTTAGAAGAGGCTGCAAGAGGGGTAGAGAAAGAAATTCAGGTTCCAAGAACTGAGAGGTGTGATACGTGTAAAGGTTCAGGTGCTAAACCGGGTACAAAGGTGACAATGTGTCCTAGATGTAATGGTGCAGGTAAAGTTCAAAATAGACATGGGTTTGTTGTTCTCATTCAGGATTGTTCGCAGTGTAGAGGGAGAGGGAAGCATGTTGAAACGCCATGCAGTAGTTGTAATGGTTCAGGGCTTGCTCATAGGAAACGGAAAATTTCTGTAAAAATTCCCATAGGTATTGAGGATGGTTCTCGTTTGCGTCTTCGAGGGGAGGGTGAAATGGTTGTCAACGGAGGAGAACCGGGGGATCTTTATGTTATAGTTCACGTGTTACCCCATCAGCTGTTTGTTCGTGACGGGGATGATTTGTACCGTGTGGAAATGATAACATTCCCTCAAGCAGCGTTGGGAGCTGAGATTTCAGTGCCAACTTTGGAAGGTCCTGCTATAGTTAAAGTTCATCCGGGAACACAACCGGGTGAAGTTGTCCGTGTTAAAGGTCAGGGTATGCCAAGAATGCGGGGTTATAATAAAGGGGACTTGATTGTAAGACTTGGAATAGTTGTTCCTGAAAAACTTACAAGTCAACAGCGGATATTGCTGGAACAGTTAGCAAAAGAGTTTGGTACAGACATTTCTACCAAGAAAGGCAAATTCCGCTTCTAACCCACCTTCTTCTTTTTCAATAACTTTTAACTATATTCTATGTAGATTTTGCAAATATAGAGCGATGAGGGTATAGTAAGGTTTTTAACCGATTTTAAGCTTTTTAGTTTGGAGGAACATGAACGTGGATTCAGCAATATTGGGATTAATTATCAACATAATCATAAACATTGTCATCATCGCTCCAGCTCTATGGTTGTCAGGCATATTACTAGCGGGTAAAAATAAAGCAAAATTCACTGATGCATTATGGATTGTTACACTTGGAACAATAGTTAGCGCAGTATTTGGCTATTTTCTCTGGGAAGGAATTATTGCCTCGGTAATTCTAATGGTAATTCTTCTAGGGCTAGTGAAGCATTTCTTTAACTGTGGATGGATAAAAGCAGTGATAATAAGCATCGTTGCAGTGATAATCTTTATAATAATTGCAGCTATACTGGCATTAATCGGCATAGGCATCGGATTCTACCTAATATAAAACCACCACCCTTTTTAAAAAAACCCCTGTTTTTATTTATTTATTTAATCTAGTTTACACAAATATTTTCAGAATACATTTTTTTAAAAAAACCATGTATCCATAAGTAGCATACAAGCTTTGAAGTGGGGTTTTTCATTACTGTTTGAGCTGTTTAGGCATCCAAAAAATACTGAATCTATCATGCCTTAACGATAGAAATACCTGA